>NZ_CP070228.1:1500000-1800000 GCF_016904675.1 Arcanobacterium phocisimile | reverse complement strand
TGAAGAATATTTATCGATATTCGACTTAATAGCGTAGCCGGTTACCGTCAGTTGCGGATAAAAGGTGTTTTCCACGGGCAGCCACGTGCGCGCAAGATATGTGGGACTTTCCGTGTAAAATTGAACCATGGCACTACATATTTATGACTCAGCAACGCGCTCGATGCGCGAGTTCACTTCCCTGCTCCCGGGCAAAGTTGGTATTTATCTTTGTGGTGCCACGGTTCAGGGGTCGCCGCATATTGGTCATATGCGCTCAGCATTGGCGTTCGACGTCCTGGTACGGTGGCTGCGTCGTCGTGGATTTGAGACGACGATGGTACGTAACGTTACCGATATCGATGACAAGATCTTGGCGAAATCCGCTGAAGCTGGTCGCGAGTTCTGGGCTCACGCATATATTTACGAAAATGAATTTACCAAGGCTTACGATGCGCTTGGCGTATTACGGCCAACGTATGAGCCACGCGCAACTGGCCACATTCCAGAGATGATCGCTTTTATTGAACGATTGATTGATCAAGGTCATGCCTATCCTGGAGATTCAGGTAACGTCTATTTCGATGTTGCATCCTTGCCTGACTATGGCTCGCTTACCCGCCAAACGCTAGATGATTTTTCTGACGACGATGTCGAACCTGACAAACGCAACCCGCGTGACTTTGCCTTGTGGAAGGCTGAGAAGCCAGGGGAGCCGGGAACGGCCGCTTGGGATACCCCGTGGGGAAGAGGCCGGCCGGGTTGGCATTTGGAATGTTCAGCTATGGCCGGAAAGTACTTGGGTGAAGAATTTGATATTCACGCAGGCGGAATTGATTTACGATTCCCGCACCACGAGAACGAACAGGCACAATCTCATGGTGCCGGCTACGGCTTTGCGCAGTATTGGATGCATAACGCTTGGGTTACTATCGACGGCGAGAAGATGAGTAAATCATTAGGTAACTCGTTGATCGTTGCCAATATTCTTGCTGAGCACCCCGCTGTAATAGTGCGTTTGGCTTTGGGGACTGTTCATTATCGGTCTACTGTCGCTTATTCGGAGCGCACGTTGGCGGAAGCCGGTGCGGTGTGGGATCGACTTGCCGGATTCGTGCAACGCTCAGTCGATGCTGTCGGTGAAGTGCCAGCAGACGAGGTGGCCTCGCTGCCGTTATCGCAGATTCCTGCAGAATTCGTTGCTGCTATGGATGATGATCTCAATGTTTCAGTGGCGCTCGCGGTTATTCATGAACATGTTACAGCTGGAAATAATGCTTTGGTGGCTGAAGAAGACGTCGACATTCGACGCGAACAGCTCCTTGTTCGTGTTATGCTCGACGTTCTTGGTTTGGATCCGTGTGCATCACCGTGGCGCGATGAGTCAGCAGTAGGATCGAATTATCACGATGCGCTGGATGCACTTGTGCATACAATTCTTGATGAACGGGCAGCTGCCCGGGCAGCGAAAGATTGGGTACGAGCAGATTCTTTGAGAGATGCTCTGCTAGCTGCAGGAATCCACGTCGAGGATTCGGCGTCAGGAGCGCGCTGGAAGATCGGAGAAAAGTAATGGCAGGTCACTTTGGGCGCCCGGGAGCAATCCGCAAGGGTCCGAAAAAAGGGACAAAAGTAGGTTCGGGCGGGCAACGCCGGCGCGGTCTTGAAGGTAAAGGACCAACTCCAAAAGCCGAAGATCGCACCTATCATCCAGCGTATAAGAAGAAGGTGGCACGAGAGGCCGCTGCAGAAAAAGCTGCCGGTCCTAAGCTACGCGGTCACTTGCATACCCCGGAAGGGTACGAGCTAGTTAGTGGTCGTAACCCGGTTGTGGAGATTGTTTCGTCAGGCATCCCGTTTTCTCGAGTGTTTGTTGTTGGGTCACTTGCTAACGATGAGCGAGTAGCAACTGTTTTGCGTGCAGCGACTGAATCTGGTGCAGATCTGATCGAAGTGACTCGCCAAGAACTCGACAAAATGACCGAAGGTCAAGTTCACCAAGGTATTGCTCTTGAAGTTCCGCCATATGAATACGTAGATCTTGATGAGTTGATCGTTCGTGGCCGAGACCATGTGGAACCAGGGCTCATAGTGGCTCTTGATTCGGTAACCGATCCGCACAACCTCGGGGCCGCAATGCGGTCGGCGTCGGCATTTCGGGCGGATGGTGTGCTGATTCCCGAGCGTCGAAGCGCAGGAGTTAACGCCACAGTCTGGAAAGTTTCTGCGGGTGCGGCTGCTCGAGTTCCAGTAGCTCGCGAAACTAACTTAGTGCGTGCACTTGAAGAGCTTAAAGAAGAGGGCTACTTTGTCATCGGCCTTGATGGTGGTGGGCAAGAATCTGTTGATACGTTAGATATGGCAGACGTCCCTCTGGTTGTTGTCACTGGTTCTGAAGGCAAGGGGCTATCTCGTCTTGTGCGTGAGACATGCGATGTGATCGCATCAATTCCGATTGCATCTGACATGGAGTCGCTCAATGCAGCCGTTGCGACAGGAATCGCACTATATCAACTTGATGTTAATCGACGGAAATTTCATCAGAAGAAGGCATAATCATGACATCATGGAGATCAGTTCGCGGGCACATCGATATTTTTGACCCGCAGCTTACTACTGTCGAACGGATAGCTGAGTTTTTTGCCGACCAGCAAATTTTGGGACGTGGGCAAGCTGTAGACGGCGGCTACGAATTTGAAGTTGCGATTAGCGGTCGACGTCGACGAGTAGCGATGCTTGATGACGCAGGCACGGTCATCCGTGGGCTTAGCGTTAGTGATCTCTTAGTGGAAATGCAAGAAAAGCTTCGTAAAGTTGCAGTAGAACTTGATGGTGAAGTCGTCCATGGTCCCCTTGATATCGGGGCCGTCGACGTCGAGGCCGATATCGACGATGATCCTGCAGAACAGGATAATGAAAATCAGGATCTAGATTTCGGTGTCTTTGGTGCGAAGTTCCCAGAATTTGATGAAGGTCCGATGATGTTGCTGACCGATATGGCGATATCGGAAGTTCCATCGATGGCCAGTGCGCAGCAAGCTCCGATCATGGTTTCTAAATTAGGAAACCTGAGGGTCTTGACATCGGAATACTCGTTAGCAAGCTACCGGAAGGTATTTCCACGGCCAAATTATGTCATGGCATTCGCAGTAAACATCCATGGCCAATTCCATCCCACCTTATTGGTGCGTCGCGACAATGTGCGTTTAGTGTGGGATTGGACAGGCGAGTTGCCTATTTTTAGGTGGATTGAAGATGGCTCAATTGCTCATGAGTTCGTCACCGACGAACTCGGTGCCGGTGCAATAGCACGGTTAGCCACTGCAGACATTGTCAACGTCACGTTCCACGATATGCGCCGTGCGCTACTTGTCGAGCCGCAGGCGGCTGTACGCACGCTTGTGCGCGTCTTAGGGTTACCGCGCGAACTAGCCGATGCGCTCAACAGCGAGGGGAGTTTGTCAAATATTCCTGCTGCGAAGCTAATATCGCCAACAGACTGGTCCTTTGAAGATGTCCTGGCGTGGGAGTTAGCTGGTGAAGGCATATTGGAACCGTCGATGATGAAAGTGCTGAGCACCATTTATTTGGATCGGCCGTGGCTAGTCGCTATTGGTTCTGCGGCTCAGTCAGCACTTGCCGGGGCGTTAATCGCAACCGCGTTCCATCGCCAGCGCCGAGGAATCGGTGGAAGAACCCTCGGCGTTATCGGAGCTGGGGTATTAGTGAGTGCCTTCACCCGAATCGGTACTACAACGTACGTTCGAGATATTCTCGATCGGAAACAGCCAGATATTGAAACATGGCGTAACATGCGAAACTGGCAAGGTTAGGAATAAATATGTATGTCGAAGAACCAAGTCCAGAAGACCTCACTGCGTTTTGGACGCGTGCAAAAGTCCGGTCAAAACTAGCTGAAGTACCCGGTGTCATGGGCGTTACGGACGTCGTATCGATGGAACCCCCAGCATTCTCTTTGGGGGACGGGACGAGAAGCTGTGCAAGTAAGCTCGCGTTGCTTGCGGTTCACGGAGATAAGACGGCTACCTCTAGCTATGCTCCAGCATACGATGCGGCCAACGAACAATATCCACAGGTCGGCGACCTCGCAATTTTACTCGACGGGGATGCGAACCCGGTTGCGTTGATCCGTAATCGTCAAGTAGACCTCATACCCTTCAATGAAATATCTGAAGACGTTGCCCAAGCCGAAGGTGAGGGCGATCTTGAACATTGGAGAGAGGAACATACCCGAGTTTTTACTGAGGATGCTCACGCGGCCGGCATAGAGTTCGATGAAACTGCGAACGTTGTGGTTGAGTATTTCGATGTGATGTACCGCGTGGATACCGACATTGCATAGGTCACATTTAGGGTGACGTGGTTGCCTGACTTGCAGTTGTTGCTATGTGTTCCGTATAGTTCTGGTCGTTTATGTAGATTATTACGGTAGGAGAACCGAATGTCGCAACTGTTCACATGGAAACTTCATGGTGATGGTACCAAGATTGCTCCGGGAGAAATTGTTCCCCCACACGAACGCCTTTCATGGCCTATCACCATCGGGGTTGGCGCCCAACATATGGTGGCCATGTTTGGGGCGACATTCCTTGTTCCACTTATTACTGGTTTCGATCCGGCAACGACGTTGTTCTTCACCGGAGTCGGAACCATTCTTTTTATCTTGATCACCTCGGGACGTATTCCGTCCTACCTCGGTTCATCCTTCGCGTTCTTGGCACCAATTGGAGCAGTGACCGGCTATGTGGCCAACGGGGGCCAGCCACTCGATGATCGTTTGGCTTCGCTGGCTCAGGGCGGAATCATTATGACCGGTGGTCTACTGGCGCTGATCGGTATTGCAGCCCATTTTGCTGGCACTCGCTGGATTGATGTGCTGATGCCACCAGTGGTGACCGGAGCAATCGTTTCACTCATCGGGTTCAACCTGGCACCTGCAGCCTGGAACAATGTTCAGGCTGCGCCGGTGACGGCAACGGTGACAATTGTTGCAATCTTGCTCTCTACCGTGGTGTTCAAAGGTATTATGGGCCGGTTATCGATTCTGCTCGGCGTCATCATTGGCTATGTTACTGCAATGATTCGCGGAGAAGTGAACTTCGATGCCGTTGCCTCCGCGGATATTGTCGGCTTCCCGCACTTCCGTGCACCAAGCTTTGACTTCTCACTCTTTGCGCTGTTCATTCCAGTGGTCTTAGTGTTGGTCGCGGAAAATGTTGGACACGTGAAATCAGTGGCTGCAATGACCGGCGAAAACCTCGATAACTACACGGGTCGTGCACTGTTTGCAGATGGTCTTGCAACGATGGTTGCCGGTTCTGGCGGCGGTTCAGCTACGACTACGTATGCCGAGAATATCGGTGTTATGGCAGCTACTCGTATCTATTCAACTGTCGCATACCTCGTCGCAGCTGGATTTGCGCTGTGCCTATCGATATTGCCAAAGTTCGGCGCTGCTATTGCTACTATCCCAGCAGGTGTTTTAGGTGGTGCTGCCACAGTTCTCTACGGCATGATCGGTATGCTTGGCATTCGCATTTGGGTGCAGAACAAGGTTGATTTCTCAGATCCGGTCAATCTCAATACGGCTGCTGTTGCAATGGTTATGGCAATCGCGAACTACACACTGTTCGTTGGCGACTTAGAGTTTTCCGGTATCGCGTTAGGTTCGTTCGGCGCGATTATCATTTACCATGTGATGCGCGCGATTTCGCGGTGGCGCGGGACGACTATTGAGCCAGCAACACCTGCCTCGGCACCAGCAGGTGCGGAACTCGAAAAGGGTGCGTTACAGCGCGAACCTCAGCTGTAACTTTTACTTCACTGGTTTACAACCGTCGATCGGCTCTAGCGCGGTGGCAATATCTGCCTCGCTAGGGCCGGTTTGCGTCCCATCAAAATCTTTACCGATGACGACGTCGAGGATCTCAGAATTATTGGTTTCGTCAAAGTGGATCACAGATCCAGGTAGGTATGCTCGCAGAGTGTAAGCAGCATCAACGCCGTTTTTCCCGGTGATGATTCGGATGGGTTCTGGAAGTGGTTTGCCTGCCCAATTCGAGGTTTCCGTAACTGTGACTCCCAAAGTGGCTAGCTGTTGCCCGACTTCGCCAGCTTTACCATTGATGTTGGTTGAGTTGTAAATGCGAGCACTCAGAGTCGAAAGATCGCGTGCTTGAATATCGGTCGAAGGGCAAGGGATGAGGTAGGCAGGTTCGGCTTCTTTAGAAAATTCGCGGTTGAAAGGTGCTGGAATGACCCCGGTCCACACGAGCGTGCTGACAATAAGTAAAAATGCCATAACGGCAGAGATGGAACCAAAAATGACAGTCTGCCGTTGCTGAATGCGCTTGCGGTATTCGAGACGTGGATTATATTGGGTATTCACCTAATATAATTTAGCGCACGAGTGGGATGAGGTGCGAGTGCTTGCGGGTGTTTTTAGTAAAATATCGTGATATTGCACTGGAATTCGGCGTCTCATGGGATTAGGCGTGCCCGCTTAATTTCCTTAGGTTAGACTTTTATCGAGGTTGATATATGTCTAAGACTTTCCATTCGCTGTCCTATCCCAACTATCGTCTGTGGTTTGTTTCAAATTTGGTATCCGCAACCGCTGTGTGGATGCAACGAGTCTGCCAAATTTGGGTGGTTTTGACAGTATTGACAGATAATTCTGCAGTGGCTGTAGGCTTTGTTACCGCATTCCAATTTTTACCGCAGATGTTTCTTGGACCGGTTGGCGGAGTTCTCGCTGACTGGGTCAATCGCCGTAGATTAATTCAAATCACTCAAATCGCAGTGGCTACCATCGGCCTAGCCATGGGGGTTTTGTTGGTGACAAATACGGCTGAACTGTACCATGTTTACCTTGCAGCGGTATTCTCCGGGGTCGCAGACGCGCTCTCGTCAGCGGTTCGCAACACGTTTTTGTCAGAACTAGTGCCGACGAAATCGTTACCCAACGCTATTAGTCTAAATTCGACGTCGTTCAATATCGCTCGTCTTTTTGGTCCTGCGCTCGCGGGATTACTGATCGAACTTGTTGGCCCAGGATGGGTGTTCATTCTCAATTTCGCATTGTTCGCCGTTCCAGTGTTGGCGCTTGCTGTTATGAAGGAGAAGTATTTCTTCGAGCGTAAAGTGGTTGAACGGCATAAGGGAATGTTACGTGAGGGTTTCGCTTATGTGCGGACGCGCTCCGATATAGTAGCGATTTTAGTTATGATCGCTGTGGTCTCTGGCTTAGGCCTCAATTTCCAGGTTACCCAAGCGCTGATGGCTACCGAAGTCTATGGTGAGGGCGCTGGTTCATATGGCTTGCTGGGCTCGATGCTGGCGATTGGTTCCCTCTCGGGCGCGTTGCTTTCTGCTCGCCGCAAGGCTCCACGTTTTTCGAAGCTGTTGGTTTACGCAGTTGCTTTCGGTGTTGTTGCCATTGCGGCTTCGATGGCGCCCACCTATACGGTCTTCGCTATTTTGATGGTCCCTACTGGTTTCACGATGTTGACCTTCCTCATATCGGTCAATACGTTGGTTCAAATTAGTACGCCACCGGAACTCCGTGGTCGCGTTCTGGCCATTTATTTCGCAGTTAATTTGGGGATCACGCCAATTGGTTCGCCGTTGGTGGGCTGGATTGGGCAAGTGTGGGGTCCGCGATGGTCGATTGCGGTAGGTGGTATCGGTTCGATTTTGATTGCGCTGATCATCTTCATGTGGGCGAAGATCTCGTGGGATGTGGAGTTGCATCATCTCAAGCGTTGGCCGTTTGTCAACATCCACGGGCCGCGTGAGCGCCATTTGAATAATAATTTCCGAGATATCGACGACGGGATGCGGTAAGTTCCTCGACTATGGATTGTTGGATTCGCGTTGATATGTGGCGGACGGGTATTCAATATCGCTAGGTGTATCGGTGCTGTGATGATTGCTAAACGCAGAAGACCGGTATGTATAACGAAAGCCCCGAGCTATCATCGATAGCTCGGGGCTTTGGCGGAGGATGGGGGATTCGAACCCCCGAGGGCTTGCACCCAACACGCTTTCCAAGCGTGCGCCATAGGCCACTAGGCGAATCCTCCTGGCGTGCATTGCCATTGGCAACGTACCAGTTAATGGTATATGAAAACTGGAATGTGCGCGAATCGGTTGGGTGTTACCTAGGCAATAGATTCGCGTATTGGAGAAATTTCGCGTACACTAAAAGTCGACTCCTCACGTGGCGTCATCTTAGGTTAATTCCCCAGGGCAGGAATGCAGCAAGGAGACCGGGCTCTGGCGGGTGCGTGAGGAGTCCTTTTATATTCTCTGTAGGAACATATTGGGCTTCATGCCGTGCCAAGTTTGGAAAGTTTCTGTGGATAACTGGCATTATTCATAGCATGCGTATACGACGAGTCAGGTGTGGGAGCTGTCGAGTAAGATAGTTATCGTGAGTGTAGCCATGTATCGCCGTTATCGGCCTCAGTCGTTCCAAGAAGTTATTGGGCAAGACCACGTTGTCGCGCCGTTAAAAGCGGCGCTGGCAGCGGGGAGAACAACCCATGCTTACCTGTTTTCCGGTCCGCGCGGTTGTGGGAAAACCACATCGGCTCGTATTCTGGCGCGCTGTTTGAACTGTGCCCAGTATCCAACCGATACGCCGTGTGGGGAATGTGAATCATGCCGAGACTTAGCTCGTGATGGTGCAGGTTCGCTCGATGTAGTGGAGATGGACGCGGCTTCGCATGGTGGTGTAGATGATGCTCGTGAATTGCGCGAGCAAGCCGGATTTGCACCGGTGCGTGACCGGTTCAAGATTTTCATTATCGACGAAGCTCACATGGTCTCTAATCAGGGTTTTAATGCGTTGTTGAAATTGGTTGAAGAGCCACCTGAGCATGTGAAATTTATTTTTGCGACGACTGAACCGGATAAGGTGATCGGCACGATTCGCTCGCGTACTCACCATTATCCATTCCGGCTTGTTCCACCACTTGATTTGGAAAAGTATTTGGCTCGGTTGTGTGCGATGGAGGGCGTAAGTGCATCGAAAGATGTGCTGAATCTTGTTATTCGTGCTGGTACCGGTTCGGTGCGTGATACGCTTTCGGTTCTCGACCAAATCATTGGTGGCTCAGATTCCCATTCGTTAGATTACGAGCGTGCGGTCGCTTTGCTTGGTTATACCTCGGCTCATTTATTGGACGACGCAGTTAGTGCGGTTGCGATACGAGACGGTGCGGCATTGTTCTCGGTCGTTGATTCAGTTGTTAAGTCAGGACACGATCCGCGTCGTTTTGTCGAGGATTTGCTTCAGCGTTTACGTGATGTTGTGATTATTGCGTTGACTGGGGAATCTTCGCGCGATGTTTTTGTTTCCGTGCCAGATGATCAGTATGAACGTATGAGCGAGCAAGCCCAAGCCCTTGGCACGGCACGTGCATCTCGCTGTGCAGATATTACGAATGAAGCTCTCAACATGATGGTGGGTGCAACCTCGCCTCGTTTGCAGTTGGAATTGCTGTGTGCACGTCTGGTTGTGGCTCAAGCTGAGGGAACGCATACTGGTAAGACTGGTGCCGGTTCGGCTGAAACTGAAGGGGGTCAAGTTTCTTCGCCACCACCGGCGTTAGCGAAGTGGAAGAAGCCAGCAACTCCCCAACTGGCACAGCCAACTGAACCGGCAGCCTCGGCGGCTATGCCAGCACACCCGGTAGTCGAGCAGCAACCTACTACTCCGGTAACGCCTCCTGCTGATCAGGTAGTAGCTGCAACAGCTCCAGCTGTAACACGGCCAGTTACATCAGCTGTGTCCCAGGCTGCGGCTGTAACATCTCCGGCCCCACAAGCCGAACGAGTCCCACAAGCCGAACGAGCTCCAGAAGTTCCGCGGGCTACTCCAGGTCCTGTTCCTGAGAACGAACCATATATACCGCCGAGGGCTCCACGAGATCTACCTGATTCTGCAACGGTTCAGGCACGTGTAGCAACTAGTGGCCCGGCATCGGCTCTGTTTGACAAAATTTCTGGAGCATGGGCTGATATCGTTTCTCACCCACATCTGGGTGGCCTAGTACGTAACCAGCTCAATGCTGGAGCTCGTCCGTTAAGCATTGAAGACAACACGTTGAAGATTGCGTTCGCTATGCCAGCGGTGGCACAGCGATTTAATCAACGTAACTCGGGTGAACACGTCGCTGATGTGTTGCGCGAAGTACTCAATATTGAGGTTGCTGTCATTGCTGTGCCGGATGAGGGGGTAGCATACCCAAAAGCTGAGGCCGCTCTTGAACAGACTCCGTCAACAGTTCAAGAGTATGCGGCCGATATCGAAAATGACGATGAAAATGAAGCGACAGCAGGTGTGGAAAATCCGCCAACAGAATTGTCGGCAGTCGAAGATAGTGCGGCCGAGCTAGATGTCGACCCCGCAGGAGTTTTATCCACTATCCTTGATCGAACAGTGCATATGCTCGGGGATGACCACATCGCTGCGCATCGCACGAGTGCCGAGGGTGATATATTGAGCCCGGCCGGGCAGGTGCAGGGGCAGTCGAAAACGACAACCGAAAAAGCTCAGCCAGAGCCAGTCCCTGCACAACAGGTTCCGCATGCTCCAGTTTCGCCCGCACCAATGTCGCCGGTGCCAAAAGCAACACCAGAAGAGCCCCCAAAAGGTCAATCTCCAGCTGAAAACGATTTCCGTAGTAATGTCAACTCGGATATTCCATTCTTTGCTGAGTCTATGCCGGAGATTCCGCCACTGGAATACCCGGGTGATGATTATATACCTGCACCTGCCCCCAATACTGACGTGAGTACATCGTGGATGCAACATTCGACCGCTGCGCCAGCGATCGGTCGAGACATAAATAACCAGCCAGATCCGGCTGAGCTAGAGCAGGATTTCCCTGGAGTGTCGCCAACTTACGCAGATCCTGCGTCAGCGTCAGCGCAAAACTCGGCAGGCGCTACAACCAAACATGACCAGTCTTGGGAAATACATCCCCCACAAAAGCCTCAAACAGAAACAGTCCCGGATTGGGAAGAAGTTTCTGATGACGATCCAGATATCAGCGAATCGACCTTAGTGGGAATACGAGTGCTGATGGATACGTTCAACGCAAAAGTAATAGATGAAATACCAGATTCTCATGGAGGTATGTGATGGCCGGCGTCTATGATGGTGCTGTTCAATCTCTTATTGATGAGCTTGGTCGGCTTCCCGGTGTGGGACCCAAAAGTGCCCAACGCATCGCATTCCATCTTCTTGAAGCTGACGATGACGACGTCGTCGCACTTATCGAATCGTTACAAGCTGTTAAATCCAAAGTTCAATTTTGTCGTGTGTGTGGAAACATTGCTGAAGGTGAACTGTGCCGTATTTGCGCTGATCTGCGGCGAATCGATTCAACGATCTGTGTCGTAGAAGAAGCGAAAGACATCGTTGCCATTGAACGCTCACGAGAATACCGCGGAAAGTACCACGTCCTTGGGGGAGCAATCGATCCTATCGGGGGTGTTGGGCCAGATAATCTTCGAATTCGAGAACTCTATGCTCGGTTGCAGGCTGGTGGGGTTGAAGAAGTCATTTTGGCGATGGATCCCAACGTTGAAGGTGAAGCAACCGCAACTTATCTTGCGATTAACCTGGCACATATGGGCGTGGTGGTTTCGCGTCTAGCCTCTGGCCTGCCAGTCGGCGGCGATCTTGAATATGCCGACGAGGTTACGATCTCACGGGCACTTGAAGGCCGCCAACGTGTTCACACGCCTGCATAAGTGCTGGGGTTGCACTCACCACCCTAGCTTTGTTCGCCCACTGAAAAGCAGAGGGCTGTGGTATGACGTAAGAAATGAGTATCTGATTTACAAATAATATTCGTCTGTTTCGTGCCCAGCTACGCGCTCTAAAATCGCAGCCTCTTCACGGTGAGAGGGCAAGACATGGTGGATATAGGATTGGACCGCGTCGAGCAACGGAATATCGTGTCCGGCATGCTCTGCAATATACCAACGATGCTCAAGAATTTCGTGGAACAACTGGGCCGGTTGAAGCTTGCCGCGTAAGTCATATGGAACAGCGTTAACGGCCGGTTCGTAAACGTTTGCCATCCACTCGTGCGCGACGATGGATTCGTCAACATTACATAAACTATTCATTGCTCGATATCCGTCGATATCATTCATCATACGGCGCGCCTGAGCTTCTTCCACATCCATGCCAGTTAAGCGCATGATCTTTCGAGAGTAATGGCCTGCATCAACGACTTTAGGTTGGATTGATAGGTGAGATCCATCGATGTCTGTTTTCATCTCGAGTTCGCCTACTTCGAATCCGAGTTCGTTTAAGTGTCGGATTCGGGCATCTACTCGCCACCGTTCGTTGAGAGAGAATGATTCGGCGCTTGTGAGTTCGTTCCAGAGTTCGCGATAACGTCGTTCGAATCGGTCGCCGACGGTGATGGTGTTGAAGTCTTCGTCGAGGACCCCGCCAGCTTGTAGGTCCATAAGCTCACCGATGATATTGGTACGTGCCACGTCGATGTCATACAGTCGTTTGCGTTCGGAGAGGTTGTTTTCAATTTCACCAGTTTCAGCATCGACTAAATAAGCAGCAAATTCACCTGCGGAACGTAAAAATAGGGTATTTGATAGGGAGACGTCTCCCCAGAAGAAGCCGAGAAGATGTAGGCGGACCATTAATACGGTTAATGCGTCGATTAGTCGGTCAGCTGTTTCTGCTCGCATCACTTGCTGGCCGAATAAGGCTCGGTAAGGTAGCGAAAAAGGTAGATGTTTAGTGACAAGTGCAGCGTTGAGTGGTTCTCCCGAATCGGAGGTCCGGCCGGAGACGACTGCGAATGGTTCTACGCAGGGTGCGTCCAAGCGTTCTAGATCGCGTAGGGTTTCGTATTCGCGATATGCAACGGTTTCGCCAATTTCTTTGACTGCGATGATCTGATTTTCCAGCCGGACGAATCGAACGATATGGCGGGAAATGCCGCGCGGGAGCTTGGTGACAATCTCATCGGGCCACTCTTCCAACGGAATATTCCACGGCAGGTCGAGAAGTGCTGGGTTCACAGTAGCGGAAGTGATTTGCAGTGTTTTTGGCATGAGTTGTAGTCCTGAAAAGATTGTTCAGATGTGTCGAGTCGATGGTAACTGTTATGAAACCAAAAATCGAGGGTATGGTTGGAAGTTTGCTATCTCCAACCATACCCTCGATGAGTGGTGTTTAGTCACCTATACGGTTGCCGGTCACTGCTGAGAAGTAGTGAATACGGTCTGCACGTGGACGCAGGTAAACGACGTCGTTCGCGCTTGGTACGTTCTCTGGTGGGATGCGTACCACCATGGTGTCGGAGCTGTCACCGGAACCGAAACGCTGAGTTTCATCGGTGTGACCGACGATTGTTCCGTATACGTAGGCGTCAGAGCCGAGACCTTCAACGAAGGTGACTTTGAGTGGGATTGAGTGTGGTTCAGCTTGTGGAAGCACGTCGAATGCTTCTGGGCGCATACCGATGGTCAATTCGTTCTTTGCTTCATCCTTGATTGCGTCAAGGATGTTTTGTGGTAGATCGAGGCGAGCATCGCCGAAGGCAGTCTGGGCGCCCTCAACACGCCAGTTGCCGAGGTTCATTGCGGGGGAGCCGATGAAGCCAGCGACGAAGGCGTTTGCTGGGCGGGCGAACATTTCGGCTGGAGATGCTACCTGTTGGAGCAGGCCATCCTTGAGGACGGCGATACGGTCGCCCATGGTCAAAGCTTCGGTCTGATCGTGGGTGACGTAGACGGTGGTGACGCCGAGTTCGCGCTGCAGTGAAGCGATCTGTGTACGGGTTTGTACACGGAGCTTCGCATCCAAGTTGGACAGCGGTTCGTCCATCAAGAACACTTGTGGCTTACGGACGATTGCACGTCCCATAGCGACGCGCTGACGTTGACCACCTGACAGAGCCTTTGGCTTGCGCTCGAGATATTCGGTGAGGTCAAGGATCTTTGCAGCTTCTTCTACTCGCTTGCGGATCTCTGCCTTATCTACACCGGCAATCTTGAGAGCGAATCCCATGTTATCTGCGACTGTCATGTGTGGGTAGAGTGCGTAGTTCTGGAACACCATCGCAATATCGCGGTCTTTTGGCGAGACATCGGTGACGTCACGATCGCCGATGAGGATGCGACCAGCGTTCACATCTTCGAGACCAGCAAGCATGCGAAGTGAGGTGGACTTACCACAACCAGATGGTCCGACGAGGACGAGGAATTCACCGTCGGCGATTTCGAGGTTGAGCTTATCTACTGCAGGTTTGTCTGCGCCTGGGTATACGCGTGTTGCGTTTTGGAAAGTAACGGTAGCCATTACTGTATCCCTTCACCGGCAGGTACGTGCCGGACGATCCGTAGTGAAAGGTGCCTGAGTGTCGACTCTGACACGAACTTTGCGTCGGTGCAAAGCTGAATTTATTTTCGCACATTTCAGCACTTTTCGCTACGGCTATGATTGTGTGTGGGATGGTTAGACTAGGCTGGTATTGAGCATACCTTGTGCGATATTAGAAAACTGGGGAGGTGGCATGCGCGAACGCGAAGAGTTGTCAGGCTATAGGCTGCTCAAGAAAATTGGCTACGGCGGTATGTCTACAGTTTTCGAAGCGCTGGATCCGTCGGGTGAACGGGTAGCACTCAAACGTATGAATCCTGGTTTGGTTGGCGATCCGGTGATGCGTGAAAGGTTACTCCGTGAGGTGTCGATGCTTCAGCGAGTGTCGAGTTCGCATGTTGCGCAAATTCTCGACGTCGAACTAGATGATGACGTTTTCATTGTTACTGAGTTGATCGATGGGCCTACGCTCGAAGCTGACATAGCCGATAATGGTGTTTTCAAGGTGCAGGATTTAGCTGATTTAGCAGCTGAGTTGGCACAGGCATTGCGTTCGGTTCATGACGTCGGAGTGTTACACCGCGATATTAAGCCGTCCAACATCATGATTGGTGAAGATGGGGTGGTCTTCATTGATTTTGGTATTTCGCAGGCTGTGGGGGCTACTCGGCTCACGCAGGCAGGTTCTATTGCGCACACTCCGGGCTATATCGATCCGCGTATTATTACGGGTATTGAGCCAGATGAAGGTGCGGATTGGTGGGCGTTAGCGGCCGTGGTCGGATTTGCGGCATGTGGACATCCGTTATTTCATGGCGCTCCGGCAGCGATTATGCGTCAAGTTTTACAGGGGGAACCGGATACTTCGGGAATGGATGTGCGTGTGGCTCAGATTATTCGGGCAGCGTTAGTTCCGGATGTTTCCCAACGGTTGTCGTTTGATGATCTAGTTGAGGAGCTGAGAGCTCTCGACGAATTTTCGGCAGTTGATAGTTCGGTTTCTGATGATTCTTTCAACGACGTGGTGAGCGAAGTCGTAGACGAGTCAGAAGAGGATACTCGCGTGCTAGCGGCAGATCCAGTTGCGCCCACGTTGATTGCGCCGGTTGCGATTTCGTATCCACACAGTTCCCAAGCGGATGCTCCCCGAGCAATGTCTGACGAATCTGAGGGGCGGTCGCAGTTATACGACGAGTCTGTTGCTGTACAGGATTTAGGTGCGGGCGATCCTTACGATTTAGCGCCAGCGCGTTTTGTTTCCACGGTGAGTTTGTTGGGATTGTCCATGGTGGCGGGCTGGGATGTGGCAATAGCGGGGTTAGTAGCTGGTGTCACGTTTTTTATTTTGACTGTTATTGGGTTACTCCGTGAGCGCTATGTTTTGCGTCGACGCCGGGGTAAGCGAGGCAATTTCGCATTGGTTGCGCGGTTGCCGTTGATCGTTATTCATGCCGTTCTGTTGCTTGCTATGGGTGGTGGAATCGCGGCTTTTGTTGGCGGGGCGGGTGCGTGGTTCGGAGCGGATCTCGCTTATAGCTCGGATGTGGTCGAGTTGCGTTTTGTGATTGTCGTGGCGATGATGTTTGGGCTAGTGGCGTTATGGTTCGGTGCCTGGGGACATCATGCACGCAGTGGTTGGCGATTGGTTGTCCGTGAGATTGCACCCTCTGTCGGATACTACCTGTTTTGGTCTTTGGTGGCTCTTCTGGCTCTATTTATTCTGGTAAGTACCGTGTGGTTCGGATATCAAGGAATATATCAGTCGGATATTTATAATATTCTTTCAGCATAGTTTCAGACGTTACTGTTTAATTTCGAAGACAATCGGTTTAAAATCGAAACAGTTTCATCACGTCCATGAAAAGGTAAATAATGACTCCAAAGAACACTCCTGGTCTTTCGCAAGAGCGGATGACGAAAGAAGAACGGCGCCAAGTGGCACGCGAAAAGGCGCGTATGCTCAAAGAGTTAGAAGTAAAGCAGGCCAAGCGGCGTAAAATGATTACCCTTGCGGTCAGTGTGGTGTCGTTGCTTTTAGTGGTGTTTGCAGTTTGGCAGATTGTCACATCGGATAAGGGTGACGCAAAGCAACTTGGTTCATACACCGGAACCTCTCGTGAGGTGTTGACAGATCACGTCGCTGCTGATGGCGGTGTCCTCTTTGATCAAAACCTGGTTGCTACATCTGAGGAATCCGGCACGTCGATTGTGGGTCTGTGGTCGGACTACATGTGCCCTGCATGTGAGGTGTTCGACACGAAGTATGTCCCGCAAATGGAGGAATACGGAACTGCGGGTGAGCTCCAGCTTTCGATGCACGTAGTCAACACGCTCGGTACGGACTTTTCCACAAAGGGCGCTGCGGCATTCTACTATCTGGCGCAGTACGCACCAGAAAAGGTTTGGGAATTCAACCATGCAATGATGGAACGCGGTCAGCAGATCCACGCGCAGAGTGTGCCAGCTAATCAGACTGCGGCTGATATTGCTGACATTGCGAAGAGTGTTGGCGTGGCTGAGGAAGTAGTAAACGACTTGCCAGCTTCGATCCTTGATTCGAAGTGGCAAGATGTTGTGGCAAAGACTGTCAGCACGTTCCGTGATAACGGATTCACCGGGACTCCGACCTTGACTGTTGACGGTCAAGCCGATGATTCGTGGACGAAGGGGAACCCGGACGAAGTTATTCCAGAGATCTTGAAGAAAGCCGCTGGAAAGTAACAAAAGCTAGCGACTAGCAGGAAAACGTGTCGAAGATTACCCGGTAGTGCGATTGGCATTACCGGGTTTTCTCTGACATTATAGTTAAGCACCCCGGTTCGGTTAAACGTTTCGGATGTGTAAGCCTCCTTAGCTCAGTTGGTAGAGCGACGCTCTTGTAAAGCGTAGGTCGTCAGTTCGAGTCTGACAGGGGGCTCTTTTTATTTGAGAGAGCTCCTACAGTGTATTTGTTGTTTCGGTTATTTTTATGCTAGAGAGTGACGATCTGACTGTCGGCAAGGAAATGGCTGTACATCAGTCACGTGTTCGCTGAAAGCTGTGACTTTCACCCAAGGGATTAGTGTCTTCTCATATTGTGGATAGAATCTTAAGGTTTTAGTAAAACGCGTTAACATGGTGACTTCGGCAGCGCTAGACTGCCAGAAAAGGAGAATGTTCCATGCTGGAAATCTTTGACAGCCTAAAAGCCTATTTGTCAGGCTTTAACGATATTATCTACTCATGGATTTTGATTCCGTTGCTTATCGGGGCTGGAATTTATTTTACGATTCGTTCTGCTGGACTTCAGTTTCGGTTATTCGGCAAGATGCTCAAAGTTATTGGCCGTAGTCGAGAAGCAAAGCGTGGTCAGATCTCGTCATTCCAGGCATTCGCGATCGGTTTAGCGGCACGCGTGGGTACTGGAAATATCGCTGGCGTTGCAGTCGCAATTACTCTTGGTGGTGCTGGCGCCGTATTTTGGATGTGGGTAGTGGCCTTGCTTGGCATGGCAACAGCTTTCATTGAGGCTGCGCTGGCTCAGCTATTCAAAGTCCCGTGGTATGACGGAACCTATCGTGGAGGTCCCGCATACTATATCTGGAAAGGCCTAGGGTCTTGGCGTTGGGGTGCCGTATTTGCGGTCGCGCTACTGTTCACATACGGAATCGCGTTCGAACTTGTTCAATCCAATACAATGTCTAACTCTCTCCACGAAGCATACGGATGGCCGACATGGGCAACTGGTATAGTTGTCACAGCACTGACTGGAGCAGTTATTCTTGGGGGCTTGAAAACAGTAGCCCGTGTGACCGAAATTTTGGCACCGGCCATGGCATTGGTGTATATCGGTATTTCGATCCTCGTAATTTTGATGAACATCGAACATATCATTCCAGTCTTCATCGAGATCTTTGAATCTGCTTTCGGTTTGAATGAGGCATTCGCTGGAACCACAGGTGGATTCATGGCGGCTATGATGAACGGCGTCAAGCGTGGACTGTACTCCAACGAAGCCGGTATGGGTTCGGCACCAAATGCCGCATCCACAGCAACCACAATTCACCCAGCTCGCCAGGGGCTTATCCAAGCAATGGGCGTATTTGTTGACACGATGCTTATCTGTTCCGCAACTGCATTCATCATTCTTATCTCAGGTATTTACTCGCCAGGTCAAGAGGTTGAAGGTGCAACCCTGACAACCAATGCTGCTGAATCAGCGCTTGGTCCGTGGGTGCAACCAGTTATGATTGTGCTTGTCATGGTCTTCTGTTTCTCCACACTTATTGGAAACTACGCATACGCTGAAGTGAATATGGACTACCTCTTCCCGACGAAGAAGGCCGGAAATATTGTGTTGCGTATCGTTGTTGTTCTAGCTACCTTTGTCGGTGCTGTTGCCAAGCTCGGCCTTGTCTGGACTATCGCAGATACGTCGATGTTCTTCATGGCAACAATTAATCTGGTTGCAATCCTTTTCCTTGGCTCGTGGGCGCTAGGAGTTCTACGAGACTTCGAATCAACCAAGGGTGAAGGTGCGTTCGTCGCTGTCGATAATCGTTATTTGCCGGGAAATGTTCCAGATACTATCTGGACCAAGGAAACTGCTGGATTAGAGCACTGACCGAAGGTCATTCCTTCTAAACAGGTGGTGGGTCACGGCTTTGAAAGCCGTGACCCACCACCTGTTGAAACGGTTGTGTGCCTAGTTAGCTGTGGTCTATTGAGTAAGCGCCTATTCAGCAACGATAGAGGCGATAGTCTTTGTTGGTCCTACCGCTAAAATCTCATCACCAGGCTCTAACACAGTCTCTGCATAGGCATTAATCCAATGGTCGTTGGGACCTTTAACAGCAATCACCGAAATACCCTTCGAACGGCGTAAACCGAGCTCGGCAAGTGGCTTTCCGGTCATTTCTTGATTGACTGTGGTTGAGACTAAGGCGTACCCGTAACCTAGTTCAACGTAATCATTAAATGACTGTGCGACGATATGTGCGGCACGTCGTCCCATGTCTGATTCTGGATAGAAAATGTGAGTGACACCCATCTGTTCCAGGATTTGACCTTGTTGTGGGGTAGAGGCCTTGGCCCACACTTCTGGGCCATTCATCTTCAACAATGCTGACGTAACCAATATAGATGAAGCAAGATCGTTTCCGATTGCTACCACGACGCGAGAAAAATCTTGGATACCTAACTCGTGAAGTGTTTCCTCATTCGTTGGGTCAGTTGCGACCACATGCGGAAGCTTATTCGCCAAGCTTTGTACAACTGCTGGAGACTTATCAATACCGAGCACGCTGTAGCCGGCGTAAACCAACTCCAATGCCAGAGCGGAACCGAATCGGCCTAGGCCGAACACTGCGACATCGTGTTTGTGGGCAGAATGGCGCAAACGCATACCATCTATCCTTTCCTTAGCCGATTAACGGCCGATCTTTTGGAAGTTCATAGGTCAGTGGGCTTGTTCGCAATGCTAGCGCAGTTGCGATCGTCAATGGCCCCAGACGTCCAATAATCATTAATATTATCAGCACCACTTGGCTTGTTTCGGGCAGAGTTGCGGTGATACCAGTTGACAGGCCAACAGTTGAGAAGGCAGAAACTGACTCAAAAAGGGCCTGATCGAGGTTAGCAGTTGTTTGAACCATGATCATCATCGTTCCAGTCATCACTGCAATTGACGACAGCGACATAACAGTTAACGCTTGGCGTTGAGCTGAACGTGGAAGACGCAGACCCAAAATATTGACTGCGCGACCACCGCGCATCTCTGACCAGACGACGAAACCGATGACGAACGCCGTCGTGATCTTCACTCCGCCAGCTGTGCCACCTGGTCCACCGCCGATGAACATCAGCATATCGGTCATCACGCGGGAAATGTCAGTCATAGAGCCGACGTCGATCGAATTGAATCCTGCTGTGCGCGGAGTTACCGAAGCGAAAAACGCCATCAGGATCTTACCGGCGGAATCCTCGGCAGTGCCCAAGGTGTTCGGGTTGGTCCATTCGGCGAGTGCGAAGAAAACCCAGCCGGTAAGTAATAATCCGGTGGTGCCAACAACTACGAGCCGCGTCGTCATCGGCCAACGCCACCAGTGCATACCGCAACGATAGAGCGCTAGCAAAGCCGGGAAGCCAAAACCGCCAATAATAATGCCGGCAGAAATTGGGATGATAATCCATGGGTCGGTAGCGTAGTCCATCAACGAATTGGTGGAAAGTGCAAAACCTGCATTGTTGAATGCGGATATTGAATGGAACCAGGCTTCGCCAAGTGCGGACTTAAACGAGTGGCCTAAGAAAATAAAACGTAATAGCAATGTGGTCGCAAGTATTGTTTCGACTGTTGCAGTTAAAATAGCGACGCCGATTACTACTTTTCGTACATTGCCTGGTTCGACACCACTGACGGAAGCTGAAGCTACTTCGCGGGTGCGCATATCTAGCCGTCGTGCGAGGACCATCGCAACAAGGGCAACGATGGTCATAGTGCCCATGCCGCCGATCTGGATAAGCAGAGCAATAACTGCTTGGCCAAATGTTGAATAATAGGTGGCGGTATCGACGACTATTAAGCCGGTCACGGCAGTTGCCGACGTGGCAGTGAAAAATGCGACGGAAAATGGAGCGCCGCCTTCGAATTGTGGACCGTACTCGTAGGGTGGTGTTTCCAACGGATACGGCCAAGGAGGCTGCCCGGTCACAGAGACCGGGAGCATTAATAGAAATGTTCCCACCAGCATCGTCGTGATGAATGCCGATATTAGAATATAGGTGGGTCGCATCTTTCGGAGACGGTTCACTTAAGCGATTCTAGATCCCAAGGTTACGTTAGACAACACAAACAGCTATCGTATGTAGTGAACGATTCCCTCTCTACCCTTTCCAAGGATGGTCTATGCGTGCGCTTGTTAAACCTCTCGAAGGTCCTGGTTTAGATTTACGTGATGTTCCAGAACCAACGCCGGGCCGTGGCGAAGTAAAAATTAAGGTGATGCGTGCCGGCTTGTGCGGTACGGATCTTCATATTTTATCGTGGGATGATTTTGCGGCCGCTCATGTGAAGGCCGGACAGACGATCGGACACGAGTTTTATGGCGAAATTGTTGAGCTTGGCCCTGATGTTGCTGAAGGTGAGGGGCAGGGTCAGTTCCATGTTGGGCAGCGTGTTTCAGTAGAGGGTCACGTGGTGTGTGGCCACTGCCGTAACTGCCGAGCAGGTAACCGACACATGTGTCCTAATACTGTGTCTATCGGTGTGGATTGTGATGGTGCGTTCGCTGATTATGTGGTTGTCCCGGTGACGAATCTGTGGGTTCAGCCCGACGAAATCGACCCGGAATTAGGTGCCTTATTCGATCCGCTAGGTAATGCAGTTCACACGGCGTTCCAGTTCCCGTTGACTGCAGAAGACGTACTTGTCACTGGTGCCGGCCCGATTGGAATTATGTGCGCAGCTATCGCCAGGCATGCAGGGGCCCGTAATGTGGTGTTAACTGATATCAATGATGATCGCCTTGAATTAGCGAAAGCGATAGGCGGCGTTGTGGGAATTAATACGGCCCGGGATAATCTTCGAGATCATTTTGCTTCTCTGGGTATGACGGAAGGTTTCGACGTCGGGCTGGAGATTTCTGGCGCGCCGATCGCAATGTCACAGATGATTGACGTGTGTGCTCATGGTGCAAAGATTGCTTTGTTGGGCTTGCCGGCTCGCCAGTATGCGATTGATTGGAATTCGTTGATTTCCCACATGCTCACGTTGAAGGGTGTGTATGGTCGAGCGATGTTTGATACCTGGTTCCGTGCTACATATTTGATGACTGGATCGGAGAAGTTCCGTGAGCAGATCCGCAGCGTCATCACTCACCGGTTTGCTCCGGAAAATTGGGAAGAAGCTTTTGAAACTGCACGCAGTGGATGTGCAGGCAAGATTATTTTGGAATGGAATGACTGATGTTTAGTATTCGGGAAGAATTAGCGAACACGCTCGACGAGATCCGGGCAGCTGGCCTGTTCAAGACTGAACGCGAGATTCTGTCTCCGCAATCGGCACATATTCGTACCGCGGCAGGGGAGTTGTTGAACTTCTGTGCGAATAACTATTTGGGTTTGGCGGATAATCCAGAGATTATCCAGGCGGCTCGCGAGGGCTTGGATAATTATGGTTATGGTACGGCCTCGGTGCGTTTCATTTGTGGTACACAGGATATTCATCGTCAGTTGGAGCGCAAGATCGCTGACTATGTGGGGATGGAAGATGCGATTTTGTTCCCGTCGGCGTTTGATGCCAACGGTGGTATTTTTGAGGTTTTGTTGAGTAAGGACGACGCGGTTGTTTCCGATGAGCTTAACCATGCGTCGATTATCGACGGGGTACGTTTAAGTAAGGCTCAGCGTTTCCGGTACAAGAATTCTGATATGGCACAGTTGCGTGAGCAGCTGGAGGCTGCTCGGGCACAGGGTGTGGGTCGGATTTTGATTGTTACTGACGGTGTGTTCTCGATGGATGGTTACTACGCTAAGTTGCCAGAGATTTGCGATTTGGCAGAAGAGTTTAACGCCATGGTGATGGTTGACGATTCCCATGCGACGGGTATTGTGGGGGAGCACGGCTCGGGTACGCCGTCACAGTTTGGGGTTGCTGATCGGGTAGATATTTTGAGTGGTACCTTGGGCAAGGCGCTGGGCGGTGCTTCGGGTGGCTATATTGCTGGACCGGCAGAGTTGATTGCGTTGCTTAAGCAGCGGGCTCGGCCGTATTTGTTCTCTAATGCGGTGGCTCCTTCGCTGGTTGTGGGATCGTTGAAGGCGCTTGATATTGCGCGTGAGGGCGATGACTTGCGTCAGAAGGTTGCCGATAATGCGACGCTGTTCCGTTCGTTGATGTCGGAGGCTGGTTTTGAGTTGTTGCCTGGTTCGCATGCGATTATTGCAGTGATGTTCCCTGGCGACGACGGCGCTCGGCTTGCGGGCGATATTGCGGCTCGCCTGGGTGAGTTGGGTGTGTATGTTACGGCGTTCTCTTATCCGGTGGTTCCGTTGGGTAAGGCGCGTATTCGTGTTCAGCTTTCGGCTGCGCATTCGGAAGAGGATATTCGGGCGGCGGTTGCGGCCTTTATTCAGGCGCGTGAGGATGTCGTCAAATAGGTTGATGTCTAATGCAGAACTGATAGCAGTGTTGCGGCTAGCAATATGCTGGCGGTGACGATCGTTGAGCGGGCGGGTGCACTTGTGTGTACCCGCCTCGCTTTATGTGCGTGTGCTCTGTGCGTGGAGTGGGAAGCCGGGGTGTGAAGCACTAGTTCTGCCCCAGTGTGGATAATCTGCTTGGTGTGGATAAGAATATTTGGTGATTCGTGATAGTGTTTAGTCTTTTTTGGTGAAAGCATATTCCCAAAATAAGGACCTTATATGAACACTGTGATACGTATAGTGGCGCTCGCTATTGCGTCACTTTTTGCCCTCATTCCCGCGAGCAGTGCCTACGCGGACGATGCCGATCAG
This sequence comes from Arcanobacterium phocisimile, assembly GCF_016904675.1. Lineage (NCBI taxonomy): Bacteria > Bacillati > Actinomycetota > Actinomycetes > Actinomycetales > Actinomycetaceae > Arcanobacterium > Arcanobacterium phocisimile. The sequence goes on along the minus strand of NZ_CP070228.1, from coordinate 1,776,131 downwards.
CAAGTCTCTAACTCGAACTATCGAATCGAACCCCAAGAACAGCAGCTTCGCGGTTTTTCGATGACCTACCGGCCAGTGGCAGATAGTCATGCGCGTAACGGATACAGTCGCCAAACATTCCATACCAGCCCGATGCTTTTCACTATTTCCGGTGACGATAATGATCGCTATCGCGCATACTGCTTGGAAATCACTGTGTCGATCAACCGTGAATCGCCCACGGCTGTCACCGACTGGGATGGGTTCCTCGGAGATAACGCATTCGGCATCGATCCGCAGGTACGCCGGAAAGTCGGGTGGATCGTTCAGCATTCATACCCGGCGCGAAACCTGGACGAGCTTGCATCAGATATCGGTGTTGCGCAGCTGTCTGTAGCCCAAGCAATTACTGCAACCCAGTCCGCAATCTGGCGGTTAACCGATGGCGTGGAGCCAGATTTTGCCGATTTCGCTGCGCGTTCGCGTGACAAGGACAACGTTGAGGGGATAACGAAGCTCTACGAATACTTGTTGTCTGAACAAAATGTCGGTCTAGAACAACAAAATATGGCAAGCGATATATCTCTGCGCCTCCCGCAAGAAACCGGGGTCGCTGGAGAACTCATTGGGCCGATCGACGTCGTCACCCAGATTTCCGAAGTCCAGATTGACGTGCCGGACGGTGTCATGCTCGTCGATGCTTCCGGTGTTGAAATCGATACGGCACACGTTCATCCAGGTCAAGAAATGTATATTGACGCGCGCAATGCCCGCGAGCAGGGAACAGCTCGTATCGTTGCCAGTGCGAGTGTTGCGCGATATCACGGAAGTTTAATTACGCCGTTAATCTCTGTAGATGAGCACGGGCAGAGCCTTGTGATGGTGCGCGAGTTCCAGAATCACATGGCTGTCGAAGCGAGTGTGAACTGGCTCGGAATGGCAGATGTGTGCCGAGATGTAGAAGGTAAGCCGGTGCGTGACCAGGATACCGGGCAGCCAGTGCGTGCAGATTCGGCTCAATGTGTGCCTGAGGTTCCGTCAACGCCGCAACCGTCTGTGGGACCGGAGCCCCCGAGCCCGCAAGCCGTTGTCGAACAGATCTCCGGAGAATCTAAGACCCCACCCGTGCCACAGCTAGCTAAAACAGGCGCCGAAATTTATCTCCTGTCAGCGTTTGCGGGAGTGTTACTTGCGTCAGGTTTCTTCTTTTCAGTCCTACATGACAAAGAAAGAAACTAGGTGAGTGTCCAATCCACTGGCTGGGCACCTTGCTCGATAAGTAAGGCGTTCGTCCGCGAGAACGGTCGAGAACCGAAAAATCCTCGATGGGCTGAAAGGGGAGAAGGATGCGGGCTGGTAATGCTCGGGACGTCAGGCATGAGACGTGCTAGGGACTGCGCTTGTTTGCCCCACAAGATTGCTACGAGCGGTTCGGAACGTTGCGCCAGAACCCGAATCGCGTGATCGGTGACTGTCTCCCAACCCCGGTTCGCGTGCGAACCGGGGTGCTCGGGTGTTACTGTCAACACTCGGTTTAACAGCATAATTCCGTGCTCGCACCACGATGATAAGTCTCCATGGTCCGGTGGGGTGATTCCGAGGTCGTCATGCAATTCACGATAGATATTGACTAGCGATCGGGGAAGTGGACGCACGTTGCGTTCTACCGAGAATGACAAGCCGACCGGATGGCCAGGTGTTGGGTAGGGATCTTGCCCAACGATGAGCACACGAACGTCAGGGAGAGGATACTGGAAAGCTCGTAGGACATTCGATCCACTGGGAAGATAGCCGCGATGTTCCGCGTTTTCCTCACGTAGGAAATCTCCCATGTGGTGGATGTGGGCGGCAACGGGTTCCATCGCGTGTGCCCAAGAAGGATGCATAACAGTTTCAAGTGTGCTCATAGTCTTCATCTTAATGGGGTACTTCTCATGGGTTCCAATGGGCTCGAACCGAGTAGACTGTTGACTATGGAGCAAGGTAAGAAGGATGAATCAGCTCAACTAACTGAGATGGAAGAGAAAGTTCTTCATGTTGAACAGTCGTGGTGGACGATTGCCAAAACAAAAGAACGGGCGATCAGCCAAGAGCTTCACATCTCTCCCATGCGTTATTATGCGCTCTTGTCGCGTATGCTTGATGATGAACGTGTCTGGAAAGCGAACCCGCAACTTATCGATCGCTTACGTCGGTTGCGAGATGCGCGGATTGAAGAACGCTTTCCACAGTAGTTCTGCTGTCATGGGAAGTTACAGGGAAATAGGTAGGCTAACGCGTGAATGCATATATTGAAGACGAATTTGATCGGTTAGCGAGAGAACGTCAAACCCTTGGTGCGCATCGAAAACCGCGTCGAGTAAGTCCGTGGCTTATTGCGCTTGTTGCGGTGCTTGTTATTGCGCCTCTAGTTGGCTGGGGGATCGGTCTTTGGGCTGCAAGTGATTCGGCGTCTGAGGACGACGCAAATCCACCTGCCACTTCCCAAACTGAACAGCAAGCGCCAGCTGAACAACCAGTAGCGCCAGAATCAACTGAAGAAAACCCAGCAGGGCAGCCAACACCGCAACCTACTGAGCCGGTACTGAACAAAGATGTGAGTGTCCAAGTACTTAATGGCAGTGGAGTAAACGGAGCTGCTGGTCAAACTGCTGAAATGCTAGGCGGGCAAGGGTATACGGCGGTTGAACCTGGCGATTACACTGCTGGACTGCCGACAGAAACCACTGTCTACTATCGAAATGCTGGAAGTATCAAGGAAGCAGAAGATATTGCGAAAAATATCGAAGGTGCAACCGTTGATGATGGTTCCGATCTCGGGTTGTCTGCCGATATCGTCGTCGTTCTGCGCTAATAATCAAAGGCTGAACTTGAGTGCCCTTACCGTCAAAGTTGCGTTAAGGGCACTCAAGTTTTCTCTACTAGAGTAATGTTAAGCTCTCCAACGTCTGTCACCTTGCACTCTCAGCCAGAGAGTGCCAGAATCAATACTGGCACTCTCGACTAGAGAGTGATAGAAACGTTGGTTGGTGAGATACGAATCGTGCACGAAACAGAACGTGTTCGAGAAATATCATCCGTCGCGGGCACCAGCCGTCAACCACCCAAACGGGAGGAAAACCATGGTAAAGATCATTGCTTACAATGAAGAAGCACGCCGGGGAATGGAGCGCGGTCTTGACGCGCTTGCAAACACTGTTAAAGTAACCCTCGGACCAAAAGGCCGTAACGTCGTCCTCGATAAGAAGTGGGGCGCACCAACCATCACAAACGACGGCGTTTCCATCGCCAAAGAAATCGACCTCGAAGATCCATTCGAGAAGATCGGTGCAGAACTCGTTAAAGAAGTAGCGAAGAAGACCGACGACGTCGCCGGTGACGGTACCACCACCGCAACCGTTCTTGCCCAGGCACTCGTCAAGGAAGGCCTGCGCAACGTTGCAGCTGGCGCAAACCCAATCGCGTTGCGTAAGGGCATTGACAAGGCAGTTGCCAAGGTTGTTGAGCAGCTCCTGACAAACGCAAAGGAAGTCGAAACCAAGGAAGAAATCGCAGCCACCGCTGCTATCTCTGCTGGTGATAAGGAAATTGGCGAGCTCATCGCTGAGGCCCTCGACAAGGTCGGCAAGGAAGGCGTTGTGACCGTTGAAGAGTCCAACACCTTCGGCACCGAGCTCGAACTCACCGAAGGTATGTCCTTCGACAAGGGTTACCTCTCGCCATACTTCGTCACTGACGTCGATCGCCAAGAAGCAGTCCTCGAAGACGCATACGTCCTCTTGGTTGAATCCAAGATCTCCAACGTCAAGGACATGCTCCCAATCCTCGAGAAGGTTATGCAGACCGGCAAGCCACTGGTGATCATTGCTGAAGATATCGAAGGTGAAGCACTCGCAACCCTCGTCGTCAACAAGATCCGTGGTACCTTCAAGTCCGCTGCTGTTAAGGCTCCAGGCTTCGGCGATCGCCGTAAGGAAATGCTCCAGGACATGGCTATCCTCACCGGTGGTCAGGTTATTTCGGAAACTGTTGGCCTCAAGCTTGAGAACGCTGACATCGAGCTTCTTGGTCGCGCACGCAAGGTTGTGCTCACCAAGGATTCCACCACCATTGTTGAAGGTGCTGGAACCGCAGAAGACATCGCTGCTCGCGTCTCCACCATCAAGACCCAGATTGAGAACTCCACCTCCGATTACGATCGTGAGAAGCTTCAAGAGCGTCTCGCAAAGCTCGCTGGTGGCGTTGCTGTTATCAAGTCCGGTGCCGCAACCGAAGTTGAACTCAAGGAACGCAAGCACCGCATTGAGGACGCCGTCCGCAACGCAAAGGCTGCTGTTGAAGAAGGTATCGTCTCCGGTGGTGGCGTTGCACTTATTCAGGCAGCAGACCAGGCACTTGCTGACCTTCACCTCGAAGGTGACGAAGCAACTGGTGCAAACATCGTTCGCGTTTCGGTGGCAGCACCACTCAAGCAGATCGCAGTTAACGCTGGTCTCGAAGGTGGAGTTGTTGCTGAAAAGGTTCGCTCACTTCCAGTTGGTCACGGCTTGAATGCCGCAACCGGTGAGTATGAGGATCTTCTCGCCGCTGGCGTGAATGATCCAGTGAAGGTTACCCGTTCTGCACTCCAGAACGCAGCATCCATCGCTGGTCTCTTCCTCACCACTGAAGCAGTTGTGGCAGACAAGCCAGAACCACCAGCTGCTCCAGCACCAGGTGCTGAAGACATGGGTGGCATGTACTAAGAACCGGTAACTGCTTAGTTCTTTCGGCCAGATAATGGCCAAACACAAAGGAGCGAACCTCGGAGATTTTCCGAGATTCGCTCCTTTTGGTAACCAATGCACTATGGGAGCTATAGGCTTACTGTTGTTTCCTTGCCGTGCCTACAGGTGAGGCAGACGTAGGCGAGGGTGAGGGCGATAATGCCAGCTAATCCAGTAACGGGAGTCCATATCTGCTCGATGGCGTTGTAGCGAACATGACCGAAAGCGTCGGTGCGTGCGATGTATTCGAGGATGGCAAGAATTGCGTCGTAGAGTCCGTGAGCGATGATTAACGGTAGGATGCGTCCTTGGCGTGTGACGTATATGGCTGCGAAGATTGCGTCAGGAAAAAGCCATAATACTATGCCGAGTGTTCCGTAGTACAGGTGTAGTATCACCCGGAAGATGAATACTACTGCAATTGATAGGCGTGATGGCATGCGGAAAATATAGATCAAGGTTAATAAAATTAACGCATAGGCAAGTTCTTCCATGCCGCCATTGAACGTGCCGCGGAAGATGTCCCATATTGAAGGAGTATGTAGCAGAGTGTCTATGCCATATTTATCGAGATTAGCAAACCAATGGTGAAAGTCGGTTCCGGTCGCCATTCCCCAGGATCTGAAATAGGTACGAAAAGCGCTTCCTTGCACGAGGAAGATAGAAAAAATTACTCCAAAAATTATCCAGGAGCTATGCCGGGTGGGGAGCGATTGGCGTGAAGGAAACGTATTCCGAGAGAGCATATACCATGCTGCTACTAGCAGGCCTCCGATGATAACCGTGCTCCAGAACCATTGTGACCGGCTTTGTTCAAGGAATGAAAAATAGACTCCAGGAATATAGATGGGCAATGATTTTTGCCAAAAAAGCTGGATGATGCCGGCAATGAATCCGCCAACAGTGATGGTTGTTGCTCCAAGAATCATTGTTGTGCGTAGAGCGGAGAGTATAGTTTTTGGTGCCGCGGGTGTGCGTGCTGTGGGTGTGCGTGTTGTGGTGTGGTTGAGGATTCGTGTGATGAGCCAGGTGGTTGCCCAGCACATGATGATGGGCAGGACGACGTCGTTGGCGGTAGTTTTCAGCGTTCCTAAGAGTGTTCCGGCCCAGACGTCGTTTGGTCTAAATGCGATGGCGTTAAATAGTGCGTGGCTTAATGCTAGTGGCCATACTCGCCGATAGTTCCAATAGTAGTAGATGGAAAAGATTGCTACCCCAGCCCATTGAAGGCTTGACAAGGTGTTAGCGTAAGGGGCGAAGAATATGCCGCGAAATACTGCTGATAGAACCACAGCAAGGGTGAAGCGTAGCGTGAAAGATAAACTTATTCGGCTAAGTATCCACCAGGTGAGGGCAGCACAGATGATTTCAGTGATAATCCCGATAGTAATACTCAGTGCCCATAGTGCGGGCGGGGGGAAGTGTTGGATGAAGCCGAAAGTATCACCGATGAATCCGGCAGTTGAGGTAAATCCTAGTTGCTGAAATTCTTGGGTGTGTATGAGTGCAAAAGATGCTAGTCCGCTAAAGACCACGCAACCAAACAACGCATCCCGAAAGGACAACCGCCGACTGCTAGCCATCCCCCTCGCTGCTCGGTGATGAGACTTTGTTGTCAGCTAATGTTGTTAGCATCGCGAGTTACACCTTTCACGCCAGTCTATTCACTTGAGAGGAAATAGGGTAAATATGCACAGAACCTTTTGTAATAGTTTAACTAATATTTACTATACAGTGCTGTGGTGCGCTCGGTGTTTATTGAGCTAACGATTTTTGCTGGACTACTTTTCCCTAACCGCAGCCAGGGCGCAGTAGGCATCAGTACCAGTAGTGGTGACGACGACGAAGACCTCTTCAACATCTCATCACCTGACGCGACTTGTTCAGTCGCGACCTTCACGCTCTTCACGCGCCTCGTTTTGTTTACGCTCAATTGTTTCCAACGTTTCTTGGACAATCTGTTCGCGGCGCGCAGCCTCAGCCTGCGAATGGTCCAAAACGCGCGGCGGAGCGCCCGGGGTGAACGCATCGTCGAGCTCTTCGAGTGAGGAACGCTTCACAACCGGCACATGTGGTTGAATCACATCAGAAACGACGTCGTCTACAGCGCCGTTATCGTTCTCGCCATCCGCGTCCGCAGTATGAGTCTCATCGAGAATACGTTCAAGCTGAGCTGTTTGGAATAGTTTCGCTGTAGGATCTTCCTTAGCTACCCCCGCCGCTTCGATCGTAGCGTCTGTATCTGGCGAATCCGCCGCCTGATCAGCACAAAGAATAAGCGCGTCAATGCGTTCGAGCTCGGCACGCAAGTTCTGCCGTGCAACCGGCTCCCACGCGGTTGCGAGCGGGGTTAAGAAAATCCGCTTTCGCGCCAACAAATGTTCGGCAATGAGCCGACGAGCCATCAACCAGTCACGTTCGGGAACGTGAGCATATTCTTCACGAACCAGTTGAACATAGGACTTATAGTGCTGCGGAGCAGTAGCTAACGTACCAAAATGAGCATCATAAAGTGCCAGGCGATCGACGTCGATCGAATCAAATCGTGACGTTTCATCCGAACGCTGCGAAACGCCAGGAACATCGTGACGCTTATGCATATGAGTAATCAGTGAAGAGATACGCTCAATGTTCTCTTCCGGAATCCCGATCTGGGAAAAGTATTGTGCCGCAACACGTGCCGACGCAGGCTCATCCTCCCCACCATTGCGCGAATAAACCGCCTCGGGAGAAATATTGAACACCAACCCGTGACCCCACGTAGCTAAGCGAACCAGGCACGGATTTTGCGTCTCCGGAGAGAGAGTATCGACGCGTTTGAGCATATCGAGAAGATGACGCGTATTGTGAAATAAGCGTTCCGGCTCAGCCCAAATCGCCAGGAGATCATGGGCAGTTTGCTCAATGAGCGTACGTTGCGCAGTGGCGCCGGCATCAAGTGCGCTACGCACGAAAGCCTGTACGACCCAACTAGGAACGTTCATATCAAGCATAGATCCTCCATAACAGACGTTCCACGATTCTATACCCCGCTAAGAAACTACCCAAACGCAACAAGGAAAGTAACTAGATAATGGACACGAAGGTGCCAATAAAAGTGCTCTCGCCCCGGAAGTGTTCTAACGTAGGTAATGTGAATAAACAAGGTTTGGAAACAGTTCTGACAGGTCGAGCGCTCATTACCGGCGGAACGTCTGGAATGGGTGCGGCTTTTGCCCGCGCGCTCGCCAAAAAAGGATGCGATCTCGTCCTCGTGGCACGTAACGAGCAGCGATTGAACGACGTCGCCGCTCAAATATCGAGCAAAACTGGTGTTGACGTGCGCGTCATCCAAGCCGATCTCAGCCAGCGTGAAGGAGTCGAGCGCGTCAAAGCTGCCCTCCTTGACCAAACTGACCCAATCTCTATCTTTATCAACAATGCCGGCTCGGGCATGTATTCGCCTATGGCAACCGATGATGCCACGCAACTACGCGCCGGCGCTGAACTCATGGCCCTCGTGCCCATGGAGCTCGGCGGGGCAGCTGCCTACGCCATGAAAGAACGCGGCGCAGGAATCATCGTCACCACCGCCTCGGTCGCCTCACTAGCACCGATGGGAGCCTATGGTGCAGTCAAAGCCTTCGTGCGCGTATGGTCGGAATCCCTGTCTATCGAAGTTGGGCAATACGGCGTCCAGGTCGTCTCGTTCCTACCGGGCTGGGTGCGAACTGAATTCCACGAGCGTTCCGGAGTATCGACGTCGTCGATCCCATCCTGGCTCTGGCTCGATAGCGAACGCGTTATCGACGAAGCTCTGCGCGATATCGAACGCGGAAAAACCCAAACGATTCCATCGAAGCGATTCAAATCACTCGCATTCTTCGCTAAGCACACTCCACGGTTCATTGTCCATAAGGCAGTGAAGAAGTTGAATAAGGGTCGGCGATGAGCGAATATAACCCGGTAGATGATTACTGTTCGGAACGCAAACGAAAGATACGTAAAGCCGTACGCAAAGTGGTGACCCGCCCAGCAATGAACGCATTGCTGGGAACCACCGTGTGGGGCGAGCACAACGTCGAAGGTCTCACCGGGGCCTATATTGTGGTCGGCAACCATTCCTCCCACTTAGATGCGCCGATGGTTTTCTCGCTGCTGCCAGACCACATGACCGACAACCTCGCCACCGGTGCCGCCGCCGACTACTTCTACCGGAAGAAGGGGATCGCCAAGCTCACCTCCGTATTTTTCAATACGTATCCGATTGAGCGTAAAGGAAAAACGACGACGCCGAACACCTCGCGTGCCACCGGCATGACTAGTAAGTTGTTGCGTGCCGGTATCCCGATTTTGATCTTCCCGGAAGGCACCCGTTCCCGCGACGGAAAAATGGGTGTGTTTAAGCCAGGCGCGGCAGCTATCGCAAAAAAAATCGGTGTGCCGATTGTGCCGCTTGCGATGTCGGGCGGGCACGAAGCCATGCCAGTTGGGCGTGTGCTACCTACACTGAATCACCCGGAAGTCAATCTTTTTATCGGCGAACCGATGTTTGGTAAGCTCGAAGAAACTCCGGAAGAATTTATTGCCCGGGTACGTCACCAGATCGAGATGATGCTTGATCAGAAGACGGCGAACCCAGATCCGACGCTTGACTAGTCAGCGTTAAGCGAGTGGCTCGCTGTGACCAGATAGGGTCCGGGGAAGCGGGAACGCCAACCGGACAGTTAATCCGCCACCAGGGGTTTCTTTAATCGTCACCTGGCCGTGGTGTGCGGTCATGATAGCTGCAACGATAGCTAATCCGAGCCCAGAGCCTTCACCACCGCAACGTGCACGCGACGAATCGATCTTGTAGAAACGTTCGAAAATATGGGCGCGATCTTTTTCCGGAATGCCCTGCCCATGATCGCGCACTTCAACAAGGGCTTGGCTGGCATCTTCCGGATCAATGCCAACGGCTACTTCCACCGCAACATCAGGATCGGTGTGAGAACTGACGTTGCCTAACAGGTTTGTTAAAAGCTGGGTGACGCCATCGTTATCGCCCATGATGACGAGGGATTCGACTTCGCCGCCATCGAGATTCGTCACTGCGGCACTGCGCTGAGGGGCGCGGGCAAGGAAGTCTGAGACAGTGTTGAGCGCAACTGCAGCAAGATCAACCGGTTTGGGTTTAATTTCGCCGCGTTCATCGAGGCGTGCGAGCTTAAGTAAGTCTTCAACGAGGTTGGCCATTCGGCCAGACTCGGATTCGATACGGCCAAAAGCTTGGGGTACCGATTCGGTTGGCACGCCGCCGAGTCGATACAGTTCAGCATATCCGCGGATTGTTGCCAGCGGGGTACGAAGCTCATGGGAGGCGTCGGAAACAAAGCGCCGCATACGCTGTTCGGAGGCGGCTTGGGCGTCAAAGAGTGTCTCGATTTCGTCCAGCATCGCGTTGATTGATTCTCCCAACGCATTAACTTCACTACCGGGCTTCATCGCAGGAACACGGGCGGCGAAGTTTCCCCGACGCACGTCGGCACTCACGTGGTTAACAGTGCGCAAACCGCGCAGTGAACGGTGGACAAGCACAATAGATACAAGTGACCCGATGGACATAATCGCCAAAATAAAGAACGTCAAAACTTGACGGAGGTTACCGACTGTACGCTCTACCTGTTCCAACGGCAGACCAATGAGCACATGGCCAACAGTTCGTGGATGAGGGCCGGTTGATGTCAGAGGGACTGAGATAATACGCCATTCGGTATGTGCAAGAGTACCTGGTACAGACCTCGGTTGGTCAATATAGTTTGCGGCAAGCTCGGGCGCATTAAGTGGTTTTCCGAAACGATCTTCAACCGCGTGATGCACTTCTTCAACAGCAGTACCAAAATCGTCACGGATGTAAAGATAAAACTCAGAGGGAAGCAAGGTACTTGAGGAACCTTGGATCAGCGCATCAACGGTCTGTGAGGCGACGATTTGCCCGGAAGATGAAAGGGTCTTATCGGTTTCGGACGTCAAAAATGTGCGCAGGGAGATCGTTGTAAAGGCAGAAACTAACACGAGCGCGCTGCCAAGAAGAACGAGAAAGACCGCAAGGAGCTGCCATGAGAGCCGTCCGGTGAGTGGGGGACGAGATTGACGTTCCGGCATGCGTCACTTATCTGTGCGCATGACGTAACCAATGCCGCGTTTTGTGTGGATCAGCGGAACCAACTCGGCAACTTGGGATGGATCAGTGATACCGAGGGCTTCAGCTGAATCAATTTTGCGACGCAAGTATGAAATATAAGATTCAACAATGGAAGCTTCGCCAATCCAATCATAATCCCACACGTGGTCGAGAATCTGAACTTTAGAAACTACGCGCTCGGCGTTAACCATGAGGTAACGTAAAAGTTTGAATTCTGTAGGAGAGAGCTCTACGAGGTGCCCGGCGCGGCGAACTTCGTACGTGTCCTCATTTAATTCAAGATCGTGATAGCGAATAATGGCCGGCTCTGTTTCGGCGGGATTTGTTCGGCGCAAGATAACTTGGATGCGCGTCACGACTTCTTCGAGTGAAAACGGCTTAGTGACATAATCGTCTGCTCCGGCATTCAGCCCGTGAAGTTTATCTTGGAGGTCATCTTTTGCGGTGAGGAAAAGCACGGGCACGTTCTCGCCGCGCTCGCGGATTCGTCGAAGGACTTCGTAGCCATCGAAGTCAGGCAACATGATGTCAAGCACGATGAGATCAGGAGAAAATTCTTGGACGACGCGTAATGCTTGGTGTCCGTCAGCTGCGGTTTCTACCGAAAAACCAGCAAACTTTAGTGATACTGAAAGTAATTCACGGATCGAAGGCTCATCGTCAACAACGAGAATTTTTGCTGATGTTTTTTCCTCTGTCATATTTCTATTGTTCGTTAAAAAGCTGAAAATCTCCTGAAAATGTTCCGATTAAAGGTATGGATACGGATCAAATTCATCGATGTCGACAGGATGTGTACGATTGAGTGGCAAATTAAATGCCTGCACGTCCAGTTCGAGATCGTGAATAACTAGGCCTTTGTCTTCCAGCTCAGCGAGTGGCAAGGCCAGGAATTCTCGGAAACACATGATTGATACTCGATGACCGGCATCGAGAAGTGCCTCGATTTGTGGCAGGTAGTCGACGTCGTGTGTTCCCAAGACAACATCAGCCCCGGGCCGTTCCTTCAAGATAGCTTCTAGCGTGCGCTGAATACCTTCATCGACAACTTTACGTTCAGCATCTGGTGAAGTGAGCTGAATTGGCTGCCAACCGATAGCGAGAAGTGCTTGGATAAAAGCATTGGCGCTACGCTGCGAAACGTTGAGGAAGAAGAGGCCTTTAGCTGGGTGGTCTTCGCCGTCGCCTGTAGCGTGGTTATTGCCGGTGCGGGATGGGAAGGGACGGAACTCCAAGACTCGATCCCAGCGGGGGCGTTCTTCACCGCGTGGTGGACGCTTAAGGATATTTACGCCGAGCGTGGCATCGATATTTTCACCATCAATAAGAATATACATACTTGTATCCTAGCGCGATGAGTAGAGAAATTCACGGATTTCTCATCTTTACATCGATGGAACTAGGACAGTTGCAGTCCATAATCGACATTATTCCGAAAACGCTGTTGGCATGAACGCCGGTGGGTGGGACAAGCTCTATGCTTGTCCCACCCACCGGCGTTGGTGATCATGGAAGTTGTATTTCCTACCCCGATAATGGACGGGGTAAAGCCACTGGTAATTTGTTGCTTAGCTTTCGATTTGTTCTGGAGCGACCGTAGCTTGTAGTGCTGCTAGGCGAGACTCAACTTCATCATTCGCTGACGATGAGGTCAGTTGTGCAAACTGTTCATCAAGGGACGATGAAGATACTTCAGCTTTTCCGAGAGCGATAGCTTCTTGACGGCGAACTGATTCTTCGAAACGGCCGATCTCGGTTGATGGATCAAGAACGTTAATCGAGCTCATGGCATCTTGTACCTTATTTTGAGCTTCAGCAGACTTAGCGCGAGCTACGAGCTGATTGCGCTTGGAACGCAGATCTTCGAGCTTGGAACGCATGATGTTCAAGCCATCCTTGAGCTTGGTGACAACTTCACGTTGGGAAGCAATCATTGGCTCAGCATCACGTGCTTCTTTTTCTGCAGTGATCTGACGTTCCAGAGCGATCTTGGCAAGATTCTCCATTTTTTGTGCGCCCTCTTCATTACCAGCGGCGCGTAGTTCGTGAGCCTTAGCGACAGCGGCCTGAGCCTTCGTACCCCACTCGTTTGCTGCACGGACGTCTTCGTCATAGTCGGCTTCAGCTAGACGAAGATTTCCAATGGTGACCGCCACAGCGTCTTCAGCTTCGGCAATCGAATTTGTATAATCGCGAACCATTTGATCGAGCATCTTCTGCGGATCTTCAGCCCGATCGATCAACGCATTAATATTCGCTTTCGCGAGCTGAGTCATCCGCCCGAGGATTGATTGCTTTTCAGCCATGATAGAACCTTTCATTGTGACTGAGTGTTTCAGTCATCATTATTACCAGATATCTGTGTTTTGTGTGGTCAGTACGAATAATTAGAAGGATTTGCCGAAGCCGCCGCCGCCCGATCCGAAGCCGCCGCCCGATCCGAAGCCGCCGCCCGATCCTCCGCGGTGTCGGTGGGATGAACCCCCGGAAAATGCGCCATAAATTAATGAACGAGCAACACCGGTTAAAATAGCCCCAGCTAACTCACCACCCAGTTGTTGGCCATGCGACCCACGACCAGAATTTTGATTCGAGTCACGGTAGTCATCTAAATCCGATGTCAGGGCACGATCTGCACGCGAAGCGTAATCCATTGCTGAACTATAAGCAGTGAGCTGTTCAGTTATTGATAGCTGTTGAGCCGATTCGAAAACTGCGTGTGCACGTTGAAGAAGAGTGCGGGTATCAGCCGAGACCACTTCACGATAGCGAGTGACGTCTTCATCAAGCCGGACTAATTTAGCACGAACTTGTTCTTCATAGCGCACAATATTCGTCTGGACGCGTTGGCGCTGTTCATCTTCGGCACGTACACCAACAAGTGCTAAATCAAGATTTCGTTCGGCCTCAGAAAGTTGATCGTTGAGTAGCAATAGATCAACCTGTGAGCTTGAAGTCGCCCGTGCGACAACTGCCTCAGCTTCTTGACGGCGCAACGCAATTGTTTCGTCCGAGCCACCTAGTCGGCGCGCATCAGCAATATCAGACGACAACGATCGGATTGCCGAACTGAGTTCTTCGCGCGCATTCATCAACAGTTGCGGTGCATCGTCAATTCGTTGAATTAACTGAGACGCCTGATCCAACGTTCCTTCAGCAAGTCGGGCATACTGCACACCCTGATTCTTATTCGATGCCGAAATCTGTTCTTGAGCCGACGCCAAATGTTCTTCAACCGCGGAAAGTAAAGATCTGATCTGCTCCGGGTACGTCATCAACGTCACCAGAGAGTCCTTCGGAAAACTATAAGCAAGATTCGCCAACTTATCTGTCAGCAACGGCAACTGAGCACGTAATTCGTCAGAGCGCTCTTCTAGTTCGGCCAGTTTTTCTTCCAAACGCTGAGCAAGATTACGTAACTGGGAAAATTCTTCAGCTTGTGACTCCATAGCTTGCCGAGCACGTTGGGCGGCCACCAAGATTTGGTTATTCATGTGCTGTTGTTGCTCGGGAGTTTCTGGTTCGTCATCATCAAGCAACCGGCGCAGCTCAAACGCTCGCTGAACATCCTGCTGAGCACGTGAAAGTGTTTCGCGAAACTGCGCTGTAGCCTCCATGCCAAACTCGATGCGTGCGAACTCTAATTCAGTTGCGCCGGCGCGAACATCGTCGTCAGCTGCAAGTAATTCGGTAGAAGCCCGCTGGGCAAGTACGTGAGAATCCGCCTGACCCGCAATGAGTTTCTTCCGCTTGCGCCAATAAGCCAGCCCGGCAACACCAGCGCCGCCGACTCCAATAACACCCAGAGCTGGGAGAATATTGGGAACCGTCGACGTTGTTGGCGACGTCGGTGCACTACCACCACTACGCAGTGTACGTACGTGTTCGGCAAATAACCGAATACCACTATCCCATTCGCCGTCGTGGAACTTATCTAACACGTCTTGCGAGGTTGCGTTGTTCAATAACTCTTTAATGGAGCCGCTAGGGGAGTACGCGTAAAGCTCAGAGGTGCCCACACTGATAGCCAGTAAACCATCGCCCTGGCTCAGACCAGACATCTCGAAGGTCTTTTTCGTCCAGTTATCAGGAGCCATAGAATCGAAATCGTCGACAGTAAGAACCCATAGATTACCGTTAGATACTTCCACTACGAGGTTAGACAGCGCACCGCGTTCACGTGAAACGTCTGCATAATCTTCATAGTTGTGAGTAACATCTACAGGTTCAACCGCAAACGCAACTGTGGGAAATAAAGATAAGAATCCAGCTAAACAAGCAGTATAGACATGCGTGCGTTTCATAGCTACGACCTTTCCGTGCATGGGTTAGCTCAAACCTACCAAGGTTTTCCGTCAAAGTTTGGATATCAAATACGCCAGGCGCAAAATCCGTTAGCGGCTACCTGATGGAATAGTGCACTCAAAAAGTGTCATAATGAGATCTAGTAAAGTCTTCGTATCTGGAATTAATCCAGTACCTTGAATATGAAAGAGAGAATGCCGTGCCTACTGGAAAAGTAAAGTTCTTCGATGCTGAGAAGGGCTTTGGTTTTATCACTGGGGACGACGGTGCCCAAGTCTACGTCGCCCAAAGCGCAGTGCCGATCGGGGTTAAGTTGCGTCCAGGAACCCCAGTGGAATATGGGATTGGCGAAACTCGCCGCGGACCGGCAGCTTTGTCCGTTTCTGTTATACGTAAAGAATCCTCACTGCTCGAAGCGAACCGTCGCTCACCGGAAGAACTGGTACCACTCATCGAAGACTTAATCAAGATTCTAGATGTTTCTTCCACACAACTACGTCGTGGCCGATACCCTGAAGGCGGTCCACGCATTGCCCAAGCGCTCCGTGCACTAGCAGATGATTTCGATGTCTAAACGAATTGTACCTGGAAAAAAGGCCGTCAAGGACAAGATTCTTGGGGCGGCGATCGACGTCGCTCGCGAGGCCCTGACCGATATTACGAGGCCGGATAGAGTCGGTGATCATGTTGGCATGGTTCAAGAAGATGAACGCCTTGTGACACATGCCTTCGAGTGCTTGCTACCGGGATACCGCGGCTGGTACTGGACTGTGTCGTTAGTGCGTGCTCCACGAGCCAAAAAAGCCTCGGTTGCGGAATTATCCATTCTTCCAGGTGAGGATGCGTTACTAGCTCCGGACTGGGTACCATGGTCAGATAGATTGCAGCCATCAGACGTTAATCCTTCGGATCGTATGCCGTACAATCCGAACGATCCGTTGTTGGTCGCCAATGTCGATCCTCGATTAGATCAGGGATATGAAACTGTTGGCGTTGACGAGGATGCTATTGCGGCTTGGGAGTTTGGTTTAGGTCGTGCCCGAATCATGTCGGAAAAGGCGCGCTCGCAGGCCTATCGGCGCTGGTATCGGTCAGATGCCGGTCCGCGGAACCAAGCAACACGAGATGCTCAGGCTCCTTGTTCGACATGCGGCTACCTCTTACATATGGGTGGGTCCGCACGTCAGCTATTCGGCGTATGTGCAAATGAATGGTCAGCGTTTGATGGTCGCGTAGTGTCGATGGATCATGGTTGTGGTTCACATTCGGAAACCGATGTGTTGCAACGTGAACGCTTGTGGGAACAAGCTTCGCCAGTTATTGACGACGTCGACATCGAGGTTGCAAAGCAGTAGGGCATGAAGTTCCTGCAGGGTAGAGTTCGAGATTATTCGTGGGGATCGCATAGTGCGATCCCCCGACTTTTCGGCTATTCTCCTGCTGCAAGCCCGGTTGCTGAGTTGTGGTTTGGGGCCCATCCAACGGCACCTTCGTTTGTTTTCGATGATCCGAGGAGGCGATCATACGAACCGCGGGGGGAAGGGAACCAAGCTGGTGTTCTCGATGCTGCTATCTCGGCAGGAGATGTCTACGAAACGGATACGCTCGATGCTTTCATTGGCCGAGATCCACGCGCAGTGCTCGGTGACGATATTGTCGCCCGATACGGTGAGCAGTTGCCTTTCCTGTTAAAGTTGATCGCTCCTAACGAACCGCTATCGCTACAGGTTCATCCTTCGATACAGCAAGCCCAAGCAGGATATGAACGAGAAAATCAGGTCGGGATAGAACTTTCTGACCCGATACGTTGTTATCCAGATCCTAACCATAAGCCGGAAATGGTTTATGCGATCACTAAGTTCGAAGCTCTGGTGGGGTTTCGTAGCCCGCGGCGAATTTTGAGCGTATTGGCTGGGCTAGATTGCGACATTGCTCGCAAGCTTCACGCTATTGTGTTGGCCGAGCCGAATAATCATGGTGTACAGCGCGCGTTCTCTCGGCTTATTTCGCGCGAAACTCGGCCGTCTCCGCAAGCCGTTGCTGAGCTCATCGAAGCATGCGAACGACGTCGTCCAGAAGATTCTCCTTCACCTCGTGCGGATGCGTTGGCGGTGCGTATCGGTCAGTTTTATCCTGGGGATCCGGGAGTTGTGGCGTCACTTTTACTCAATCCAGTTACTTTACATCCGGGCGAGGCATTATTTACGCCGGCGGGTATTGTGCATGCCTATATTTCCGGGTTAGGTGTTGAAGTGATGGCCGCTTCGGATAATGTGTTGCGGGCAGGTTTGACCCGAAAACACATGGATGTTGATGAGTTGCTACGGATTACAGATACGGTGGCCGCTCCACCTATTCGTATCGCGGCTGAGCGTATCACTCCAGTGCAATCGACATTCTATGTGCCGGTCGATGATTTCGAGTTGTCGATCGTGTCTTTGCGCCATGCTGATGAGCGGGTGAGTGTGCGCGGTTGTGGCCCACGTATCATTTTATGTCTTCGCGGTGCGGTCGAACTGTGGGTCAATGGTGAGAATTACTTTGTTAATACCGGGCAATCGCTGTTTTTAGGAGCTGACGATAGTCAGGTTTTTGTGCGGGGCGCGGGTGAGCTCATACAGGTTGAATCCCCATAATCTTACATAGTGAGCAGAAATCGTCTCGAAATGCGGTATTATCTGGTCAGGGTTTCGGTGTTGTGTAAAAGTAGAGCAAGTGAACAGCACTACGGGAGCTGCCCCAGTAAAACAGCCCATTACTGAGACTACATCTGTATCCCTCTTAGAGAAGTACTTTAAAATTTCGCAACGCGGTTCGACGTTACTTCAAGAAATTCGTGGCGGCATCGTTACGTTCTTCTCTATGGTTTATATTCTCGTCCTGAACCCGATCATTCTTTCTGGTCCAGATTCAACCGGTGCATACCTCGGTGGTGGTTCAGAACCAAATATTCCAGCCATCGCCGCAGCGACAGCGCTCATTGCAGGGGTTATGAGCATTATGATGGGTGCCGTTGCAAACTTCCCGATCGCGCTCGCCGCCGGTCTTGGCCTCAACGGCATGATTGCCGGCTTCGTTCAAATTCCAGGAATGACGTGGGCAGATGGTATGGGGATCGTCGTGCTCGAAGGCATTGTGATCGTTCTTCTCGTGCTTACTGGCTTGCGTGAGGCGATCTTCCGCGCTGTTCCAAAGTTCATGCGCTCTGCTATTTCTGTTGGTATCGGACTGTTTATCGCATTTATTGGTCTTGTTAACGCTGGTATCGTGCGCCCTGGATTAGGCACCCCGGTTTCCTTCGCCGTCAACGGCTCCATCTCTACATGGCCGCTCGTTGTTTTCGTCGTTGCGTTGTTGACAATCATCGTCTTGATGGTTCGCAAGGTTAAGGGTGCTTTGCTCTTCGGTATCATCACCGGAACCGTTCTCGCAATCGTTATCGAAAAGCTCGCCAATTTGGGAAATGTTGGGACGGAAAACCCAAGTGGTTGGGGCTTGACGGTTCCAGCTTTCCCAGGAAACCCAATACAGACTCCTGACTTCTCCACAGTAGGCCAGTTCTCCATCACTGGACCTTTTGAGAAGCTTGGTGTTATCGCAGTTATCGTTCTTACCTTCTCGGTTATGCTCGCAGACTTCTTCGACACCCTCGGTACCATGGTCGCTGTGGGAACCGAAGCTGGGTTAGTTGACGAAAGCGGTCAAGTGCCACGGACTCGCCAGATCCTTCTGATTGACTCCCTCGGCGTTGTTGCTGGTGGTATGGGAGGCGTTTCTACCAACACCTCCTTCGTCGAGTCCTCAACTGGTGTCGCTGAAGGCGCGCGTACCGGTTTGGCGTCCATTGTCACGGGTATCGCTTTCCTGCTCGCTACTTTCCTCGCTCCACTGTTCTCCGTTGTTCCAACTGAGGCGGCCGCTCCGGCACTGGTTGTTGTCGGCTTCTTGATCATGCAGCAGGTAACCGAGATTTCATGGGAGGAATTGCGAATTTCGATTCCTGCGTTCATGGCAATCGTCTTCATGCCGTTTACCTATTCCATTACAGTAGGTATCGGTATTGGCTTTATTGTTCACGTGATTGTGGAGATGGTTTTGGGTAATGCGAAGAAGGTCCACCCGTTGATGTATCTCACCAGTGTCGTCTTCGTTATATACTTTGCGCTCGATCCCATCAGCTACCTCTTGGGAATTAAGTAATTCCACTATGTAAATAACGCGTTCAGGACCGGTCTGGCTTTGGCTAGATCGGTCCTGAAATTATGTGTCAGGCACCCGATTGCGAGTAGATATAGGGAATAAAAAGGTCTACGGAGCGTTAAAGTTTGTAGATTTGACTAGAGCGATGAAGTACTATAACTGTAGAGAAGAGGTGTCATATGAGTGATCTGTTAGATACCACAGAGATGTATCTCAAAACTATTTATGAGCTCGTTGAAGAAGGAATTCCCCCGTTGCGAGCTCGCATCGTTGAGCGTCTTGGCCAATCTGGCCCCACTGTTTCAGAAACGGTTGCACGCCTCGAGCGTGATGGCCTCATCGTTATGGGCCGAAACCGTGAAATGTCGTTCACTCCCGAAGGTTACTTGCGTGCAGCGGCAGTTCTGCGTCGGCATCGATTAGCTGAGCTTATGTTGCTTCATGTTGTGAAGGTGCCGTGGGCTCAAGTCCATGACGAAGCATGCCGTTGGGAACACGCAATGTCTGACGATGTTGCGCAACGCATTGATGCATTATTGGGCAGTCCCACACATGATCCTTTTGGGAATCCAGTTCCGCGTGAGGACCCTGAGCCAGGAGACATGCGTTGCGGTTGTGACGACGGGTTGGTTCCGTTAAATAACTCTGCGGTCTTAGATCGCGATGTTCGAGTCGAGCGTATTGCGGAATTTTTACAGTTGGATGTCGATAGCCTCCAAAACCTGGAAGACTTGGGTGTCAAGCCGGGATTGCATGCGAAAGTGGAATCGTTAGAGCCGGTAGTTGTCAGTTTTGATGACGCGCGAATAGTAGTTCCGGATGACTGGGCGACGCATATTTTTGTCTCTTTCGATAACAAAAAATAACAAAAAGTTACCGAATATAACGGCGTGTAATGTGAATCACGAGTAAAGTTATTCGTTGGTAAACTAAGAAAAAATCAGGTTTTCCAGCGTGGAAAAAAGGGGAATTGTTATATCTACGTGTCAGATTGTTGCCTAATCGTTATAAACGATGTAGTCTCTTGCTTGTGCCTACGGGTGCGTTAGATTCAATCTAACTAGAATGACCTAGACATAAAATGGAGAAATAGCTATGGGCCGTCACTCGATTGCCAAGACAGTAGATGTCAATAATCCAAACGCAGTACGCGGCTTAGCGTTAGCTGGAGCTCTTGGCATTATTGCTGGCGCGGGAATTCCTGTAGCAGTTGCAGCACCTCAGGGGCAAGCTAAGGCGGCTCCTCAAAATGCATTGACTGAGTCAGTCTCTCTCAGCGGGGGCGTGACCAAGTCAGCCAACGTAGACATCCAGAGTGTAACGCTTGGTGAAGAGGCTGAATCTGAATGGTCCATCCGGGCAGTTGCTGCTGAAATTGATTTAGGCAATCCGGTTGTCGAGGCTGTAGATAGTGCTCCTGTAGTTACGTCGAACCGAAATGTTTCAGCGGATTCTGGATCGCTTTCTGTGCAGCCTGCCGTTGCCGCTCCAGCGATTGCTTCCGGGGATATTGCATCGATTGCTCGCGCTTATGTTGGTACGCCATACATGTGGGCAGGTTCCACACCAGCTGGTTGGGATTGTTCTGGTTTTACCTCGTGGGTATATTCTCAGGTTGGCGTTGCTCTTCCGCACACATCTGAAGGTCAGCTTGCTTCTGGTACCGTCATTTCTCGTTCGGAGGCTCAGCCTGGAGACATAGTATACTGGCCAGGTCATGTTGGCATTTACATTGGCAATGGTCGTCACGTCGCAGCTTCGACTCCATCAAGTGGAACTATTGAAGGTGAACTTTACGGTAACCCCACGTTCGTTCGTATCGGCTGATAAGAAGACTTTTATATCGGAGGACAAGCTTTTGCTTGTCCTCCGATATGTATACCGTTCTTCATTGAAACAATAAGTGACTCTCGACACATACGGTGAATCCGTGCGATAATGGAAGCAATCAAAGGAGATTGCTATGTCACACGAGAACATTGTCGTAGTAGGTGTTGATGGCTCGCAGGGTGCATCTAGTGCCCTCACCTGGGCGCATGCCCAAGCAAAAGCACGAGGTGCGCGCCTGCATCTCGTCTGCGCCTATGAACTACCCAGCTATGCACCAGAATTCATGCCTACATCGGGAGCGGCCATCCCTGCTGGTGACACCGGATTTTTAAGACAAGCCGCTGAAAAAATGATTAAGGAGAAAGCCCAGGCACTCCAGGGGCAAGGTGTCGACGTGACGTGGTCTCTCGAATTCGGTGATCCCACCGAAGTGTTGGTAGAAATGTCGAAGAAAGTTGCCCTTGTCGTCGTCGGTGGACGCGAAGCGAACTCCAATTCGCTTGCCGATCGGCTCCTGCGTACGGTTTCCTCAGCAGTCCCGTCGAATGCATGTTGTCCTGCAGTGGTCGTTCCGACACAACACCCGGTAGCACAACTACCCGTTAAGCATATCGTCGTAGGTGTCGACGGTTCTCAACATGCAAAAACTGCCTTGCAGCGTGCCGTCTGGGAAGCCGATAGGTGGAATGCGCGCCTAACAGTTGTCGCAGCCGTCAATACGGCGGCAGTAACCTGGATTCCTGCCGAAACATTCCGGGACGGCTTCCTTGAGGAGGTAAAAGAATCCGTCAAGGCCCAGCTTGACGAAGTCGACGAAGGGCGCAAGATCGACGTCGATATCCATGCGTTAGAAGGCAACCCAGCCGAAATGCTCGCAGAATTTTCGCGCGACGTTGATCTCGTTGTTATTGGGACCCGTGGGCGCGGTGGCTTTGCCGGCCTACTCCTTGGGTCAACATCGCAAACACTACTAGCGACAACCTCGTGTCCAACGATGGTTGTGCCACGCCGAGTACGGCCAGGCGACGACGTCGGGCCAGAACCAAATCAAGTTATTGATGATGAATAGGTCGCTGATAAGAATGTGAGATGCGAATCGATGAACCTATGGGCATGCCCAGGTTCATCGATTCCGTCTATATCGGTTAGACTAGACGAGGACTCTTTTAAAAAAGAGTGTGCGCCCTCGTAGCTCAGTGGATAGAGCACGGCTCTCCTAAAGCCGGTGTCGTAGGTTCGATTCCTATCGGGGGCACGCATTTCCACACCAGAACATCTCTGGGCACTGCAAAAAAGGGGAAATACTGTGGCAATTTCGCGAGTTTTACTGTTCTATAAATTCACTCCAATCGCTGATCCAGTAGCTATGAAGCTCTGGCAGTGGGATTTATGTGAGCGCTTGAAACTCCGTGGACGAATTCTGATCTCGAAGCATGGAATTAACGCCACTGTTGGAGGCACTGTTGATGCATGTAAAGCATATGTTAAGCGAATGAAGCAGTATCCAGAATTTGCGGATATTGAGTGGAAGATTTCCGAAGGGCTTGGCACAGATGGGGAGGGCTTTGCTCATGATTTCCCTCGTTTGTCGGTCAAAGTGCGTAAAGAAATTGTAGCGTTTGGTGCTCCAGACGAACTTGAGGTAGATGAAAACGGCGTGGTAGGCGGCGGGCGTCACGTCCGTCCTGAGGAAGTTGAAAAAGTCATTGCGGAGAATCCGGATCTGGTGTTCTTTGACGGGCGTAACGCTATCGAAGCTGAAGTTGGTCGATTCGATGGAGCCGTCGTACCGCCCACCTCTACTACGCATGACTTTATATCGTTGATCGAATCCGGTGAATTTGATGATCTGAAAGACAAACCGATTTTGGCATACTGTACCGGTGGAATTCGCTGTGAAGTTTTAACCGCACTGATGAAGAAACGCGGTTTCGAAAAAATTATGCAGCTGGATGGCGGCATTGTTCGTTACGGCGAAATGTTCGGTAATACCGGACGTTGGAAGGGCTCACTGACAGTTTTCGATAATCGCGAAGTGATGGATTTCGACCGGGGCGAGGTTAACGTTATTGGTTCGTGCCATTCATGTGGAGAGCCTACCAGCAAGCTCCATAACTGTGATGAGCCTTCCTGTCGCGAACGCTTAGTGACATGTGAATCCTGCGCGCAACAGCCAGTATTCTGCCAAAAACATGCGAAAGCACTCGCGTAGATTAATTCCCGAGTGAAGAAGTAGACGGCGAGAGGTACTAACGTGAGCTTTTTTAAGTGGAAGAAAAACGCACAGTCGCAACCAATATCCGATGAATATATCGAAGAGCCCGAAGTATCAGCGGACACCCACGAACGTGTCGATGATGCTCCAGAGCCGAGCGAAGAGCCAACGTTACCTACTCGCACCCCGGAATTGCTTGCTTCACGTGAAACGCTCATGAATGAAGCCTTTAAATCATGGCATGCTGAACTGGAAGAACGAGTAGTCGCAGCTGATGAAAATGAAGCCGGACGTGAGCCAGGTCGAATCGATCTGACGCAGATCCATCCAACTGGTTCTGCTCAGTTTTACGCTTATCAAGCAACACGGTTGTCATCGTTGATTCGCGAAGAGCGTGCTCTTGCGCAAGCAAAAATGCAACTAGCGCGACTCCGGGAAGATCTTGACCTAACTGCACAAACGTATGGACACGCACCAGCAAGTTTGGCGGTTGGGGTTATGACGTGGACCGAATTGCCTGAACCGAAGCATGCTGAAATTCCTGAGGTTAGCTATACAGTAACCGGAGAATTGCAGTTATCGGTAGATGATGCTCTCGCCTCAGAAGTATTTGGCTCAGATTCGGCTGCTGATACTGCTACGCACAAAGCACTGAACAACCAGGAAACATCTCATTCTACTGGTGAGCAAAACTCAGGCATTGTTCATGACGAGGAGATTCGTCAAGCCCGTACTCTTCGCGAGGTTGCCCTTTACCGTCCAGTACGACTTTTTTTCCATTCACAAAAAGATGCTCTGCTCCAGCTCTTGCCAGTTCTCGACATCAACACAGCCGTGATTCGGGCCCTGCGCAACCACGGAGCCGCTTCGGAAGAATTGGCAAATCTTCGACAGATTGCTAGCGAAGGAAGCTCCGTCGAAGTACTGATCACTCGACTAACCGAGCTTGGCCGAATCTATCTTCCGGGTTTTGCCTACGAGTCACAGATTGTTTTAGGTTCCTTTTTCCAACCGGAGCGAACGATGCTTGCTGATTTGGAAGCAATGGAGCCCTATATTCGTACCTCGGGAACTATGCTCGCCCTTGCCGGGGATACTGAGGCTCGTGAGCTAACATCAATTCCGTTACCTCCAGGAAATCCAAAAGATCGCAATCCAGAGCTTGAACGCGGAGTAGGTGATCTCGACCCCGCCGAACTCGATATCGTGGAAGCAGTTGCGGCAGGTCGCTCTCTTGTCGTTGATTGCCCGCCAGGGTCCCAAGGATCGGCAACAATGGCAGCAATTGCTGCAGATACCGTAGCTTCCGGACGATCTATTATGATCGTGCCTTCACGAGCTTCCAGTGCAACCGAGCTCATTGCCGAACTCGAAGCTCATGGTCTGGGTGATTTGGTTGCCGATTTTTCTGATGTTGAATCCATGCCTCATCGTTTACGGACCGGAATGCGTGTGGAACGTCCAGAATTACCCACTGAGGAAACTTTGGAAAACCGTACACAGCTCATGCACGTACGCTCTTCGCTCGAAACTTTCATATATGAGTTGCATGATGTCGATCCACATTGGGGCGTTTCTGTTTACGATCTGCTCGAAAAGCTTGCTGCCTCGACAGAAGGCGAGAATGCCCCGCTCACCAAGGTGCGCTTCGATGCCCAAACACTCGAGAGTATTTCTGGGGAGCATTTGGAAGAGATCAAGGAGCTCTTAGCAACTGCTGGTGAACGCCATGCCTTCGATCCGCAAGTGGCACGGTCGGCCTGGATTGCAACGGATATTGCTGATCCTGCACTGGGTAGTCAAGCTTTAGACGCAGTGCGCCGGCTAAATGAGTTGTCCATCCCAGCTATAGTTGCTCAATCTTCTCGTGCCGCAGGGGAGACTGGTTTAGCTCAGGCGAACACGGTGGCACAGTGGCAAGAACAAATCGATGTGCTCGATGGAATTTCTGAGTCGCTCGATATTTTCCTCCCTCAAATCTTCGAGACCTCTGCAATGGACATGGTGATTGCAACGGCCTCGCGCGAGTGGCGCGACAAGCATGGGCACAACATGCGTGGAGGCGAACGGCGTCGATTTAAGAAACAAGCTCAAGATTTGGTGCGTCCTGGCGTGGTGGTTAAGGACTTGCACGCCGAGTTAGTCAAAGTTCAAGAACGCAGGGAAACGTGGCGGCGATACACAGCTGAGGGCGGTTGGCCTCAGCTACCGCAGGGGCTCAACCAGATGCGTGCTACCAGCGAAGAATTGTTCACCGACTTAAGCTTCTTGTCAGATCATCTTGCTGGTGAAGATTTCTTTTCGATGGACTTCGAACAGTTGCGTACGCGGGTCGGTCATCTTGCTACGGACGCGCCACATATGGCTATTTTCCCAGAGCGTAATGCCGCGATGAATGAGTTACGTAGTCGGGGGCTTGGGCGTTTCTTGGACGATATGCTGGGGCGCGATGTTCGAGCTGAAGATATCGACGCTGAATTCGAACTGGCATACTCGTCGTCGATTTTTGAACAGCTTATCGTCCATTCGACGTCGCTGGCTCATCTTGGTCCACAGGATTTAGCCCGCTTGCTCAATTCGTTGCGTGAACTTGACACTGCTCATTGTGCTTCGAAGGCTGGCCCCGTGAAGTTAGCAGTAGTGAACAATGCTCGCGATTTGATGATTGATCGCCGAAATGACACGTTGAAGCTTGACAGTATGTTAGCCCGAAACGGCGTGTCTGTTCTGCGCGATGTGATTGCCACCTACCAGCGGCTGGTACAGGTTGCTCGTCCGGTGTGGATTGTCCCGGCGACGATCGCAGCGGAGTTTATTCCTCCTATGCCATGGGTTGATCTTGTTATGATGGATGTCTCCGATAACGCAACTGTTGCTTCGGTAGCTTCGTCATTAACTCGCGGACGCCAAATGGTTGTTTTTGGTGATCTGCGCCGTGCCCAACTGGTTGAGCGTGAGAATGGAGTTTTGCGTGCTCTATCTGCAGTTTTGCCGGTATGTCAACTGCCAACAAATCGGGCGCAGCTTGATGAGTTGTCACTTCGAGCGTTGCGTGCTCACGGCTATGATGATGTGCTTGAGCAAATCCCAGCAGTGGATTCTGAGCGCAAGTCGCAACTCGTTGTTGTTGATGGTCGAGGTGTTCCAAGCGCTTCGGGTGAAGGAGCAGTAGAAGCTCCTAAAGTTGAAGTTGATGCAGTTGTTGAAGCTGTTTTGGCGCATGCAATGAGCCGTCCAGATGAGTCGCTGGCAGTGATCACGGTTTCTCCCGTTCATGCTCACCGTATCCGGGAAGCATTGCGGCATATTGGTACTGATTCCTCTGAGCTTTCAGCGCTATATAGCGGCGATAAAGGCGAGCCTTTCGTGGTAGTCGATATTATGGCCGCAGGGGGTTTGCATCGTGATCATGTGATTTTATCGGTCGGTCTGGGCAAGACCGTTCATGGTAGGGTTTTACATTCCTTTGGTGCACTTTCTACGCCGCTTGGCTTAACAGGCATGATTGATGCCATCGAAGCAGCTCGTACTTCGATGACAATTATTTCCTCGATTGCTCCTGGAGAGATCTCGTTGAATCGGGTCTCAACTCCAGGCCCACGGTTATTAGCTGAACTACTTTCTGAGGCTGGCGGATACACCCGTGAAAGTGCGCTACCTGAATCAGAGGGTGACGTGGCGCCGTTGCTCGCTGATTTAGCTCGACGAATTGAGAGTGCAGGGTTCACTACGCGAGCCAATGTTGGTCAAGGCCAGTGGCGCATTCCGCTGATTGTGGGCCACCCTGATATTCCAGAACAGTGGACTGTAGCAGTCGTGTATGACGACGTGAGATATGCAGATACGCAGTCGTTGCGTCGTCGCGATCGCTATCGCCGCCAGACTCTGGAATCGCGTGGCTGGTCAGTTTATCAAACCTTTTCAACGTCTCTTTTTATCGACCCACAAGGTGAGGCGCAACGTGTGATAGATGCAGTTCGGTCGTCTTCTGCAGCGTTACGCGATCCACAAGTCGAGATGGTGCCGAGCGTGGATGAGTGGGGAGAACCTTCTGAATCTGCGGACTCAGCGCGATCGGAGGTTGCGGCAAGCAAGCCTCGCTCCCATCGGCCAGCCGTCATTCCTGGTTTGCAAATTGCTGGCTACACAGATAATGAGCTTGAAGAACTCGTTATGTGGATTGCCTCTGATGGTATTGAGCGCAGCGTTGCGGAATATGTGACTGAAGTGCGAAACGAACTAGCATTGCGCCGTGGTAGTCAGATTGAACGAGTTTTGGCTAATATTGTGCGCCGTGTGGGAGTTGCTCGGGATGAGCAATAGAAAATCGAGACGAGTGGTTCGTTTGTCTCGAGTTGATGCGCAACGGTTGGCTCGTGGCGAGTTTAGTGCGCCTGAGGAGGCGTTACATGTAACAGATGCAGGTCCGGTGATGCAACGATCGAAAACTGGTGTTGTTCAACGATCTGCGCAACCTCAGGCGCTCAGTCCTCACGAACGTGAGTTGATAGAGAATTTACCGCCACATTTCGGAAAAATCTGATGTCGTTTGCGTGGCGGAGCGGGTGGCTGTTGTTTAGCGCTGTGCGAGTAAGTCGCGGATTTCGGTCAGAAGCTGGACGTCTTGTGCAGGTGGTTCACTTGTAGCTTCGATCTTCTTACGCGCCTTTAAAGCGTTCATTGGCACAACGACGCAGAAATAAATGACGGCTGCTACGATGATGAAGTTTGCTACTGCAGTGAGGAAGAAACCCGGTTGGATTGCAGTTTGTCCGATGTGGAATTCGCCAATATGGTCAAATTTTGGCTCTCCGACGATCGCGGAAACCAATGGCATTAAGACCTTTTCAGTTAACGATGAGATTACTGGTGCAAATGCAGCGCCAATAACAACAGCTACTGCGAGGTCGACGACGTTTCCGCGATTAATAAAATCTTTAAAGCCTTGAAGCATAGTGAGTTCCTTTCATGAATGGTGCTTATATACCTTATAGTTACTGAATCTGGGAAGAACGTGATACCACCGCTATGAGCGGCGTGTGCGTCCCTGCGCCCAAAATTACCTTAACGGCTGACTCGGGTATTTCTAAGAAGAACCTGGTTGTGTCGGGGACATCACGGAAGAAATTTGAGTCTCCGGTGTCATGAGCGATACCCGCTACGCGGATATGTTGTGCAAGTAGCACAGCTTCTGGGGTGCGATTGTCGAAGTTTTCGCTAGCGGGGGCAAATAAATCTACGTAACTTCCAGTTTGTAACATGGATAGACCGCCAGTGTCTGCAAGAAGAACAGATGCAATGACGAAACCCGGCGGAGCTTGGTTGAGAAAATCTGGTGAAAGTACTTGGTTTTTTGTGATGGGTGAACCAGCAGTAACAGAGGTGAGAAGATGTAGTCCTAAGAGGTCAGTGGCATCTGAGGGCATGCCGGGTAAAAGTTCATGGACCAATTGGGTTTGAAGATCGTCTGAGGTTATTTCGTGACCTGCTGGTAGATCAGTTGAGGCAACAAATGTATGGTGCGGAGTTTGGTGGGAGAGTTCTAAAGCGGTAGTGACCTGCTGGATGGATAGGGCGGCGATGAGTGTTATTCCAGCCCATCTCCAGCGCCACATTGCTGCGCGAAGTCGCTGATATTTTTGGATTGTTGTAGGCATAACTTAAGTCTGCCAATTTTTCACATGTCCAAGCGTGCTAGTTATCGATGATTGTGGAAAACAGAATCTTGGTGTGAATGTGGATAACAAGCGCCTCACATAGATATATGGCCTAGTTACCGTAGCGTTGCGGCGTTTCACAACACTGTGCAGTGTTTAGTTACCACCAGCAGCAGTTGTAGCGACCCATTCTGACGGCAATAGAGCGTAGGGGATAGGAACATCGAGCTCGTCTTGGGGAAGGTCATCAGAGACGTATTCCCAAGGAAATACCATCTGACCAATGCGTCGAGTCAAGTTTTCAGTTTTCAAAACTCGGTCATACCATCCGCCGCCTTGCCCCATGCGTTGCCCAGAATGAGACACCGCAAGTCCAGGGATAATCATCGCATCAACATTGGCTAGTACGTCTTGTGGTAAGGCCGGGCCAGAGGGTTCTAGTGGTCGACTAGGAGCTAGCTGCGCTAAGTCTGCTTTTCCCCGATATTCTCCCCAAGCACGGGTTAGTCCAGGTCCAAGTTTTGGCAATAAGATCGTTTTCCCTGAAGCTTCCAGTGCGTCAAGAACTGGGCCGGTCGGGGGTTCGTTGGGTAAAGATACGTAGCAGGCAACGACGTCGAGACCAGCAGTAAAATCCATGACCGGCCCAACCCATTCATCAGAAAAAAGATGTGCCTTGGCGTTGCGTCGTTCCCGTATGAGGGCGCGAATCGCCTGTTTTGCTTCTTCGATATCCATTTTTGATGTGTCAGGTAATCTCAGCACGGAGTTCATTTTTCTATTGTCCCACGAATCTCGGTCAAGATGCGCAACCTTCAGCGCGAAGCAGATAAACTGGAACTAACACTAGTTCGAAGGAAGAGACATGAAGTCAGTTGCCGATCACCTTGCCGATTGTTTAGCAATCGCTTCACCCCTACCTGCGTTTACTGTAACTTTGCACGACTCAGTTGGCACAATTCTGGCAGATAACATTCGCTCTTTAGTGGATTTACCGGCAGCTGATTTGGCTGGACGTGATGGATATGCAGTTCGTGCGGCAGATGTTTTTGGTGCAACTGAGGCTATACCCGTAAAGCTCCCCGTTATCAGCGAGATACGTGCAGATTCTACCGGTGCGCAAAGCATTGTTGACGGTGCCTGTATGCGCATCTCGTCTGGTGCCCCTATGCCAACCGGAGCAGATGCGGTTGTTCCGATTGAAGTTACCGATCAAGGACGTGCAGAAGTTACTATAACGGCCGGTGTAGAGCCCGGTGCAAACGTGCGTGGGCGGGCTGAGGATCTACAAGCGGGAACAATTATTTTAGAACCTGGCGTTCGTATTGGTTCACGTCAGGTAGCTATGTTGGCTTCCGCTGGGCACTCGCGAGTGATGGTTCATCCTCGACCACGAGTAGTTATCATGTCTGTTGGTGATGAATTGCAAGAGCCTGGTACCAAAGCACATCGAGGTCGGGTTTTTGATGCGAATTCACATGCATTGGCCTCTGCAGTTAGTGACGCAGGTGGTGATGTTTTCAGAGTTGGTGCAGTTCCAGACGATGCTCGTGAATTGCGGGACATGATTGAGGATCAACTAGTTCGTGCCGATATCATTATTACGACTGGTGGGTTGTCTTACGGTGGCGGAGACACCGTTAAAGATGTCATGCATCAACTAGGTGACGTTCGGTTCGACAACCTTGCAATGTCTCCAGGGCGGCAGCTTGGCGTCGGACGGATAGGCGCAACCGTTGTTTATTGCTTGCCTGGCAATCCAGTTTCTGCGTTGACAAATTTTGAAGTTTTTATTCGACCATCGTTACGTAAGATGGCCGGTCATTCCCACATTCATCGCCAATCGATCAAGGCACGAGTGATTCGGGGTTGGGAATCACCTGCGGGACAGCGTGAGTTTGTACGGGCGCGCGTTTTGGGTAATCCGCGCGATGGATACCAACTCGAGCCAACCGGTGATCCGCGTCGTCCTCTGGTGACTGCGTTATCGGCAGCTAACTGTTTGGCGATCGTGCCAGAAGACCGCACGCAGGTAGCTGTAGGCGATGAACTGGTCTGTGAAGTGTTAGATCGCTAATAGTGTGGTAATACTGTGGCTCATGTCTGATTTTTTCGACAACATGAGCAACACACCATATCGAAATATCCGCTTTATTGAAGGGGTTTATTACCGTTAGAGCATGGGTTTCGGAGGATTTGGCATCGCGATTGTCGCTGTCTTTCTGCTCATTTATCTTGTTCCTCAAGCTTTGCGTGTGCGCCAAGTTCTCGGGGATGCACAGATTGATGATCGGTTTGCAGAAGACTTGCGTTTGATTGACGAGTGTACTTTCGCCGTATCGCCGTCGCCTGCTACCCACGGGAAAATCTTTTTAACGGAGCGAATCATGACACCACTAATGACGAGCGAACAGTTACGTCGCGTCGCACGAGACCGGTCACGTGCTCGTGCTCGAATGGCAACCCGCCATGCCCGACAGATGCGCGGCATGATGATTGGTCTCGTCCTCATGTTATTTACTGTAGGTGCATGGATTGCTGTGGGTATCGCCAGTATTTCTTCTGCCCTTGCTATTGGGGTTACCTCCGTCATGGGTATTTACTCGGCTGGGTTGGGTTTCGTTGTGAACGAGATGCTCAAAGCTGATAAAGAGGATTCAAAGCGTATTGGTGCTGCTAGTAAAATTCTGCGGGAACACTCACGTGCTGGCATGTCGATACCAGAGGCGCAACCTCAAGTGCACTCCGCTGTGCAAATACCTGATTTTAATGAAAACCAGGTGAGCACGGTTGCTGACGACGCCGCAGGTGAACAGACCCCACTCCAAGCGCCAGTCGAGATCTCACCGGTTCGTAAGATGACTCGCGAAGAAATCGAGGCTCGTACGGCTGCTCTCGCAGTTCCAGCCATGCCGTCATATACTTTGAAGTCTGTTGTGCCTCACCAGCCGAGCGAAGCGCAGATGGTCGATGTTCCTTTCCGTCCAACTCGGCTACATGAACGTGTCGGTGACGCTCCAGTTGCTCAAGCACATGCACCGGTTGACGAGGAACAAACAAGCCGTGACGATGTTTTAGGTGGCGGTTCGATGCTCGACGCGTTGCTATCTCGCCGTCGGGCCTAAGACCGATGACAACAGTAGTTTTTCTTCATGCTCCCGGTGAGTCTTTTGATTCCTGGCTCGAAGTGGCGGATCATCTCCCACCTGCATGGGCGCTAGCAGCTCCTCATCTGACGCAATGTGCGTCTCGAGAAGCAATAGGTGAACTTATTGATCGAGATGCTCATAAGGTATCTGATGAACCGGTTGTTCTTGTTGCTCGTGGCTTAGCAGTTCGCGTCGCACAAGATTTCTATAGAACGTTTACGCATCGCGTGGAGTCCGTCATTGCTATCGATGCTGAGTATAGGCCGTCATTGCGTCAATTATTTTCGTTGCGGTCAGAGCCGTATTTTCAAGCTGTGCGAACCATTACTGCTGATATTTCCATAGACATGACTGTTCTTTCGCCGCACGAAGTGCAATACCCGGCACAAACCGCCGCAGCGGTGTACCGGGCTATTGCTGAAAAGTAGCTAGCTAAGTTCAGTTTCCGCAGTTGCAGTTACAATTACCGCCGCAGCCTCCGGAGCCGTTTTGATAGGCTTCTTCGTCGAAGATTTCAATGATGTGACTGGAGTCGAAGCTGATTTCATCGCCGGCTTGTAGTGAAGTAATTACTTCCGGATCAGTGTCTAGTGTTCCGGTAAATCCAGCTGCATCAAGACCGTTGACCATAACCCACATGCGTTCGGCAGCGATCTCGGTTTCTGGGTTAACGAGACCAAAAACTAATTTCACGATATCGCCAGGTTGAACCTTGGCTAGTTCTTCTGCCGCAGGAATAGTTAAGCCGTCAAGCATTGATGCAAGCTCTTGGGCATTCCACAGTTCCCATTCGTGAGTTGTTTCAGTGGTAGTCACGATCGCTCCTTTAATTTGTGATAGCGCACATAGGTTACTGGATAACCCTACATTGGATAAGCCAACGATGTCTTGTCAGGTATGAAATGGTGTATGAAAGTGTGTGTGCCCTGCAGAAAATCTGCAGGGCACACACTGTTAGATCGTATTATTGGCTTATAACACGATGTACCGTTAGGCGTTCTTACGACGCTTGACAGTGAAGGCTATTCCAGCACCTGAAATCATGAGCAGGGCAGCTAGCCAGCCAGCGGTTCCAGTTGAGATACCGGTCTTTGCAAGACCTGGCTTTTCTGGCATGGTTGGCTGAACTGTTGGCTTAGTTGGCTTTTCCGTTGGTTCAGTCGGCTCGGTTGGAGTTATTGGCTGTGCCGGAACTAGCGGGGTGAGGTGTTCAGCGACGGTGACCTTGATGGTCTTGGTTACTGAGGAGCCGTCCTTGAAGGTGATCTTCACGGTCTGGGTCGTTTCGCCAGCTTTGGTGGTGTCTGCTGGGGTAACGATCGTGACGGTTGCGCCTTCGGGGAGGTCAACAAGGCCATCGGTTGGTTCGACTGTGTCGCCAACGAAGACGTCGAGGTCGGTGGTTTCAACGTCTGGAATCGGAACGAGTGGAGTCTGGTTGATACGGAAAGTCACCTTGGTGTTTTTGCAGACCTTACTTGCGGAGGTAAAGTCACTTTCCGGAGCTGGGTCGAAGATGACGAACTTGCCAGAAAAACCTGTCGGGACCTCAGGGATGGTAAAGAAGTCAACACTGTTGAGTTCTTCGTCGACATTGGTTCCTGCAATAAGCTTGCGAGTATCAGCGGGCATATCATCGGTTTCATTGACGTAGTAGTCGACGTTTACCGCTGGTGCCCATACATGCTTGAGTACATCGTTTGAAATCTTGCTCACCGGGTAGGTGTAGGCCTTATCTGTGCAGTTAATGAGGACTTCTTCGGATGCGCCATCGGAGATGAACTCGTATAAGTCTTGTCCCTGAGTGTTTTTTGCGGTTGCATTTTGTGGAAGGACAACAGTGCCGCCGTCGATCACAGTGGTGATCTTGTTGTTCGGCATTGCGGCTGTACCAGGGATCTCAACCTTGGAATCGCCGGAGATATTGAGGAATGAACCTGTCTTTTGCTTGTAGTCAACTCCAAGTGAGTCAGCGATGACAATACTGTTGACAACATTGTACGTCGCATCTTGGAATTGGAGTGCCTCGTGTGGTCCGCTCGTAGCTTGGATATCACTCGAAATCTCACTTTCGAGAATGTTGATGGTGCTATCGCCAGTGTTGATCGAGACGAACGGCTTCTTGAGGAATAAGAAGCCATTGGTGACTGCGTCTGGCGCAGTCACAAGCTCGGTAATGGAGTTGTCGAAGGTGATTTCAGAACCGGCGACGAAAGAGAGGTTATAGTTGCGTACCGTCGTGGAGTAAATTTCGCTGTTACGGAACATCATTTCGCGCTCAGAATTGAGGGCTGCACGCTCGGCTGCGTCCTTGCTCGAATGATCGAGATTGAGTGTGGCGTTATCGAAAAGTACGGTGGCGTTAACGCTTTCTCCTGCATTCTTGGAGAAAATCATCGGACCTTCGAGGGTATCTGGACCAGGAGCTATGTTAAGAGTGGTGTTCTTGACAGTGAATGGGCCGTTAAGGAGC
This sequence comes from Arcanobacterium phocisimile, assembly GCF_016904675.1. NCBI lineage: Bacteria > Bacillati > Actinomycetota > Actinomycetes > Actinomycetales > Actinomycetaceae > Arcanobacterium > Arcanobacterium phocisimile. The sequence continues at coordinate 1,741,391 of NZ_CP070228.1, read as the reverse complement.
TGACCGTCTACGCCATAGTTCTTGGTAGGGCCAACGTTGATCGAGCTGTCGCCGGAAACGTCACCCATGAAGACAACGCTCTGTCCTGGGACCTTCTGGTTGATCTTAATACCGTAACCACCGCTTGAAGCGAGGTTGATATCACCCAGGTTGTTCAAGGTGAATTCGGACTTGATGTCGAGCGCGTGGCCGACTGCGGTTTCAAAATTGACTTCGATGCCGTCATTGACAACGAAGGTCATTGGGTGATTGATGACGATGCCGCCATCGAAGTTGACGTCCTCGGTGAAGGTAACCGTCTGTGTGGTGACATCTGCTAGGGCAACCTTGAGTTCGTCAAGGCTGGTCGCGGATGTTACCGTAAATTCCTCAGCTGCGAATGCGCTCGGTGCGAAACCGATAGCTAATGCGACAGCGAGTACTGGTGGTATGATCATCTTTTTACTCTCATACCTTAGAGACTACTGGGGTTTGTGCTATCTCGTTGAAGATCTTGTATTTCGCCAAAATCTCTGGGCGTAATGTGGAGTTTTAGCGAATATTTCAAGCCAGAGGACTACACCCCTGGGATTGCAAATTATTATTGTGGCTTACAGCCATCCATTTTCCCGGGCGATATGCGCAGCTTGGGCGCGAGTTGTTGCATCGGTTTTCCCGATCGCTGAAGATAGATGATTGCGTACCGTTCCTTCAGACAAAAACACCTGGCCCGCAATTTCCGCGATCGTGAGCCCATCTTCGGCGATTAAAAGCAGTTCTTGTTCGCGTTTAGTTAACGGATTGGCTCCGGAGAACAACGACTGGGTGGCGAGCGCTGGATCAACGACCTGCCCGCCGCTAGAGATTGTTCGAATCGCATTCGCTAGTTCGTCAGCCGGAGTATCTTTGACAATAAACCCCTTCGCGCCCGCCGCCAGCGCCCGTTGGACATATCCGGGCCGGCCGAAGGTGGTGACAATCAGAACCTTTGTGTCCAGCCCAGCTTCGCACACGGCAACGGTAGCGCTGATCCCGTCAAGTCCCGGCATTTCGATGTCGACGACGGCGACGTCGGCGGGGTGTAACCGTAACGCCTCGACCAGTTCATCGCCGCGGCCAACCTCAGCCACAACTGAAATATCGTCTTCTAAATTCAACAACGCACGCAACGCACCTCGAACGAGTGCTTGATCGTCTGCGATAAGAACACTAATCATGATTGCCTTCGTACCTCTGTTACTCCATTGTTGCCTGGATGATTGTACCTGGCTGATTATTGGGAAGCTCCAGTACGCCACCAGCCGCTGCGATACGCTCAGCCAACCCGATAAGCCCGTGGCCGGAACGCTTCTCAGGCAACCCAACGCCGTCGTCGCTGACTGAAATTTGTGCAGACCGCAACGTAATAGTGACGTGGCGGGCGCGCGCATGCCGCAGAATATTGGTGCTTGCCTCGCGTACCACCCACGAGAAAACGAAACGGAACCGCGGATCGACGTCGTCAACACTGCCGTGAACCGTGACCGCCAAACCGGACTCGCGTAACGTGCGCACGCAGTTCGTGAGTTCGTCGCCCAATACTTGCATTCGCAAGCCGGAGACGGTGGCTCGCACCTCGGCGATCGCCGAACGTGACAAGTCACGAATCGCCTCAATCTCGCTGCGTGCCGCCGCCGGATCCTTGTCCAGCAACCGCAAAGCGAGCTCAGACTTCATCGACATAATCGTCAACGAGTGACCTAAGACGTCATGCATGTCGCGCGAAAGCCGATTGCGCTCCTCAGCAATCGCCTCATGCGTGGCAGCTGCCTGTTTTTCTCGCGCAGCGTGGTCGAAATGGCGCGAACCGGAGGTCATCGCAAAAACACCAATACTAATAAGGAGGAGGGCGTGCGCATCGTTGCTGATAGTCAGCCACCATCCGGCGAACTCCATGAGCGCACTCAAGCCAAGAACAATCAGTGATGCCGGAAGAAGCGGAACGAACATCCCCGTCATCGAACAGATATAAGGGAAGAAGGAAAGCCCGGCTTGGCCGAACATGGCCAGCATCGCAAACGTGATGGCCAGCAATAGTGCAAAAGACGCTCCATACAGGCGCCTGACCTGATCGGCCACCCGCGGGTGATAGACCAAGATCCAAGTGAGCGCATACACAACAGCGAAAACGGCAACGAGACAATAGCCGATTGCACGCTGCGTCGGCGAATACGCACCTATTGCGATGTAGTAGACCGGAAACGCGAGAAACGGCAACCAGACCAGAGCCATCGCCAAGCTCATCACGTAGTCACGGCGGGTGTTCATGTTCCTATCCTATCGAGAAAGCCGGCTATCGTTCGTTTGCTCGGCGCACGCTCAGGCGTGCCCAGACGACGAAGATGAGTAGCCAAGCGGCGACGTTCACCAGCGCATACCACAGCGGTGTGCTGGCAGGGATACCGCTGGAATCGTACATGAGTCCTTCGGTGAGCGGGTAGCGCGCCAACTCGCCCAGTCCCCACAGCGGCGTGAATCGCGAAATGGTTAGCAGCGTGCCTGAGAGTGGAGCGAAGAGGTTGCCGGCAAACGCCAAGAGCACCAAGAGTCCGGAGGCGATACTGATCGAGGTTTCGGCCTTGAAGGTGTTGACCACGGCGATTCCGTAGCAGGCGAACAACGCCACTGTCAGGTAGGAGAGCGTGCAGAATGCTATGAAGCGCAGCACTGGGATCTGTGCACCCATCGCCACTCCGACTACCTGGAGGCAGACCAGCGTGATCGTGGAAATAAGGAAGGCTGCGATGACCTGGTTGAGTAGGCGCGAGGTGGCAGTCAGCGGGGTGAGAGCTAGTTGCCTGCCCCAGCCTTGGAGCTGATCGATGGCGGTGGTTCCGGTGTAGCCCACCGCGGCTTGTGAGAGTGCATAAACGCTCATGTTGATCAGTACAACCATATTGATGTTGCCGTGCCCGATCGGGTTATCGCCGTATTCGGCGCTTCCGCCGAAAATGATGTACATGAGGGTGGGGATGACGATGGTGAAGAAGAGGGCGTCAGGTGAACGCAGGAAACGTCGAACGTCGGCGCGAATGAGGGTGCGGTTCATGGCTAGGCTTCTTTCGGTTCAGTGGCGGCAGTGTCAGCGACAGCGGTGTCGGCGGTGACGAGGGAGGCGAAAGCGTCATCGAGTGACGGGGAAATAATTTCGAGGTCGTAGGCGCCGGCGTTCAGCAGGGCGCGGGCGAGTTCGTCGGATTGCGCGGTGGCACACGAGAGTTGGTGATCGGTGATTGTGGCGCCGAACTGCGTCGTGAATTCGGTGAGCTCGTAGGATTCTACGCGGTCGACGCGGGCGCGCAGGTGGCGGATACCGGTGATAGCTCGCACGTCTTGGGTGGTGCCATCGGCGATGATACGTCCGCGGTTCATCAGGACGACGCGGTCGGCAAAGTTTTCTGCTTCTTCTAAGTAATGGGTGGCGAAGATGACTGTGCGGCCGGTGCGGGCATGTTCGTGCATGGTCTGCCAGAATGCGCGCCGAGCCGTGACATCCATGCCGGTGGTCGGCTCGTCGAGGATAATGAGGCTGGGGTCTGGCAGCAGTGCGAGTGCGAACTTGACGCGTTGTTGTTCTCCGCCGGAGAGTTTGCCGATCTTGCGGCCAAGGAGTGCGGCGAGCTGGGTTTGGTTGACGACGTCGGCGATACGCTCGCCGGTGACGGGGTGGGAGGACTGATATGTGGCGGCGATGTAGTTTAGGGTTTCGCGCACGCTCATATCTTTGATGAGCCCGCCGGTTTGGAGCAGTGCGGAGATTTTTCCGGCACGGATTGCGTGTTTGGGTGCTTCCTCGCCAACGGTGATGATTCCGCTGGTGGGTGCGGTCAGTCCGAGGACCATATCGAGGAGGGTGGTTTTTCCTGCGCCGTTCGGTCCGAGCAGACAGACGATTTCTCCCGAGGTGATGTTCAGTGAGAGGTGATCGACGGCGGTGATGGGACCGTCGGGTGTAGCGAAGGTTTTCGTTACGTCAAAGATTTTCAATAGCTCTGTGTTCATGCTTTAAGTCTCGCAAAGGATGTGTTTGCGAGTAAGTCATGAATGTCAGCTGTTGTGCATGACAGATGTCACGGTTTGACGTAGCCGTACCCCTCTGCCTGCAGTTTGGCGATTTCTACAATGCCGGCAGGAACGATGGCGCAAAAATCTGGAACCATTTCGGGTTTGATTTGACGTTGTTCGAGCGCAATATTGCACACCAAGAAGTGGACGCCTTTTTCCGCAAGGTTTTTTATACGCGACATCCGATGGGGTTCGACGTCGAGCTGAGAGAAGGAGCGTACTGCGGCGCCGTTGGCGACGACGGTGATATTGGTGCCGGGGGTATCGGAATTTAGCAGGACGTTATCGACGGAACGGATAGCGAATGGCCAGCGGTCGTTTTCGTTAACGTGGAATACGAGTTTGATTTCGGACATGGCGACTCCTTTGTCTGACACGCAACTATTGATGTGCTTGGTATCACCTTACCTCGATAATTCGCAGTTGTCTCGACATTAAGACAAGCATGTTTGTGTGGGGCAGGCAGGTAGTATGGGAGGCATGATTATTCTTGCAGGAACACCGTTAGGGAACGACGCCGATGCGTCGGAGCGCTTGAAAGCTTCGTTGGAGAGTGCGGATTTGATTGCGGCCGAAGATACTCGCCGGTTATTGAATCTGGTGGGGAGGTTAGGAATCTCGATCCATGCGCCGGTTGTTCCCTACCATGATCATAATGAGGCGGAAAAAGCGCCGGATCTGATTGCGGCGGCCCAGGCAGGTAAAACGATCGTGATGGTTTCCGATGCTGGGATGCCGTCTATTTCGGATCCAGGGTATCGGTTAGCTGCGCTCGCGGCCCGTGAAGGGGTTGCGCTCACTGTTGTTCCTGGACCGTCCGCGGTGCTCACTGCGTTGGCAATTTCCGGTCTCGCCTCAGATCGGTTCTCGTTCGAAGGTTTCCCGGCGCGCAAGTCAGGGGAGCGCCGGCAGGCCTTTGCGAAATTGAGCCGTGATGAGCGGACTATGATTTTCTTTGAATCCCCGCGCCGCTTGCATGAAACGCTGGTGGATATGAGCGCTGTTTTTGGTGCCGATCGCCAAGCGGCGGTAGCTCGTGAGTTGACGAAGGTCTACGAAGAGGTGCGTCGGGGGAGCTTGGCGGAACTGGTGGAGTGGTCTGCCGGTGAGGTCAAGGGCGAAATCTCTCTTGTGGTGGCCGGCTATCGTGATAACCCCGCTGGGCAGTCGGTGGTCACTCCGGAGTTGATCGCGGATGTTCGGGAATTGACGGAACTGGGTGCGCGTATGAAAGATGCGGCTGGTTTTGTTGCTAAACGTGCAGGTGTGCGTAAAAACGTCCTTTATCAAGCTGTGCTGGATAGTTAAAGTGATTGCATCTTTGTTCGCGATCAGGTGAGGTGAGGTTCTCTACTCTAATTTAGAGACGATTTTTAAAAAAGTGTCACGCTAACCGGGTAGGCTAGGGGTATCTATTGGAAGGATAACGATGGATACCACGAAAAACGAAAACTTTACATCGCAATTAACTGGATCGCAGCGCCTCGATTCAGCAGTAGAATTTTTACAAGCGCGCAAATCTCTCCCGCTTCGAGGACTATTGCTCGTCTTCTGGCTCGCAATTTTCGCATTCGGCGGGATGGCACAAGGGAAAATTTCGACCCTGACCGAATCAGATCCATCATTTTTCCTTCCCGCCTCCGCCCAATCCACACTCGCTGCGCAAGAAGCCGAAGAGTTCCGCGAAGATTCCACTATTCCTGCTCTCATCGTTGTGCAAAACAAAGATGAGAACGCACTTAGTGGTGAACAGATCGGATTACTAGGTAAAATCGCGAAGTCGCTTCCAGATCTGAAACTTGACGACGATCTCCAATTATCCGACGTTAGCGCAGGCCCAATCCCGGTCATCCCGAACGGAGCCCGCACAGCTGTGCTGATGCCGATCATGCTTGACAAAGATATGACGAACGAGCGCACAGCGGATAACGATAAACGAATGGGCGTGGTGATCTCCGAGATCCGTTCGGAGTTGTCAAGCCAATTTTCCGATGCTGGCGCTACCGGTGACAACCTCGTCTCTTATGTCTCAGGACCGGCTGGACTCTCAGCAGATCTGGGTAACGCATTTGCCGGCATTGATTTGACTCTCTTGCTCGTCGCCGTCGTTCTCGTTTTCGTCATCCTCATCGTCGTCTACCGATCGATTTTCATCCCAATCGTCGTCCTATTCACCGCAATCACTGCCTTGTGTGGTGCTGCGTTAGTGGTGTTTAACTTGGCGAAAGCAAATATTATCGATCTTAACGGTCAGACCCAAGGTATTTTGGCAATCTTGGTGATTGGTGCTACCACGGACTACTGTCTGTTACTTATTGCTCGATACCGCGAAGAACTGACGTTACAAGATCACCCGTACACGGCATTAGCGATCGCATTGAAGGGCTCATGGGAGCCAATCTTAGCTTCTGGCGGAACCGTTATCGCTGGCCTATTGATCCTGCTTATCTCTGATCTTTCGTCAACCTCGTCGCTCGGTCCGATTTCGTCGATTGGTATCGTGTTCTCTATGCTTGCAGCACTCACCCTATTGCCCGGCATTTTGATGATCCCAGGCAAACATGCTCGAGTGATGTTCTGGCCCGCGAAAATTCCACACTACGACTCCCGTGACGACGCCGAAAGCCACGGCATGTGGTACAAAGTCGCGAAGTTTGTTGAACGTCGCTACCGCGTCGTATGGGTTGCAACGCTTGCAACACTCCTCGTTCTTGGAAGCTTTGCGTTCACCTTCCAAGCATCAGGAACATCTGCCACCGAACAGTTCACCCAATCGGCTGAGGCCGTCACCGGTTTCGACGTGATTGGCCGCGAGTTCGATGCCGGTTCAGTCCAGCCAACAACTGTTCTTATCGATCAGGACAAGAGCGAAGAAGCTATTGCTGCGCTCAGTGAGCTTGACGGTGTGGCTCGAGTAACCCCACAAGCCAAGGAATCCGAACAGCCAATGGGGCCACCGCCGGGAGCCGGCGCACCTGAAGGTGCAGGTGCTCCAGAGGGTGCAGGTGCTCCAGAGGGTACACGGCCAGCCGGTCAACAACCAGCTGCCGCTGAACCTCTTGTTGTCGATGGTCGCGTACTCCTCAACATCACCACCGCCATGCCAGCGGAAGACAAAGCCACCCAAGACGTTGTTCGCGATATTCGCACCGAACTGACCACAATTGGTGGAAATGCACTGGTTGGTGGACCAGCCGCACAGAGTCTTGACACTCAAGAAACTGCACAAGCTGACTTTGCCAAGATTGTGCCAACAGTCCTCATTGTTATCGCGTTGATGCTCATGGTTCTTTTGCGTTCGATCGTAGCCCCACTCATTGTTCTCGTCGCCAACGTGATCTCGTTTGGAGCTACCTTAGGAATCTGTGCAATCGCTTTCTACCGCATTCTGGATTTCCCCGGTGCAGACGCGTCCGTTCCGCTCTACGCCTTCGTCTTCCTTATTGCACTCGGAATCGACTACACGATCTTCCTTATGTCCCGTGCCCGCGAAGAATCTCTCGGCATCGGTAGCCATGCTGGAATGACGCGCGCAGTTGGTGTTACCGGTGGAGTCATTACCTCCGCAGGTATTGTGCTCGCTGCAACCTTCGCAGCTCTCGGAGTTGTACCATTACTGTTCATGTTGCAACTGGCAATCATCGTTGCTCTGGGCATCATGATCGACACCCTCATCGTACGATCCTTGCTCATCCCAGGGTTGGTCTACGAATTCGGTGACGTGATGTGGTGGCCATGGACATCGAAGAAACTCCCAAACGAAAACCACGCGGCTCTCAAGCAGAGCTAACACCAAACTGGGCTGGTTTAAACCTTAGAGTCATAGCCTCACGCAGTGTTAGCCCCAATACTCAGCCCAACTCGGTACATAAAACACTGTTGGCGCCTAGTTTCCCGTTGTGGGAAACTAGGCGCCAACAGTTAATTAAAGGAGCAATGCAGCTTCTAGCCGCAATCGGAAAACAGGCAATATCAACCTGCCATCATTACTGGCCAGGTTTGAAATCAATATCTGAGAAATCGAAATCAGCCTCATCGACCTCGTCAGAGAAGTCGATATCTTCATCGATGTCAATATCGAACTCATCGAGATCAAGATCGTCAATATCTACATCAGAGGTGAGCTTCGCGGTGATCTCATCGAACCGGTCAGAGTCGTTAAACTCACTGCCATCCTCATCTTGGAAATCATCGTAAACTGGGGCAGTGCGAATAACGCCACCATCAGACTCATCAGGAAGTTCGAAATCGCGGTAATCGGCAGCGCCGTATTCGTCATCTTCGAGATCGTCAGGTATGCCATCGCCGTCGGTGTCATTCCAGGTATCATCATCCCAGGAGTCTGACGGGGTCGAATCCCAATCGGCCTCTGTGCGAGCGTGAGCTTCTACCCACTCGTCAGCAATTCGGGAAATCTCATCTTCATCGTCGTCGTAAAAACCAAAAGCTTGCGTAGAACGAATCTGCTCCACACCGGCCTCATCCATTTCCTGACGGGCGAGAATCCCTAATTCTTCGGTTACCGGAACCGTCAAGTCCGATAGGACGCGGGTAGGAAAACCTGCCTTCAGTGAATCCAACGCGGTTGCCTTGACGCAATGCGATTCCGCAATACCGACCACGTCCACTGCGGTGATTTCTTGCTCACGCAACAACACCTCCAACGGCTCGCCGTCCACGCTTGTACCCTCAAAGCCAGAATAAGCGGCCTGATATTCACCCTTCTTGACCGATTCATCAAGCGGTAAAGCGGCGATCGCTTCATGCAACTCTGCCTCAGCAGTACCGGCAACTCCGTGCGGCGGCCACGTATCAACAAAATCAGGTTCCTCCGCAAAATGTTTCCCAGGATTAACATGCCAATCCTGAGTGGTGACGATATACGAGTAATCGTCAGCGTGCTCGGTAACGAAATCGGCGATGCGTTCAGCTACTGCATTGCCGCCGTCGACACCCAGTGCCCCACCTTCACAGAAGGTAGGCTGCACGTCAACAATAATCAGTGCGCGTTGTGTTTCCATGACTCCTCCAATAACTCACCGTCATTGACTACACTCCAAGCATACGTGCCGAACGTGAGATAGGCACATGCAGTTTCATCTCACAGCGATAGGCGCGTAATCTAGAGATATGAAGATTTTGTCTGCAGTAGCTTGGCCTTACGCCAATGGTCCTCGCCATATCGGCCACGTCGCCGGTTTTGGTGTCCCTTCTGATGTTTTTTCGCGGTACATGCGCATGGCTGGGCACGATGTGCTCATGGTCTCGGGAACCGACGAACACGGCACCCCAATTCTGGTCGCTGCCGATAACGAAGGCGTAACCCCGCAGCAGTTGGCAGACAAAAACAACCGCATTATCGCTGAGGATCTGGTTAACCTTGGCCTGTCTTACGATCTGTTCACACGCACCACCACGCAAAATCACGTCGCCGTCGTCCAGCACCTGTTCGAAGGTTGCCGCGATAACGGATACATGATTGTGGAAGAACAGCTTGTTGCTATCGATCCGAAAACTGGCAACACGCTGCCAGACCGCTTCATTGAAGGAACCTGCCCGATCTGTGGCGCAGCGGGCGCTCGCGGCGATCAGTGTGACAACTGTGGAAACCAGCTCGATCCGCAAGATCTGATCGATCCTGTTTCGAAGGTCTCCGGGCTCGCCCCAAACTTCACCTCCACCGAGCACTACTTCCTCGATCTGCCAGCACTCGCTGAAGCCCTTGGTTCTTGGCTCGATGAGGTAGAGCGTGACGGTTCGTGGCGGCCAAACGTCATCTCCTTCTCCAAGCATCTGCTCGACGATGTCCGCCCACGTGCGATGAGCCGTGACATTTCGTGGGGAATCCCGGTTCCAGGCTGGGAAGATAAACCAAACAAGCGTCTGTACGTGTGGTTCGATGCTGTGGTCGGCTACCTTTCAGCTTCGATCGAATGGGCTCGCCGCCGTGCCGCACAAGGCAACGGTAGCCCAGAAGATTGGCGTGAATGGTGGACCAACCCAGAAGCCCTTTCCTACTACTTCATGGGTAAGGACAACATCGTTTTCCACTCCCAAATCTGGCCAGCAGAACTTCTGGCATACAACGGTGCTGGTTCGCGCGGCGGCAACGCACGCGATTTTGGAACGTTGAACCTGCCAACCCAGGTGGTTGCGTCAGAATTCTTGACGATGGAAGGAAAGAAGTTCTCTTCATCGAAGAATGTCGTGATTTATGTCCGTGATGTTTTGTCACGTTACCAGGCTGATGCATTGCGGTACTTCATCTCGATTGCTGGGCCAGAAACTTCTGACTCGGATTTCACGTGGGCAGAGTTCGTGCGTCGCAACAATTCCGAGCTGGTTGCCGGCTGGGGTAACTTAGTTAACCGAACCGGTGCGATGATTGCGAAGAACTTTGGGGAGATCCCAACCCCAGGTGAACGTGAAGCAATCGACAACGCGCTCTTGGATGCGGTTCGTGGCGGTTTTGATACTGTTGGCCAACTGATTGGTTCCCACCAGCAGCGTGCTGCCCTGAGCGAGATCATGCGTCTGGTCGGTGAAGCAAATGCGTATGTGACGCGCACCGAACCGTTTAAGTTGAAGGCCCCAGAACAGCGCGAACGCTTAGCGACGGTACTGAACACCTTGGTTCAAGCGGTGTCAGATCTGAACACGATGATGAGCGTATTCTTGCCTCATTCATCGAATGCGATCGATCAGGTGCTCGGCGGGCAAGGTGATATCGCTCCGATGCCACGCATCGAAGAAGTCACCGATCTGGATACCGAGTACCCGTATCCGATTATTACTGGTGATTATTCGGATGTGCGCCCGTGGGAGCCGCGCGAGGTTGTGCCAGGCACCCCGATTGCCAAGCCGAAGCCAGTATTTGCCAAGCTCGATGAATCGATTATTGCAGAAGAGCTCGAACGCCTAGGCATCACTGAGTAGTCAGTTCTGGCTAGTTTATGGGCAACTCGAAAGCTAAAAAGGAACGGCGGCGGCTGGTCCTGGATATCCCAGACCGGCTGCCGGTTCCTATTGTTGATAACCACACCCATATTTCACCAGATCCGGTAGTTGGCGGTGACGGGCAGACGCCGATTCAGAATCGTTCAGAAGACGGCAGTTTACGGATGCCGGTTTTGCTGGAGACTCTGCGGGCCGGCATGGCACAAGCTGGTGTGCGGGCTGCTATCTCCTCTGGCTGTGAAATGCCGATGCTGGACTTCACTCACGATTTAGCCCGCGATATTCCAGAGATTTGGGCGGCCTTGGCGATTCATCCTAATGAGGCGGCGATACATGCCGGGGTGCGCGAAGTGGCGCCTGATGGGCTTGATCCACATGTGGAACCGTGGCATGAGGAGTTGTCGCTTGACGACGCCGTTGCGCGGGTTGCACAGTTAAGTACCGATCCGTATGTGGTTGCGGTTGGTGAAACGGGACTGGATTATTTTCGTACCGGCGAAGCTGGGAAGCAGGCGCAAAAGGATGCGTTTCGGGCACATATTGCGTTAGCGAAGGAACTCGGTAAACCGTTGCAGATTCACGATCGCGAGGCACATGCTGATGTTATCGAGATTCTGTTAGCTGATGGAGCTCCGGAGCGTACGGTGTTCCATTGTTTTTCCGGAGACCGTAAGATGGCTCAGGTGTGTGCCCAGCATGGCTGGTACGCTTCGTTCGCTGGTCCGGTGACGTATAGTCCCAACGTCGAGCTGCAAGAAGCATTTGATGTGCTTCCTGAGGAATTGGTTCTGGTAGAGACTGATGCTCCGTATCTGACTCCAGCTCCTTTCCGTGGCCATCCGAACGCTGCTTGGGGAGTGGGGTATACCGTACGTTTTATGGCTGAGCGTCGTGGAGTGGGCCTAGGTGAGTGGTGTTCTGTGATAGATCGCAACACCCACAATGTGTACGGTATATAGCGAGAAGTCCGAATAATTTTGTTATTCGACCCACGTTAGTAAGAATAATGATTACAATTTGATTACAATCGATATACATCAGATAACTTGTCGATATGAGACGTGGAGAAATACCAATGGATCAGACGCAGCGGATGGACCTGAACCCGCCAAAGCCAGGTTCACGCCGAGCTCGCCGAGCAGCTGAACGCGCAGCTGCCGCACGCCGCGAGGCAACTACGGGTGAAATTCCAGTTGTCACAATTGATAAAGTCCATGGTGTCGCATCCAATCCAGTCACCGTGCTCCCGGCAGTTCCCTATGCGGAAAAAATGAACCACGATCTGGTTGTGTCACGTACTGAAGAAATAGTTCATGTGCGAAAGTCACGCAAAGCCACACTCATGCAAGGCGTAGGTTTTGGCTCAGCGGCAGCTCTTGTTGTTGGGTTAGGTTTCGGAATTGCAGTGGAAAACGTGCCCCCAAGCCTTGCGATGGCTGATAACGCGCCTGCAGTTGCTGGCGTTGCGAATGCTTCGGTCTCGCTGGGTGAAACAACTCCGCTTATCGAAGGTGTCACCACTCAATTCTCAGTTAGTGTCGATGGACAAGTGAAGACGGTTGTTACCGGTTCTAAGGTAACTTTGGCAGATGCTTTAGAGGCTGCCAAAATTACGGTCAATCGTGCAGATATTGTTTCAGCTCCGCTCGATAAGCCCGTTGCTGCTGATGCGAAGGTGACTATTACACGAGTGACCACTGAATCGTTCACGGAAAACTATCCGGTTGCTCAAGAAACTACCCGTGAGGACGATCCAACTTTGCCGAAGGGTGAAGAACGTATTGAATCAGAGGGTGCACCGGGTGAGGGCACTCGAACCTATACGATTACTAAGCACGATGGCCAAGAAGTCAGCCGTAGCGTAACGGTAGATGTTGTGACAACGCCTGCACAGCCGAAGGTCGTAAAAGTTGGCACGAAGGAAGAGGATGCGCAAACTGCCGTTGCAGTCCCTGCGAATGCGGCGCCGGTTGCTCCGGGAACTGCTCGTGCCATTGCAGCTGAGATGGTAGCAGCCCGCGGTTGGTCAACAGCCGAATTTTCCTGCCTCGATCAGCTTTGGCAACGTGAATCCGGTTGGAATCACTTGGCTAACAATCCATCATCTGGCGCATACGGTATTCCACAATCGCTGCCAGGATCGAAGATGGCCTCCGCTGGTGCCGATTGGCAGACCAATCCAGCAACCCAGATTACGTGGGGTCTAGGATATATTTCTGGCCGTTACGGTACGCCATGTGGTGCGCTAGGACACTCGCACTCGGTGGGCTGGTACTAAAAACGTCGATAGAAGCCGGTAAGTTACCGGCTTCTATCGTTATTATCTACACGATGAACGGTCGCGCTATCTGACACTCGTTTATTAAATTGTTAAACTGGAGCAGGTAAATCTAGCTCAGCACTGCGAGGAAAATATGAATCAACCATCCGTTCCCCTTCTTGGACCGGTGAAGATCCGTGAACTCGCGGCTAAGCTCAACATTCGACCAACGAAAACCCTGGGGCAAAACTTCGTCCACGATGCTGGTACTGTACGTCGGATCGTACGCGACGCCGGGGTGGAAGCAGGTGATCATGTTGTCGAGGTTGGTCCGGGCCTGGGATCGTTAACTTTAGCGATACTTGAAACCGGGGCAATAGTCTCAGCCATCGAAATCGATCCACCGTTAGCGCAAGCTTTGCCGAGTACGGTTGCTGAAGTTCAACCCGAATCCGCCGCCCGTATTGCTGTCACTAATCGTGATGCGATGGAGGTTGCTTCGGTCGCATATCTCGCATTACCACCAGTACTCGAAGCAACCGAGGATTTTGTTCCCAAACATCTGGTAGCAAACCTTCCCTATAACGTAGCGGTCCCGATTCTCCTTACCCTTCTACAAACATTGCCAACTCTTGAAACAGTTACTGTTATGGTACAACTGGAGGTAGCCGATCGACTCGCTGCCGAACCCGGTTCGAAAACCTACGGTGTTCCGTCGGTTAAAGCTCATTGGTATGCCGACGTGTGGCGAGGAGCGAAGATTTCACGCAACGTATTTTGGCCCGTTCCCAACGTCGATTCGGCGTTGGTGCATATGCGTCGACATCCAGAACCGGTGGGTGTGCCACGTTCCGACGTATTCGACGTCGTCGATGCAGCCTTTGCACAACGCCGTAAAACGTTGCGACAGGCGTTGTCGACGTGGGCTGGTAGCGCGGCGCGTGCCGAAGAAATTTTGCGTGACGCCGGAGTGGACCCGAGCTTGCGTGGCGAAAAGTTGACAATCGACGACTTTATTTCTATCGCACAAAGTTTCACGAAAGTGTCCTAGGTTACGGAAAATATTGCAAAGACTGCATATCTCCCTTATATTAGGTAAGTGAAAACCCCTGGGTGTTACTGCTAGGCAGGCATGACCAGAATAGCGCCGATTTATGGTGCGCTCGATGAGGAGCATTATGGTACAGTCTGCTGCTCGTGTCGTAAGGATTTTCAACAACAATGCAGTGCTGGTCAGTATTGATGGGGTTGAAACAGTTCTTGCTGGACGAGGAATTGGTTTTGGGAAACGGCCCGGAGATATAATCCCCGCCGGCGATGCCCAGCGCCAATTTATTGAAGCTAGCCCAGATAAAGTGGACTTTCTGACGTCAGTGAATGCACTCGATCCGCATCTAGTGTCCATAGTCAGCGAAGCGGTAGAACTTGCAACGAACGTTTTAAGCGATCTTGATTCATCAGTCTATGTTTTGCTGGTAGATCACCTTGCATTTGCAGTCCAACGTCATCGCGACGGATACGCCATTAGCAACAAGCTGGTTGACGAAATCCGTATTGCGTTCGGTCCGGAATTTACTGCTGCTCAAATGATGGTTCACTTTGTCAATGAAAATCTCAATGTGGAGCTCCCCATTGACGAAGTAGCGTTTATCGCATTGCACTTGAATGCCGCTCGCACCGGCGCGACTGTGAAGCAACCATTGTCAGAAGTTAACAAACTGGGTGCTATCGTCGAACTGATTACCACTGAGTTTAATGGCCAAGAGACGGCTGAGATTAATGAGTTGCTGAGAACTATCAATGGGTTTATCACACGTATTCAAGCTGGGATATGGCGAACAAATGAAACCGCTCCAGTGATCGAAACGCTGTTGCGTGAAGAGTTCTCCGTAGCTCAGCGAGCCATAACATACATTGCGCAACCGGGTACTGCGCCGCTCAAGATAGCCAACGAAGCTGCATACCTCGCAGTATTCTTGCATGGCTGGCGGCAAAGCTCTACGAGCGCACAAAACGATGCGCAATGAAGCGCATAAACTAGCACATATAAAGGACACATCATCATGAACGGAAAAGTCATGGAGAGCCTGCAACGGCTCGGTAAAGCATTGATGGGTGCAGTCGCTGTGATGCCAGTGGCAGCAATCTTGATGGGTATCGGTTACTGGATTGATCCCGACGGTTGGGGAGCCAACAGCGTGCTCGCTGCTGTTTTGATTAAGTCGGGTGCTGCTGTGCTCGATAACCTCGGATGGATTTTCGCTGTTGCTATCGCATTCGGTTTATCGCGTGATAGCAACGGTGCAGCTGCGCTTTCCGGTTTCATCGGATTTGCAACTATTAAGATGCTTCTCAATGAGAAGTCAGTTGCTGGATTCCAGGGCGTTGATCTTGAGGCTCTCGAAGGCGACGCGAAACTCGAGTGGGTTTCCCAGGGATGGGGCGCCATGGGTGACAAGAACGTTCTCATGGGTATCGTTATCGGTATTTTGGCGGCTTGGGTATACAACCGTTTCTCGCGCACCAAGCTTCCGCCATTCTTGGCCTTCTTCTCCGGACGTCGTTTGGTGCCAATTATTACTTCGCTTTTGGCTATCGTGCTCGCTGGCGTGATGTACTTCGTATGGCCATTCATTTACTCCGCACTCTTCAACTTCGGTGAATCCATCCAGGGCATGGGTGCTGTAGGTGCAGGTATCTACGGTTTCGCTAACCGTTTGCTCATCCCAACCGGTTTGCACCACGCATTGAACTCGATCTTCTGGTTCGACGTTATTGGCATCGACGACATCGGTAACTTCTTGGGTGGCGGTAAGACCATCGCTGCTGCAGCTTCTGCTACCGACGCTGCTACCTGCCCTGGTGTTGGTATTTGGGAGAACGGTACGTGTACTGTTATTGGTGAAATTGGCCGTTATCAGGCAGGCTTCTTCCCAGTGATGATGTTCGGTTTGCCAGCTGCTGCTTTGGCAATCTACCTGCGTGCAAACACCAAGTCTCAGAAGGCTGTTGGTTCTTTGATGTTCGCTGGTGCACTCGCATCGTTCTTCACTGGTGTTACCGAACCACTCGAATTCGCATTCATGTTCGTTGCTCCGGTCCTTTACGTTGTACACGCACTCCTGACTGGTCTTTCGGTCTTCATCGCAGCACTGTTCCACTGGACTGCTGGCTTCGGCTTCTCCGCTGGTTTGGTTGACATGGTACTTTCTGCACGTAACCCATTGGCTAACCAGTGGTACATGCTCCTAGTTCAGGGCTTGGTCTTCGCAGCAATTTACTTCGTTGTCTTCTACTTCCTTATTGGCGCGTTGAACCTCAAGACGCCAGGCCGTGGCGACGACGTTGAAATGTCTACCGCACAGACCTCGGGTGACGATGAGTTTGCTGGTATGGCGTCCACCGTGATCGCAGGTTTGGGCGGTGTTTCCAACATTGAGTCCATTGATTACTGTGCAACCCGCCTCCGGACGGTTGTGAAGGATGAGCTGAAGGTCGACGAAGGTGCTATCAAGTCCGTTGGTGTTGCCGGTATTATTCGTCCATCGCAGCGTTCAGTTCAGGTTGTGGTCGGTCCACAGGTACAGTTTGTATATGACGAGGTGGCAGACCAGTTGCGGGCCTCGGAAGTAACACTGAACGGTGAACAGGAGATTTAATGTTTGGCTTAGGCAAGAAAAAGGTGGAGTTTCATCCAGTTTTCGCAGGCCGGGTAGTTCCGGTGACTGAGGTTCCAGATCCAGTGTTCTCCCAGGGTATGTTGGGTGCGGGATATGCAGTTGTTCCGGATGAAAACGCTGCTGAGCTTGTTGTTTGCGCACCAGTTGACGGTACGGTAGGTAAGATTTTTAAGACCTTGCATGCGTTTACGATGCATGTCGAGTCTGGCGTTGATCTGCTTGTGCATATCGGCCTTGATACGGTTGAGATGCATGGGGAAGGTTTCACTGCGCTAGTCGAGAAAGGCCAAGCAGTCAGTGCTGGCACTCCGATTATGCGCGTGGATGCGCGGGCTTTGCGGGCTGCTGGCAAGAACCTCATCACCCCGGTAGTGTTTACTGAAAAGGTGCAGGTGAAGTCGGTTGCAGTGCATGAAGGTGAAGCTGGTCTTGACGCGGTTGCGGCAACCGTGACTCTTGCCTAAGAGTATTCATCTCTGACATAGCTTAGATGCTGGGTGGTGCGAGGAAACTCGTACCACCCAGCATTGTTATTTCCAGGTGTGAACAGTGGATAATAGGAAGCATGAGTATGGTTCGTTCGGTGCGGGCGTCGGCCCCGGGAAAAGTGAATATTGCGTTGCGGGTTGGTGGGGTTCGCTCTGATGGTTTCCATCCGCTCGATACGATTTTTGAGGCGCTGGATCTGCGTGACGACGTCGAAGCCCGGCTTGCTGACGAGCTTTCGATGAGTATTCGTGGGCTTGGCGAGGACTTGCCGGTGGATGAATCGAATCTGGTGATTCGAGCGGCTCAGTTGTTGAAAGAGCGTTACGGTTCGCGTACTGGTTTAGATATTGCTCCGGAGGATCTTGGTGCTCAGTTGACGGTGACGAAACGGATTCCGGTGGCTGGCGGTATGGCGGGCGGTTCGGCTGATGCGGCCGCTACGTTGGTGGCGCTCAATGAACTGTGGATGTTGGGGCTTTCCGGTGCGGAGCTACATGAGTGTGCTGCCGAACTGGGTTCTGATGTTCCTTTTTCGCTTCTGGGTGGGTTGGCGCGTGGCACGAGCCGCGGTGAAGAACTGCAGTCGCTGTCGTCGAACCAAACCCATGGTTGGGTGATGTTGATTAACCCGCACGGCCTCTCAACCCCGGCAGTGTTTCGGGAGTTCGATGCGCTGGGTTTAGGGCACGGACAAGTGCCGGACACAGCTGCCGTCACTGACGTGTTGGCCGGGCCGACGACTGGCAGTGAACACCGGGCACTGTTGGGCAGTGTGCTTGCCAACGATCTGGAAGAACCGGCACGCTCGTTGCGCTCCGACGTTGCTACCATTATTGACACTATTCGGGCACATATTGCTGCCGGTGTGCTTGGTGCACACGCAGTGATGCTGTCTGGCTCTGGGCCGACCATTGCGGTCCTCGCTGAGCCGACAAACCTTGATTCGCTCTCGGGCCGACTCGGGAAGCTCTTCCCGGAACTCACCCCGGTGGTAGCTACCGGTCCGGTACGTGGGACCCATCTAGTAAGATAACAACATGTGCGTGCATTCAGTTTGCATATGAGGTCACTTCGGCTCGATTTTTTGAGGTAAAAGCGAAAAATCCCTAACTTTGTGTACGCTTGGTGATTTTTAAAGAAAGGCCAGGTTGATGGCACATATTTTAGGTGTTGAGAACGTGTCGATCGATCTAGGGTCGCGCCCAATTCTCGGCAATATTAACGTCTCGATTGAAGACGGCGCCAAAATCGGTATCGTGGGCCCCAACGGTGGCGGAAAATCCACGCTCCTGAAACTACTCACCCGGGCGCTTGAACCAGATACCGGCCAAGTCACGATGACCAGCGGTACCCGATTTTCGGTACTGTCCCAAGCGATTTCGTTTGCGCCAGATGTGACGGTTATTCAAGCGATCCACGGCAATGCTGCCGAATACGAATGGGCATCCGATTCAGCAATCCGCTACCTTCACGAAGGACTACTGCCTGATGTTCCGCTGGACAAGAAAGTTACTGAACTCTCCGGCGGGCAACGACGCCGAGTAGCGCTCGCCGCCACCCTAGCAGCGGACGCGAACGTCATCGTCCTCGACGAACCCACAAACCACCTTGATATTGAAGGCGTCACCTTCCTTGCCAAGTATTTAAACGAACGGTTCGGTAGGGGAGAAGGCGCACTTATCGTCGTCACCCACGATCGCTGGTTCCTCGACGCGGTATGCGACCGGTTGTGGGAAGTTGTTCCGGGTAACGACGGCGCGGGCGGGCGAAACCCGCAACCTGGCCACGTCGAAACCTACGAAGGTGGATATGCGGCCTATATTTTGCAGCGCGCCGAGCGCTCGCGGATCGCGCAGCAAGCTGTCGAGAAGCGCAATAATTTGTTGCGTAAGGAGCTGGCATGGTTGCGGCGCGGTGCCCCGGCACGTACCTCGAAACCAAAGTTCCGAATCGATGCCGCGAACGAGCTGATTGCGAACGAGCCACCGCCACGCGATTCGATCGAACTAGCGAAAATGGCCACCACTCGTTTAGGTAAAGACGTTATCGACCTCATTGGCGTCTCCTTCGCCTACGATGCGCAAGACCAAACACCTGTCTTGGATGATGTCACTGTGCGGTTAGCCCCGGGCGAGCGCTTGGGTATTGTTGGCGGAAACGGCGCTGGAAAGTCCTCGCTTCTCGGGCTGATTAGCGGGGCTTTGGAGCCAACCGCCGGGCGGATCAGGCGCGGAAAAACCGTGAAGTTGGCGGTGTTGACGCAGGAAACAAAGGAACTTGACGAGATCGCTCACCGCCGCGTCGTTGAAGCCGTGCATGATATTGCCACACATGTGATGGTGGGCAAGAAAGAAATGACGGCCGCGCAACTGGTGGAAAAGCTCGGGTTCACCCGCGAGCGTGCTTGGACGCAGGTTGGCGATCTGTCCGGTGGCGAACGCCGTCGTCTGCAACTGCTACGACTCTTAGTTGGCGAACCGAATGTGTTACTGCTCGACGAGCCGACGAACGATCTTGATACCGATACGTTGGCGGCGATCGAAGACGTCCTCGATTCGTGGCCGGGCACGCTGGTTGTGGTCTCCCACGATCGCTACCTGCTGGAACGAATTACCGATCATCAGATCGCGGTGCTCGACGGGCACGTGCGTGATCTGCCTGGAGGCGTCGATGAATACTTGCGGTTAGCGGCCGAGCTTCGTGTGCAACACGATAAGGGTGGCGATGCCGGTTCGCAAGCCGCGCAACCTATTAAGACGAAAGATGCTGCCAAAGAGCGGTTAGCTCGTAAGAATATGGCACGTATTGAACGCAAGATGGATAAGGTCAGCCAGCTCATTGAACGGATTGGGTTGCAGCAGGCTGATGCGGCTGCGAGCGGTGATTTTGAGGCTTTGGTTGATCTAGGAAAAGAAGCTGCTCTAGCCCAAGAAGAATTGGATTTGTTGGAAGAGGAGTGGATGGTTGCTGCCGAAGAGGTAGAAATTTACTGAAATTAGTTAGATGCATTGTTGTAAATGTAATGGTATAGTATAGTTTTAGTAAGTCGCAATCGTGGCTAGTGGAATTAAAACGGAAAGGTTTCAAAGGCGAAAATCAGGAGTCTACCATGAGTCGGTTAATGAAATACTTCAGTGCTGGTGTGCTTTTGGCCATCGTTAATTCTTTTATTGTGGTGAGTCCAGATTTGCGCGCTGGTGTCAGTGTTGCAAATGCGCTATCGAATAATGCCATGATGGTTATTCTCCAGGCAATAGTGGCATTGGTGATCATGGGTGTTGGTGGCGTCATGCGCGAGAAAGTGGATTCGGGCGATTTTCCTGATAAAACAGTTCAAAAACTCGTATCTTTCGCCTTGTTAACAGCACTTGTACTCATTTCTATTCTGCTAGTTTTGTTGTGGAGGTAGGGATACGGCCTAAAGTCCGTAGACTGTATTTTGATGTCAAGGTAAGGTGATGGGTGTGCGTCAAGCAATGGCGCTTAACGCACGCTCTTAACCTGCGCTACACCACAGGAGCTTGCCATGACTGACCCCACACCTCTCGATACCCCAATCCGCGACGAAGTCGATGAGGTTATCGCCCAATGGCTCGTACAACGCCCAGAACTCGATACTGATCCGCTGGAAGTCTTTTCCCGGCTTATCCGGTTAACCCGCCACGTCGAACGCATGCGCAAAACTGTGTTCGCCCGCAATGCGCTCGAATCGTGGGAATTTGATATGCTCACCGCGCTCCGTCGGCAGCCCGATCATACTTTAACTGCCGGGCAGCTCATGAAAGAGACGCTTGTTTCGTCAGGAACCGTTACTAACCGCTTGGATCGCATGGCTCGTAAAGGGCTGCTAGAACGTCACACAGACGAGCGCGATGGGCGTATCGTTCACGTTAAAGCAACTGCGCTAGGAATTGAGCGTGCAGACGCTGCCTTCGCTGATCTCCTGAGCGTCGAAGCCGATATTCTCACCATGTTTAAGTTAGAAGATAATGCACAAGCAGCCGCCTACATGCGGCGGCTGCTGTGCTACTTCGAACAGTGAAACGGCGGGCGCTCTGGGCCTCTTAGCCCTTCAATGCCTGCTTGATCGATAGACGCTTGCCTGAGTGCAGTACAGAGTTCCGGTAGATTTTACCGGCAAACACTGCCATCAGCGGAATGAATGCGACGGCAATGACGAGTGCAATGATCTGCTCATAGGCTGACGAGATGCCGTAAGCCTGGCGTACCGGCATCAGATAGGAGGAGAAGAACGGCAGGTACGACACAATCTTCGTCACTAACGCGTCAGGCATGGCCGAAATGAGGAACATTCCACCGTAGACCGGCAGGAAGATCAACATCATCAGTGTTCCGGTGATCGGTGCCAAATCCTCCTGACGCGAAACGGTTGCTGCGAGCGCGCCAGAAATAATCGCGAAGGAGAAGAATCCGATAACCGCCCAGATAAGAGTCCAGCTTACGAGGCTCGACAAACTAAAGGGCACAGAATATCCAGAAATCTTCAACGAGACGATAACTGCGACGATATAGAGCGCGAACTGCCCCAGGATCACCGTTCCGATACCGAGGACTTTTCCTAGCAGGAGGGTGCGCGGCTTGACCGCGGAGAGAATGATTTCCACAACTTGGGAAGATTTCTCTTCCACCACACCCATCGAGATAACAGACAAGCCTGAAGCAGTCACCGTCACCAGGAGAACAAGCACGGCCAGTGCGGCGAAGTATCCGGTAGGGTTCGAGTCCAGCAGATTGCCGCCAGACTTCAACTCAAATACCTGCACATTGGCTGCTTCGGCGGTAGCGATGGCGCTGCTTGCCACCTGCGCGGTGAGGTCGGATTGATCACTGGCAATCCACATGGTCACACCCTGTTGGAGCTCGTCACCGAATGTTCTCAACGCGCCAACATTAGGGAACAGCACGACTGGTTTTTCCGTTGTTCCAGCGACGACGGCGAACGAGACATCGTCGTCAGAGTCGGTTTGCGCTTCGATGGATTTCGTCAGCCAGTCTTTCCCTTCGCCGTCACCGATCATTTCTGTGGTAATAAATGGGTGAGTAGCCTCAATGAAGTCCGTTGCTGCACTGGCGTTTTGCTCAACACCTACCACGTAGGATGTTTCCGATTGTGCCGCATCAGCATCGTCGTCGGAACCAGAAAAGAGGTGAGCGACGATTCCTGCGCCCAGAATCAAAACGATCATGAAGGCAAAACCGATTTGGTTTGACCGGGTTTTAAGAAGAGCGGTCATTTCCCGCTTCATAATTAATGCGAGCATGTCACTTCCTCTTTCCGAACAGGGCAGCTAGGCCGCGTTTCTTTTGTGGTGTTTCGTTGTGTTCTTCGGCCACTGGTGTGGAGACGATATCTTTGAAAATGTCTTGTAAATGCGGGCGCTGCGGAGCAAATTCCATAACTGTCCCCGCTTCGAGTGCGATACGAAGCAAATCTTGGGTGTCGACGTTGGCGTCGACCGTTAAGTTCAACGCTCCGTTCGGGTCACGCGTAGTGGTGACCCCGCGCGAAACGAAGGTTTGGGCAAGCATTGCGCTATCGCCGTCGATACGGATTCGTAGATGCTGTTGTTCGGTGGCGCGTAGTTCGTCGATGGTGCCTTCAGCAACGATCCTGCCTTGGGAGCAAATACCGACGCGTTCACACATGCGTTCCACTAAGTCGAGTTGGTGGGAGGAGAAAACAACGGTTGCGCCGTCGTCGGCCTTTTCACGCAAAACGTCACTCATGACGTCAACCGCAACTGGGTCAAGGCCAGAGAATGGTTCGTCGAGAACCAGAACTTGGGGATTGTGGATGAGTGCAGCAGCTAGCTGTACGCGTTGCTGGTTACCGAGCGAAAGTGTTTGAACTTCGTCGTTCCGACGGTGAGCTAAGCCTAAACGTTCGGTCCAATACTCCATAGCTTGAGTCGCGTCATGCTTGGTGAGCCCTTGCAACCGCGCCAGATAAATGAGCTGTTCTGCCACCCGCATTTTCGGGTAGAGTCCACGCTCGGCCGGCATATAGCCGAAGGTTTTCCGGGTTGCGAAGTCAAGTTCTTTACCGTCGAGCGTTACCGTGCCCGAATCAGCGGATAAGACGCCGAGGGTGATACGCATCGTCGTCGTTTTGCCGGCACCGTTAGAACCGACGAAACCGTATAGTTCGCCGGGGTGAACGGTGAATTCCATCCCATCAAGCGCAACGACGTTACTGTAGCGCTTATGGAGATTGCTGATATGAAGATTCATCAGCACTCCTTTCTTGTTTTTAAAGATAAGTATATTTTCCGCACCGGAAAGTGGCAGGTAAAGCTACGCTGGTGCGGGCCTAATGTTAGAGGTGGATGATCGTCGTAGTTACTTTTCCGGAGTAACCAAAGTGGGTTGTGCTTCTAAATGATGCAAGCCGTTCCACATCAAATTCACCAAATGAGCAGCCATCACACGCTTTTCAAGCTGGCGGTTAATCGCCCATGACTGGCCTACAATTCCCATGAGCCCAGAGAGCATCTGGGCATAGAGAGACATGGCGTCCGGCGGGAATTGCAGTTTTTCCACATAGGTTCCCAGTAACTGATCAAGATGGTCACCCATATCGGAAATGATCGTAGAGAATTGACCGCCGGCTAAGACGTCTGGACTTTGATGTACCATCAAACCAAAACCGTCTGGGTTTTCCTCAATATAATCGAGCAAACCCAGCACGACTGATTCTAGAGATTCACGCGGACCTTTCCCCGTCGTTAATGCCCCATGTAAAATCTCGTTAACCGCCGTTGTCTCACGGTCCACTATCACCTGGTACAGACCTTCTTTGCCACCAAAGTGCTCGTATACAACCGGCTTGGACACGTTAGCGGCGTGGGCGATCTCTTCGATGGATACGGCGTCGTATCCCCTGGCTGCGAACAAATGGCGGCCGATGCCAATAAGCTGGTCGCGACGCTGAATGCGAGTCATACGCTGGCGTTTCACTGGTTGAGGAGCGGAGGTGAGATCTGGCTTCGGGCTAAGTGTCATGCTCATATTCTCCCATACTTACGATACCAAAACCAGGGAGCTGCATGGGGTATTTCCATAGCACGGAAATAGATATATATGCCAGATGAGTTGCTATTTAACGGGGTGGGGAACGCCATAAGTGCGGATATGGGTGCGCGGGTGGAAACTGAGCGCACAAGCTGGCACAATATATCAAGTAATCCGCCATGGTGTAATGGCAGCACAGCGGTCTTTGGAACCGCTTGTCTAGGTTCGAGTCCTAGTGGCGGAGCGAAAACAACGTCGGTGCAGCGTTGTGAGAGATAGTTCGGTTAGCCGAGGAGGCACCTGTGAGTTATCAACTCGCTGCAGCAATTATTCTAGCTGCAGGAAAAGGAACCCGAATAAAATCGCAGACCCCTAAAGTCCTCTTATCGATGTGTGGTCGATCCCTAGTAGGGCACGCACTCGATGCAGTAAGTAAAGCAGGAACAGAACACACTGTCGTCGTCGTTCGCCATGAACGCGACCAAGTGGTCGAACACGTCTCACGCATAGCTCCAGAAGCGAAGATTGCCGATCAAGATGACATCAAAGGGACTGGCCGTGCCGCATGGTGTGGAATGCGTGCCTTGCCCGCCGATTTACGCGGGCCAGTATTGATTGTTGCCGGCGATTCGCCCATGTTTGCCCCTGAAACTCTGGGCGAACTAGCTCGCGTCCATCACACCTCAGGCGCTGCAGTTACTGTTTTGTCCACAGTTCTTGAGGAATCATACGGATATGGGCGAATTCTTCGCCAAGCAGCTCCCGGATCTGACGAAGTGGCATTCACTCCACAAGCTACTGGTCCGGTTGTCGGTATCGTCGAAGAAAAAGACGCATCCGATCTACAACGCACGATTAAAGAAGTCGCCACGTCAACATACGTATTTGATGCTGAGTTCTTACGTGAAGCCTTAGGTGGTTTAGATACTGACAATGCGCAAGGCGAAATGTATCTCACGGACGTGATCGCCAAGGCTGCCAACGATGACCGCGGCGTAGCTTCCTATGTGCTTGCTGATTCAGTGCAAGCTGAAGGTATCAACGATCTTGTCCAACTGGCAAATCTTCGCACCGAAAAAAACCGTCGCATCCTAGAAAAATGGATGCGTAGCGGTGTTTCGATTATCGATCCGGCTACCACACATATCGATGTGGATGTTACTTTGGCGCCGGACGTCACCATTCAGCCGGGCACAATTCTTCGTGGAAACACGAAGGTGTCCGAGTTTTCCGTCATCGGGCCGTTCACAGAACTAACCGATGTGAATGTTGGAAAGCACGCCCATGTTCCGCATGTCGTCGCCGATTCGGTGTCAATTGCTGATCATGAGCAGATTTCACCATTTTCGGTGATGGGTATTAACAACTAACGGGCTGGGGTAATGGCCAGCCGGCCGTTACTTTTCAATTGGTAGATTAAGAATGGTCGGGCATGACAGGCATCCATACAAGCGGTGAAAAGCACCTCGTTGTCGCCAGCGGGCGCGCACATCCAGAACTAGCAGAAGAAGTGGCCAGGGAGCTCGGCATCGAGCTTTCGCCAACCACCTCTTACGAATTCGCAAACTCAGAAATCTATGTTCGATTCGATGAATCAGTTCGTGGGTCTGACGTATTTATTATCCAATCCATTGATGTTCCAGTGAACAAGTGGATTATGGAAGCGTTGATCATGGTTGATGCAGCCAAGCGTGCTTCGGCAAAGCGCATCTCCGTCGTATTACCTTCCTTCCCGTATGCTCGCCAAGATAAGAAGCATAAGGGTCGCGAGCCTATTTCGGCTCGCTTAATGGCGGACTTATTCAAGGCTGCTGGTGCAGAGCGCATTATGTCGGTTGATTTGCATGCATCGCAAACCCAGGGGTTCTTCGACGGTCCAGTCGATCATTTGTGGGCTATGCCTACCCTTGTTGACTATGTGCGCACTCGTGTCAATCCAGAAGAGTCTGTGATCGTTTCTCCGGATGCTGGACGTATCAAGGTTGCCGAGCAGTGGGGTAATCGTCTAGGTGGTGTGCCGTTGGCATTCGTTCACAAGACCCGTGATATTTCCCGGCCAAACCAGGCAACAGCGAACCGTGTTGTGGGTGATGTTGCGGGGCGGACCGCGGTCATCGTTGACGATCTTATCGATACGGCTGGGACGATTGCTGGTGCTGCTCGCGTTGTGCTTGAAGCTGGCGCAAAGGATGTCATTGTTGCCGCTACGCATGCGCCTATGTCCGGTCCGGCACGGGAACGGCTCATGGAGTCCGGTGCGTGCGAGATCGTCGTAACCGATACCCTGCCAATTGCCGACGAGAAGCGTTTCGATGGCTTGACTGTGCTCTCGATTGCACCAGTTTTGGCACGTGCTATTCGCGAAGTGTTCGACGACGGTTCGGTCACGTCGATGTTTGATGGTGCGTTCTAATAGCAAACGATGTACATGCTCAATAGTGAGTTAAAGAGAGAACTTGTGTGATGTTCACACATTAGCTTTTCTCACTAGCTAGTTCGATAGTAGACTGATGGGGTTGCCTCGGCGAGGGAACCCCATCAGTGTCTGTTGATGCGAATTGGGTGTTCCGTTATCGACGCGGTGTCTGCACTCCTCACTGTAGGAGGGTAGTCTTCCGGTTTCGAGGCTATCCATAACAGAAAAAGAAGGAGTTAGATTATGGCTGATCTATTAACAGCTGAGATTCGTCAGGAATTCGGCAAGGGCGCATCGCGTCGCTTGCGCCGTGAGGAAAAGCTTCCAGGTGTGCTTTATGGCCACGGCGAAGATCCACTACACCTTGAGCTTGATTACCACGCAACCTACATGGCTGTTCGTGGCAACGCTAACGCACTGCTGAGCATTGAGATCGAGGGCGAAAAGCACCTCGCTATTGTTAAGGATGTTCAGCGCAACCCACTTTCCCGCCTGATCGAGCACGTTGATTTCTTGCGTGTGAAGAAGGGCGAAAAGGTTGATGTTGAAGTCCCAGTCATTATTGAAGGTGAGCCAGCTGGTAACGCTATGGCAAACGCTGAGATTCTTCATATTCTCGCTAAGGCTTCGGCAACCAATATTCCAGAGTCTATTGTTGTCAATGTTGAAGGCTTGGAAGAAGGCGCTCACGTGACCGTGGCTGATCTTGAACTCCCAGCGGATGTTGAGATCGAACTCGATCCAGAGAGCGTTGTTGTTGTTATCTCTGTTCCAACAGTTGAAGTCTCAGAAGACTCCGCTGAGGAAGAAGCAACAGAAGAAGCCGCTGAGTGATCTAGTGTTCTTGGGTGAGGCCTGGCCCCGCAAGGGGTCGGGCCTCACATCTTTTTGCATCCGTGCTGTGTTAATGAACCACAGATCGTGGTCATTAACGTGGGTGTGCAATAAAATGTGTGGGACAGCGGGTGTAGAACAGTTTCAGATAGTTTTTGCACGGTTACGTTGTTAAGGAGTTTTGATTGTGTACACGGTTGTCGGCTTAGGTAATCCGGGTCCAAAATATGCGGGGACTCGGCATAGTATTGGGCACATGGTTATCGACGTATTAGCGCAACGGTTAAATACTCGGCTCAGCCTCCACAAACAAACTCAAACTCAGTCAACAGCTGTACGGGTGGGAGTACGTCCCGGCGAACCTGGGGAGCAAGTTGTGCTTGGTATGTCCACTGGATACATGAACACGTCTGGTGGTCCGGTCACATCGCTAATGTCTTACTACAACGGTGAGGTAGAAAACCTGATCGTCATTCACGATGAACTAGATTTGCCGTTTGGTACGTTGAAACTGAAGCGTGGCGGTGGCGAGGGTGGTCACAACGGGCTGAAATCAATTTCGCAGTCGAGTGGAACGAAGAACTATATCCGGTTGCGCTGCGGTATTGGCCGGCCGCCAGGCCGTCAAGATCCAGCCGATTTCGTGCTCTCACAGTTCTCAGCTGCGGAACGTAAAGAACTTGGGGTCATGCTTGAGATTGCCGCTGATGCGGTTATTGACATTATCGAACTCGGGCTAGAAAAGGCCACTATGCGGTTACATACTGCTTCGTAAGCACAGCACACGGTTGATCAATTTCCCTCGATATTTCGCAGATCTCCACAATATAAAGAAGGCCGGTATGGATCTTTCAGTATTACAGCGTCTATTCTCATCTGCTCCGCAATTTCAGGAGCTCGATGGGCATCACTGTGATATCACAGTGCCACGTGGCGCATCGGCGCCGCTACTGTCTGCCATCATCAATCGAGATATCGCAAAAACCCATGTTCTTGTCACTGCAACAGGGCGTGAAGCCGACGAATTAGCAACGCTACTTCATACATTCTTGCCCGAAGAATCGGTCGCTATTTTGCCTGCGTGGGAAACCTTGCCGCATGAGCGGCTATCTCCGCGTGCGGATACAGTTGCACGCCGGTTATCGACGTTTCGTCGCCTTGCCCACCCGGAAGAGTTTCCGCCATTACTAGCAGTTATTGTTCCAGTACGTGCCTTGCTTCAACCGGTAGCACATGGTCTGGGCGAGCTTGTTCCAGTGCGGATCAAGCTCGGCGATATTATCGATATGGAAGATCTCCAAGAGCAGCTGGTTAATGCCGCCTACTCACGCGTCGATATGATTGAAAATCGCGGAGAGTTCGCCATCCGTGGTGGCATCATTGATATCTTCCCACCAACTGAAGCTCATCCGTTACGTATCGAATTATTCGACGACGAAGTCGACGACATCCGTACCTTTGCAGTGGCTGACCAGCGTTCTTTGAACAAACGCGCACATGTTTATGCTCCGCCATGCCGGGAATTACTGCTCACTGATGATGTGCGTTCGCGGGCAAGTGAGGCCATGACGCAGTTGCCCGGTGCAGTAGATATGTTGGAAAAAATTGCCAACGGCATTGCGGTTGAAGGCATGGAATCACTGATGCCAGTTCTGGTTCCGTCCATGACCCCGGTCAGTGAACTTATGCCGAAAAACTCGCGCTTTATCGTCATGGAGCCAGAACGAGTAGTAGCTCGAGCTGATTCGCTGGTAGAAACAACTGAAGAATTTCTTGCAGCTGCCTGGAATGTCGCGGTGGCTGGTGGGCAGTTGCCAGTTTCAGTTGATATGGCGTCGTTCATCGCGCTGTCTACTGCTCGTGCGTCGGTGATCGAAGCAGGTCAAGATTGGTGGACGATAGGCGGCTTGCCTCACCCAGACGCGACCGATTTTCATATTCACGAACCACAAAGCTTCGGCGGTAACGTTGATGCCACAATCGAACACGTAGGCACGCTTGGGCGGCAAGGCTGGCAGATCGTGCTCACCACGCAAGGTCCAGGGCTTGGTAGAAGACTAGCTGAACAGATCGAATCAGCAGGCTATGCAGTCTCCTATGTAGAAGATCTTCCAGAAGAACTTACCGCGGGTGTCATCTATGTGGCGGCTGTTCCGATGCTGACCGGCTTCGTGGACGAAGAACGTAAGATCGCAATCTATGGCTCCCAAGATTTGTTGCAACGCAAAAAATCCGGATTTGTTCCTCAGCAAGTCATGCCAAAGCGGCGGAAAAACGCCGTCGATCCGCTCCAGCTTAAGCCAGGCGACTACGTCGTTCATCAACGCCACGGTGTCGCGCAATTCGTCAAGCTAGCTAAACGATCACTTGGGGGTTCATCTGGCAGCCAACGCGAATACGTCGTGCTCGAATACGCGGCCTCGAAACGCGGCGGGGCTCGTGACCAGCTGTGGGTTCCTACCGATCAGCTCGATTATGTAACAAAATATTCCGGTGGTGATTCCCCGTCACTAAACAAGATGGGCGGTGCTGACTGGGATAAAACCAAAGCGAAAGCGCGCGCAGCAGTCAAACAAATCGCCAAAGAACTCATCCGGCTTTACGCCAAGCGTCGCGCAACTAAAGGTCATGCGTTCGGCCCAGATACACCGTGGCAACGCGAACTTGAAGATGCGTTCATGTACGTCGAAACCCCAGATCAGTTGACCACCATCGAAGAGGTCAAGCGCGATATGGAATCGCCAGAACCCATGGATCGGCTCATCTCGGGCGACGTCGGTTATGGAAAAACTGAGATCGCGGTACGCGCAGCGTTCAAAGCAGTCCAAGATAATATGCAGGTTGCCGTGCTTGTACCAACCACGTTGCTTGTCCAACAGCACGCCGAGACATTCATCGAACGATACTCCGGATTCCCGGTCCGAGTAGCTAGCTTGTCGCGCTTCCAAAGCGCGAAAGAAGCCGAAGACGTCCGAAAAGGCGTGCGTGAAGGAACGATCGACGTCGTTATCGGGACACATCGACTCATCACCGGAGACGTCCGCTTCAAAAACCTAGGTTTGGTCATTATCGACGAAGAACAACGCTTCGGCGTCGAACACAAAGAAATGCTCAAACAGTTGTATTCGTCAGTTGATGTGCTGTCGATGTCGGCAACGCCGATCCCGCGAACGTTGGAAATGGCAGTGACGGGTATTCGCCAGATGTCGACGCTGGCTACCCCGCCGGAAGAACGCCACCCGATTCTCACCTACGTGGGTGCGCATGAAAACCGGCAAATTTCGGCCGCTATCAAACGTGAATTGTTGCGTGATGGTCAGGTATTTTATGTCCATAATCGCACCCAGTCTATCCATCGAGTAGCTCATGAGATCACCGAACTTGTTCCACAAGCACGCGTGGGTGTGGCGCATGGAAAGATGAGTGAAACCCAGCTAGAAGATGTTATTCAAGCATTCTGGGATAAAGAAATAGACGTACTTGTGTGTACCACAATTGTGGAAACCGGCCTCGATATTTCGAACGCAAATACGTTGATTGTCGAAGATGCTCATAAACTTGGCTTATCTCAGCTTCATCAGCTACGTGGCCGAGTGGGGCGAGGAAGAGAGCGCGCCTACGCCTACTTCCTGTATCCACGCGATAAGTCGATGACTGAAACTGCGATTGAACGACTGCGTACCATTGCTGCCCATTCGGAGCTCGGTGCCGGTATCCAGGTCGCAATGAAAGACCTTGAAATTCGTGGTGCTGGAAATATTTTGGGCGGTGAACAGTCCGGGCACATCGCCGGAGTCGGATTCGATCTCTATCTGCGGATGGTTTCGGAAGCTGTAGCGCAGTTGACCGGGCAAGATAAACGCACCGAAGCTGAACAACAAGCAGAAATGCGTATCGAGCTCCCCGTCGAAGCCTATGTTCCAGAACGTTGGGTGACTTCGGAACGCTTACGGTTAGAGATTTACACGAAGATTGCTTCGGCGGTTAACGAGCAACAGCGTGATGACGTGCGCCAAGAACTCATCGATCGGTATGGCAAGATACCGGTGGAAGTAGATCGGTTGTTCGCCCTTGCTGCACTGCGGGAACAAGCGCGCTCGTATGGTGTTGAAGAAATCACTGTGATGGGAAAGAACCTGCGGATCGCTCCGGTAGTCCTTTCAGACTCCAAGCATGCTCGTCTGCGCCGGTTGTATCCGAAAGCTGTGGCGAAAGCTGCAATACGTACAATTCTGATTCCGCTATCGGATTTACATCGATCGTCACACGAACGTAGCGTGCTTGCTGCGCAGACAATGTTAGAAAACGATGAAATGATTGCGGCAGTGAAAAAGATTATGGAGCAACTGCTGGCCTGACCAGCGACAATTTTGCGGCCGATGGCAGGCAAGCGCGCTAGCGAGTATGCAGTTGAGGTTCGCGGTGATCGCATGTCGGATAAGAAGTATTCTGCTCTGAAAAATCGATGAGCCGATCGGAATAAGCCAGACGCGTAATCGACTATCTCATAGGACTTTTAGCCGGGATATAGCCAAAAAATTATGCCCGTTTAGCTCTTGTCGTGAGTAATTTCGATCAGTATGGCCATCGGGATACCCAAATGACACAAAACGTAGGACAATAGAAGAGTACGTGTTGGAAAACTTTCCAGCACGAGACTGCAAGACCAAAAATAACAATTTAAAGGAGTCCTTGTGGCACTTATTGAGGCAATCGCCGCCCGTGAAATTCTTGATTCCCGTGGCAACCCAACCGTTGAGGTTGAGGTTCTTCTAGACAACGGTGTTTTCGCTCGCGCGGAAGTTCCATCCGGTGCATCAACCGGCGCATTCGAAGCTGTCGAGCGTCGTGACGGTGACAAGTCCCGCTACGGTGGCAAGGGCGTTGCTGACGCTGTTGCGGCAGTATCTGAAGTTATCGAGCCAGAAATCATTGGCCTTTCAGCTTCCGATCAGCGCTACCTCGATCAAGCTCTCATCGACCTTGACGGCACCCACAACAAGGGCAAGATCGGCGCAAACGCCATTCTCGGCGTTTCCCTCGCAGTTGCTAAGGCCGCTGCTGAGTCTGCCGGTTTGCCACTGTACGCATACCTCGGCGGACCAAACGCACACGTTCTCCCAGTTCCAATGATGAACATCCTCAACGGTGGATCCCACGCAGATTCCAACGTTGATATTCAGGAATTCATGATTGCGCCAATCGGCGCTTCCACCTTCAAGGAAGCTCTGCGCTGGGGTGCAGAAGTTTACCACGCACTCAAGTCCGTTCTTAAGGATCGCGGCTTGAACACCGGCCTGGGCGACGAAGGCGGTTTCGCGCCAAACCTCGGTTCGAACGCCGAAGCTCTCGATCTGATTGTTGAAGCAATCAAGAAGGTCGGCCTAGAGCCAGGCAAGGATGTTGCACTCGCACTCGACGTCGCTTCCACCGAATTCTTCGAAGATGGCAAGTACAAGTTCGAAGGCGAAATGCGCGACACTGAATACATGGTCAAGTACTATGATGAGCTCGTCGCCAAGTACCCAATCGTCTCCATCGAAGATCCACTCTCTGAAGATGAGTGGGATGCATGGAAGTCCCTCACCGAGCATGTTGGCGATCGCGTCCAGCTCGTTGGCGACGATCTCTTCGTCACCAACCCAGAGCGCCTTGAGAAGGGCATCAAGCTCGGTGCGGCTAACGCACTCCTCGTGAAGGTCAACCAAATTGGTACTCTCACCGAAACCTTCGAAGCTGTTGAAGCAGCACACCGCGCTGGTTACAAGTCAATGACTTCCCACCGTTCCGGTGAAACCGAAGACACCACCATTGCTGACCTCGCAGTTGCAACTAACTCCGGTCAGATCAAGACTGGTGCACCAGCTCGTGGCGAGCGCGTCAACAAGTACAACCAGTTGCTCCGCATTGAAGAAGAACTCGGCGATGCAGCAGTTTACGCTGGCGCTTCGGCATTCCCACGCTTCAAGGCATGAGACTCAACTAGCTTAAGCTAGAACATATACGTCAGGCGGTTCCGCGAAAGCAGGACCGCCTGACGTATATTTTACCTAGCGTTACTCCCATCGGAGACGTAAAGAGGCAAGGGCGAAAGACAAATTTCTCGCGTCGAATAAAGATGGTGGGATGGCTCACCGCCTCCCTCTCCCGTTTTAGCTCCAAGAGCTCTAAACTTATAGGCATGGTTCGTCGTCCGAAAAAGCACTCATCCGGGACCCCCGGATCATCTCGTGTACGCGCAACGAGCCAACGGCACACGAAACCATTGACGAACCCGCCGCGACCCGGCCAGAAAAGACGATCGACGCCCGGCGTACAACGAAGTCAAAAACAGGGCTTCCGGTCCCGCTTTTCTCAAGAACACCATATCGTTTTCGAAGGGCGAGATAAGACGCACCGGATCTCGTTACGTTTAGCAACTATTATGATGTTCGCCCTTATCGGAGTTCTTATCATAGCTAATCCGCTCACGCAGTATTTGGCGCAACAAGAAGAAATCCGTCAAGCAAAATCGGAACTTGCTATTGCGAAAGAACGAGTCGAAACTCTTGAAGAAGAAAAGGCGCTCTGGAGCGATCCGGTATTCATCCAGGCTCAAGCGCGCGAACGGCTCGGATTTGTTATGCCGGGGCAGACCTTATATATTGCTAAGGATCCCAAACAAGGCGATGCAACGACGCGGCTGAATAAGCGCACGGAAGAAGTGAACCGGCTTCGCCGGGAAAAAACACCGTTCTTCGTCACCGGTTGGGACTCCCTAGTTATCGCCGGGCAAGTTGGGGAACGCGCCAACCCGCAAAATACCCCGATTCTCAACGACTCTCCGGAGCCGGAAGCACCGGCACCGGAATCCCCAACAACTGAATCGACGCCGCCGGAATCGACGCCGACCCAAGACCCACAGCAAGAATTCCAGCAGTAAACCCAGACCAATCTAACCTAAAGGACTAGGCGACATGACCTCTGTTTCTATTCCACTCGACGTTCTACAACGAGTTGCAGTCAAGGCCACCGAAATCCGTCCCGGTGATCGAGAGATCCTTACTGAACAACTCGGTCGTGATCCGCGTGGACTCGTCGGTATCGGTGCTCGTTGTGTATGTGGTGCACCAGCGGTGACAATTACCTATCCACGGTTGCCTGATGGTTCACCATTCCCTACTTTGTTCTACCTGTCCTACCCGTGGCTAGTGCGCGAAATTTCGCGAATTGAAAGCTCCGGAGACATGGTTAAATATAACGAACGCCTAGCTAATGACCCGCAGTACGCGCAGGCACATACTCGAGCACACCAATCGTATGTTGCACGCCGCGACATCCTTGATGAAGTCCCAGAAATCGCTGGTAAGTCCGCTGGTGGAATGCCTGACCGCGTGAAGTGTTTACACGCGTTGGCTGGCTATGCGCTTGCGGTAGGCCCAGGGGTTTGCCCGGCTGGCGATGATGCTCTGGCACAGGCCGGATGGGATCCGAACGTGTGTCACTGTGGTTCACACGACGATGCCGAGTCAGACGCTTGGACAACCCAGGGGTGAAGGAATGACGAAGCGAGTTGCTGGGATTGACTGCGGTACGAATTCGATTCGATTGCTGATCGCCGATGTTGATGAAAACGGCAAGCTAACTGATATTGATCGCAGGCTTGAGATAGTGCGGCTCGGCCAAGGAGTCGATAGTACGGGACAATTCGATCCCCAAGCGCTGGAACGCACGTTAGCTGTGGTGGATGACTATGCCCGACGTATCCGTCACCATGAATGCGAGTCGGTTGTTTTCGCGGCGACGTCAGCTACTCGCGACGCTGCGAATCGAGATATTTTCATCGACGGTGTGCGCGAACGGTTGGGTGTTGATGTCAATGTATTTTCCGGCGATGAAGAAGCACGCACGTCCTTTGCGGGTGCGATCTCAGCGCTTATTGATCCAATAGAGCCGATGCTTGCGATAGATTTAGGTGGCGGTTCAACCGAACTTGTTTTAGGTAAGCGCGACGGTAGTGTGATCAGTGCGTTTTCGATGGATGTAGGGTCAGTGCGGATGCGTGAACGAAGGCTAAAATCTGATCCTCCAACGAGTGAAGAAATCGCCTTGGCGCGTGCAGATATTCGCTACGCACTCGATGAGGCAGAATATCATGTGGATCTTGGCCAGGCTCGCGCAATCGTTGGTTTGGCAGGAACAGTAACATCTGTGGCTGCATTAGCCCTTGGCTTGGAGACATACGACTCTGAGCGTATCCATGGTTTATCGATGAGTATTGCCGAAATTGAGCGTGCTACTGATTGGTTTATCAACGCTTCTGGTGCGGAACGGGCAGCAGTCCCGTTCTTGCATCCACAACGCGCGGATGTGATGGGAGCTGGGGCACTAGTGTGGCAAGAAGTCGTGCGACGTATTGTGCAACGCTGTGCTGAAGCTGAGCATCAGATATCAGCGGTGACTATTTCCGAGCACGATATCCTTGACGGCTTAGCGCTAAAAGCGGCGCGCTTGTAATTGAACAAGCGTGAGCAGATATATTTTATCAACCTAATTATTGCAAATGTATGGGTTGAAGGTATATTTCCTACTTTCCGAAAGACCTAGTTAGAAATTTCGTTGCTGTATTAAAATTCGAATGCATTAGAAAGGAATCGCGTATGAAAAAAATTGCTAAATTTGCAAGCCTGTTATTGACACTTGTGTTGATGTTTAGCTCGTTTACTCAGGTGGCCAATGCTGATGAATATAAATATGAAGGCTATATGTCCTCATTTGGTAATGTGTTAAAAATTAAAGATGGTCAAACTGAAGTTGATGGTTGGTGTATTAACCTCAATAAAACTTTTTTGAAGAGATGGGGGGCAAAAAATCCACTGTTTAAAAAGTTAGATCCGACCGCAGATAATCTTAAAAGACTGGTAGAGGATCCTAAATCCAACAGCGCTGAAGAGCTCTTAACGCGCGTAAAGCAAGTTATAAAATATTCCGAAAACCATCGAAAAGAACTTGAAAGTCTTGCGAATACCTTCAAAGGTAGGACGGGGTTCGAAGACCACCGTGCACCGGAAAAAGAAGCGTATTTTTTGGCAGTGCAGGGTGCTATTTGGAGTTTGACAGATTATAGAAAAGCTGGCTCCAATCCTACAGATTCACGTACGCGTTATTTTCCGACTGAAACACAGAAAAAAATCAAGGATTTAGTGAAACAAATTCTGCAAGAATCAGTTGAAATCTCGTATTTTGAATATAACACGATTCATATTGGTATTTATGAAGCTGAAAACCCGAGAAATCAAAACATTATAACACGTGAAAAGCCAACAGTTAATACTTTTAAGGTGAAAAAAACTGTTTCCGGTTTTACAGGTGAAGAAAATAAGAATAAAGAATATGAGTTTAGCTACACGTGTACCGATGGGCAGTCTGGAAAACTAGTTCTCCAAGCAGGTGAAGAAAAGGTCGCGGACAAGTTTTTCCCTATTGGTACTTCTTGCACTATTAAAGAGAATGCGGACTCTGCGAAGGTTGACGGCTATACGCTGCTGAAGCCTAAAGAACAGACTTTGACCATTGGAGAGGATGAGACTGCAGAGTTTGTTTTTGTCAACAAGTATGAGCGGGAAAAAGGAGCCTTCCTAGTTCAAAAACATGTTACTGGAACTGAAAATAATGCTGGTAAAAACAAGCAGTTTGAGTTCTCGTATTCTTGTGGTGGTGAGACAGGAACGATAGCCGTTAAGGGTAACGGCGAGTTAGCTAAAGTAGGAGATTTTCCGCTAGGTACTTCGTGTAGTGTGAAAGAAGTTGGTAATACTGATGTTCCAGGTTATGTGCTGAAGATCAAAGCCGCTGATACGACGGTTGTTTTAGCTAAAAATAAGGCAAATGTAGCTACTTTTAACAACCACTATGAGAAGGTTGAGCCTGAGAAGGCTACTTTCCAGGTCAAGAAGTTGGTTACTGGTGTTACGACTGATGCTGCTAAGGATAAGGAATTTGAGTTTTCTTATACCTGTGGTGATCAGGTAGGCGCGGTGAAAGCCAGGGGAGATGGTGTTCCTGTTTCTGTGGGCAAGGAGTTCCCTGTTGGTACTTCGTGTACTGTGAAAGAAGTTGGTAATACTGATGTTCCAGGTTATGTGCTGAAGATCAAAGCCGCTGATACGACGGTTGTTTTAGCTAAAAATAAGGCAAATGTAGCTACTTTTAACAACCACTATGAGAAGGTTGAGCCTGAGAAGGCTACTTTCCAGGTCAAGAAGTTGGTTACTGGTGTTACGACTGATGCTGCTAAGGATAAGGAATTTGAGTTTTCTTATACCTGTGGTGATCAGGTAGGCGCGGTGAAAGCCAGGGGAGATGGTGTTCCTGTTTCTGTGGGCAAGGAGTTCCCTGTTGGTACTTCGTGTACTGTGAAAGAAGTTGGTAATACTGATGTTCCAGGTTATGTGCTGAAGATCAAAGCCGCTGATACGACGGTTGTTTTAGCTAAAAATAAGGCAAATGTAGCTACTTTTAACAACCACTATGAGAAGGTTGAGCCTGAGAAGGCTACTTTCCAGGTCAAGAAGTTGGTTACTGGTGTTACGACTGATGCTGCTAAGGATAAGGAATTTGAGTTTTCTTATACCTGTGGTGATCAGGTAGGCGCGGTGAAAGCCAGGGGAGATGGTGTTCCTGTTTCTGTGGGCAAGGAGTTCCCTGTTGGTACTTCGTGTACTGTGAAAGAAGTTGGTAATACTGATGTTCCAGGTTATGTGCTGAAGATCAAAGCCGCTGATACGACGGTTGTTTTAGCTAAAAATAAGGCAAATGTAGCTACTTTTAACAACCACTATGAGAAGGTTGAGCCTGAGAAGGCTACTTTCCAGGTCAAGAAGTTGGTTACTGGTGTTACGACTGATGCTGCTAAGGATAAGGAATTTGAGTTTTCTTATACCTGTGGTGATCAGGTAGGCGCGGTGAAAGCCAGGGGAGATGGTGTTCCTGTTTCTGTGGGCAAGGAGTTCCCTGTTGGTACTTCGTGTACTGTGAAAGAAGTTGGTAATACTGATGTTCCAGGTTATGTGCTGAAGATCAAAGCCGCTGATACGACGGTTGTTTTAGCTAAAAATAAGGCAAATGTAGCTACTTTTAACAACCACTATGAGAAGGTTGAGCCTGAGAAGGCTACTTTCCAGGTCAAGAAGTTGGTTACTGGTGTTACGACTGATGCTGCTAAGGATAAGGAATTTGAGTTTTCTTATACCTGTGGTGATCAGGTAGGCGCGGTGAAAGCCAGGGGAGATGGTGTTCCTGTTTCTGTGGGCAAGGAGTTCCCTGTTGGTACTTCGTGTACTGTGAAAGAAGTTGGTAATACGAAGATTGCTGGTTTTACTTTGGTTAAGAATCCTGATCCTGTCACGGTAGAGGTTACAAAGAGTAAGCTGGTTGAGGCAGCATTTGTCAATGACTATAAGCCTGAAGAAATTGGTGTGACGTTCTCGAAGGTTATTGCTGGTCAGGGTAAAGAGCTGGCTGGTGCGTCTTTGAAGATTGTTGAAGGCGAGAAAGCTGATGGCAAGGTTGTTCATGAGTGGACTTCTGAGGGCCAGGCTAAGGTGTTTGGTTTGACTGCTGGTGTTTACACCATGGTTGAGGATCAGGCTCCACTTGGTTTTGATAAGGCTGAGTCGATTACTTTCCGTGTGTCGTTCGATAAGAATGGTGGCAAGGTTGAGGTCAAGCAGGGTGACGAGTTTGTTGTTGCTAAGGACGCCAAGGTTGTCATGGAAGATAAACCATCCCTCACACCTGAAGAGCCTACGCCGCTAGCCAAGACCGGCCTAGAAATTGGTGGATTAGGAATTCTAGCAATTGCGATGGTCGCCATTGGTTGTTTCTTCATCAGCCGTAAAAAGAAAGCATGATGATTTGAATCGAATAAGCTAGATAATAATCTAGCTATAATAGCTTCCCGTTACAGAATTAACCGTGACGGGAAGCTTTTATATTCCCTTTTCTGATGCTTGGAGTCGTAAGAATCCTCAGGCCTTAGTGTGGCCTGAGTCTAGGTCAATGAAGGTGAAATCTGAACAAACAGATAAGCCATCGAAAGCGTAATTAAAGGACCCAATGAAGAACAACACAACCTACCGGATTAGGCTGAAGTGTACCGGGTTTTCTTCCTAGGCTTGTGCCCTGGTTGGTGTTTGTATTTTCTGTGTTGTGTTAACGGTGTGCCAGTAATCGTTTTCAACTTCGAGCGGTGTGCGGTAGTCGAGTGCTTGATGTAGCCGTGTCTTATTCCACCAACTTACCCATTCAAAAGTAGCGATTTCCACTTCGAGTACGTCTTGCCATGTACGAGGATGAATAAGCTCGTTTTTATAACAACCATTGACATTCTCAGCTAAAGCATTATCGTAGCTATCACCCACGCTACCTTGTTGAGGGAATAATCCCTCCCCTGTGCTAGGTGCTCGTTATACACAATCGAAGCGTACTAGGAACCATGATCGCCATGGTCTACTAGCCCGCTGACCTCCTTCGCACAAGCAATTGCTTGGTTTAACGCCTGGTAAAGCCTGGGTTCGCATAGAATCCAACAACGCCCACCCCACGATCTTACGGCTGAAAACATCCACAACAAAAGCCGCATACACAAACCCCTGACGTGTTCGAACATACGTCATATCGCCCCACCCATAACTGGCCGGGTTTAACGGCACGGAAATGACGATTAACTAAATCAAGACGAGTATCTTCACATCTTCTTAGCCGACTCACCACCGAGGATCGGCCCTTTACCTTTGCCTGACAAGCCGGCTAAACGCATAAGCCTAGCTGTTTGTTCACACCCAATCATGATCCAGGCACACCCTAAAGCATGCCACATCTCACCCACCCCATACACACCATA
Organism: Arcanobacterium phocisimile; assembly: GCF_016904675.1. Taxonomy (NCBI): domain Bacteria; kingdom Bacillati; phylum Actinomycetota; class Actinomycetes; order Actinomycetales; family Actinomycetaceae; genus Arcanobacterium; species Arcanobacterium phocisimile. Next base: position 1,700,757 of record NZ_CP070228.1, on the reverse strand, counting down.
ATTCGAGGCATGAATATCCACGCATAATCCCCACAAACTCACTATCGCGTCTGGCTCGAGCGCTTAACGGAACCGACTTGGCATAACGATAACCACGAGAGGTAATGAATCCTCCCTCACGATACTTAATTCAACGTCACGCACATGAAACACGACATGTGAAACGATCCTTATGTTCATCAATAAACGCAATCATTTCCCAACGCCCACGGGCCGAGTTCGGACGCGAAAAAAGCTGACGCAGCTTATCTGACCTCATTCATATCACGTAACTCCTAGATTTCTCATCCCAGCCGAGCATTTTCCGTAATAACCTCTTCTTGAGCCCGTTTAAACCCCACCCGAACGCCGTGATTGTTGACCCCATTGACGCCCCGAATGCCACGAAACCCCAAGCTTGGGTGCCACAACCTGGCACGCAATACTAATAGTTAGTCCTTCTGCAAGGACCCTATCATCGATAAGCCCGACCACCCGATCCTTAGCATCTTGATCAAATTTCTTTGGCACGATAAACATCGTGCCATCTTCTCAAACGGAAGAAAACCCGGGATGCTTCAATCTGATATGACAATGTTGTCAACCAATTTGAACACTGCAAGTTCAGATACGATAGACACAAGTGTGGGGAGTGTATCTCAATAAGATATACTCCCCACACTTGAATGCAAACGATCCTTACTTCTTGCGCTTCGTTGAGCGGTTGCGGTTCTTCTTTTCGCGGGTCAGGGACTTCACTTGTAGTGAGCCCTTCGGTGCGATGCCTCGTTGATGTTGGCCAGCGCGTAAGTGCAAGAAGAACGCACCGATTAGCAGTGCTAGTAATGAACCGAGAAGGACCGCAACACGGGCATGTGGGCCGTGCGGATTTCCTTCAGTGAAACTTAACGTTGCGATCAGCAGTGAGACGGTGAATCCGATACCGGCAACCCAGGAGATAGCGAAAATATCGGGAAGGTCGACGCCGTGGCCGAGTTTGAGGCGTAGAACTTTGATCATGAAGTACACGCCACCAAAAATGCCGAGGAATTTTCCGAGCGGGAGGCCGAGGTAGATTCCCATGGATACCGGATCAACGAGCATGCTACCAAAGCCGCCTGAATCGACGACGTTGACGCCAGCTGCAAAGAAGGCAAAGATTGGCAGAATAAACCCAGCTGAATAGAATTCAAGTTTCTCGGTTAAGGTTTGTGTCAGCGGCTGAGGCTCTTTTCGGGTGGTGATAACTGGGATAGTCATACCAAGAAGAACGCCAGCGATTGTCGCGTGAACGCCAGACATGTGCATGAAATACCAGGTAAGGATGCCTAGTGGCCACAGAATGTACCATTTCGTTATGCGACGGCGCACAAGCACGCCAAAGACTGCAACGATGGCCAGCGCAATGAATAGATAGAGGAAGTTCAGGCCGTTGGAAAAGAAAATAGCAATAATGATAATGCCGAGAAGATCATCGACGACGGCGAGGGTCATGAGGAACGTCCGCACTGCCGGTGGGAAGCCTTTACCGAAGACGCCTAAGACAGCGAGCGCGAAAGCGATATCTGTGGCGACGGGTACTGCCCAGCCGTCGTAGACGGTCGATCCGGTGAGTGCTTGAATGACGACGTAGACAACTACTGGGCCAACCATGCCGAAGACTGCGGCAAGGATCGGCACAAGTGCTTGTTTAACGTCACGCAGTGATCCAGCAACGAACTCGTGCTTGAGCTCCATTCCAACAATGAAGAAGAAGATGGCAAGGAGGCCATCTGCCGCCCATTCTGACATGGTGAGATCTAGGTGGAGCGAATGTGGCCCGATCACAGTTTCAGATAACGTCATGTAGGATTCGCGGATAGGCGAGTTAGCCCAGATAAGTGCAAGAATTGCTCCAACAATGAGGACGATTCCTGCGGTGGCTTCATTGTGTAGTGCACGCCGATATCGAGCGATCGGGTTTTGGCGATGTGGCATCTGCCAGCTCCATTCTTCTCTTTACATATAATCAGTGATAATTCTACGCTGTAAAGCCGGGTGCTTTTGACAGACTGTGTCGAGGTTGGCAGAAATATGGCTGTTTATTGTTTTAATTTTGCCTATCTGCGTCTGAACTATTAGGATTAGCACGGTAGTTGTTACTACCGTGCCTCCATAGCCCAATCGGCAGAGGCAGCAGACTTAAAATCTGTTCAGTGTGGGTTCGAGTCCCACTGGAGGCACTCAAAGACCCGCGATATCGTTGAGATATCGCGGGCCTTTGCCTATCCGTGCAATGTTTGTTTTCTACGTTTTAGCGTGAGGTTTTGGGCTTGAGGTGCCGATACCTTCTGCGCTTTTTGGCGAAACTTACACGTCTGATTTTTCGTAGCGTAGGTAGCCGAGCACAGTAACTATCAGGGTATAGCCTCCGAAAATGAGGAATGCCACTAGTGGTGGATACACCAGCATGTCATCGCTGACAGGCATGCCTTGATTTGCTTGTAGTGCTGTATCCATGAGTACCAGTGGCAGATTCGGTGGAACATAGTAACGGAAGGTATCAAACTTAGCGAAGATGAGCGTCACTAGCGGAAGCAGGAAGATGAATGCGATCATCATGCTGATTCCGCCAGCGGTCGATCGTAAAATATAGCCGAGTCCGGTTGCCATCACGGCAGTAAGTACGTTGAGTCCAAGCAGTGTAACCAAGATCAGGACGTCGTTCCCGTCAAGGCTGGAGTTTCCGCCAGCGATGATGAAAATAATCAAAAACGCTACCGTGATGATAGCGATCGTGGCTAGCGCGGTGTAGAGAGCGACAGCGAGGACTTTTGCCAGCAAACCGACAAGCCGACGTGGTGTGGCGAGGACTGTTGTACGCATGGTATTTGAGGCGTATTCGCCCGTCACCGCCAGAGTGCCGATAATTATTGCCAGCAGCAAATACAGTTGGAAGCCACCGACGGCATCTTGAACTGATAGCGCAAAGCCTTCAGCCTCGGAACGTGAGAAGAATGCGCTTGCCGATGGCGCACCGATGAGCAATATAGCGAAAACGATGACGTTGAGAGACAACGTACGATGACGCAGTTTCAACAGTTCGCTAGCAAACGAGCGTCCGAACGTGTTGTTATTCGCCCCAGTTGCATACACCGATGAATAGTGTGTGGCAGTCACTGTGCACCTCCATCTTCGTTACCCATCCGGTAATCGACAGCTGAATCAGTTAATTCCATAAAGACATCTTCAAGTGAAGAGTGGATTTCAGATAGCTCATGGAGCTCGATATTGTTCTGGTAAAGCATATGGCCAATGACTTCAGAAGTAGAGCCAGCCACAATGAAGCGACCGTGTGGCCGTTCTTGTGCAGGTTGTTCAAAAGTGAACTCCACACCGTGGTTACTCAACGCTCGCCCAATAGCTTCGGTTTCTGGGCCGCTTACCTGAACGGTGGTACGCGACGACGAATGGGTAAACTTACCGATTGGTCCGGCATCGATCAAATGACCACGACCGATGATGACGACGTCGTCCGCCGTCAACGCCATTTCGGACATCAGGTGAGACGACACGAGAACAGTTCGACCTTCTTCCGCTAATCGACGCATCAGATTACGAACCCACTTCACGCCGTCGGGATCCAAACCGTTTACCGGCTCATCAAAAATAAGATATTCCGGATCGCCTAGAAGCGCCGTGGCGATACCGAGGCGTTGGCTCATGCCGAGAGAAAATCCGCCGACTTTTTTCTTCGCGACCGACGCAATACCAGCAGTTTCTAAAACGCGATCGATCTGCGACGACGGAAGACCATGCGTGGTAGCAACGATCTGCAGATGGCGACGAGCGGTTACTTTAGGGTTGAATGCTTTACCGTCAAGCAAGGCGCCAACTTTGGTTATCGGTGCCGGCGAGGAAACATAAGATTGGCCATCAATAGTGGCACCACCAGATGTTGGGTTATCTAACCCGAGAAGACATCGCAGGGTGGTAGATTTTCCGGAGCCATTAGGGCCAAGAAAGCCGGTAACTGCGCCATCACGTACGGTAAATGAAAGATCGCGAACTGCCTGGACTTTGCCATAATTCTTCGACAAATGATCGACAGTTATCATGCCATCACATCCTTTCATGGTTGATGATGATAGGTCTATCCTACTAGAGTTACTGTCGCACACGGATGGTTTTCCACAAGAAACTATTACCTCAGGATGTGTGGAAAAGTCGAGCAATTCTGGGAAAACCCAGAAAACTTTGTGAGTTTTCGCCTGCGAGAGAAAAAGATGGTTGGCTCAACCTGCGGGTCAGGTAGAATCTTCAGTTATACACGCGTGTAAATTGCACGCAAAACTGAGCTTGGAGGTTCTTTAATGAGCAACCCAGTAATGTCTCGTAACCCGTATTTCACGGGTCAGACTCAACGGCCAAACCAGTTTGGCCAGCAGGCTGGTATGCGGCCTGAGATGCCTGCACAGCCAACACCAACCGCTTTTGACGCACAGCCTACCGATGGACTCATGACATACACCGATGCCATGAACAAAACGGCCTTGTTGCTTGGCGTCACCGTTGTTACAGGCATCATTGCAGCCTTCGTCGTCCCAACACCGTCCATGCCCGCCGTGGCGTTGATTGCTTCACTTACTGCGTTGGGACTTGGTTTCTTCGCAGCTTTCAAACCGATGGTATCCCCAGGTTTAGCGCTCGGATATGCAGCTATTGAGGGAATCGCCCTAGGAACTATTACCGCAGCGTTCAATATCTTCTACCCAGGTATCGCATTCCAGGCTATTTTGGCTACCCTCGTCATCGTCGGTGTTACCCTCGGCTTGCACTACTCAGGTGCGGTCCGTACCACCAAGCGTGGTCGTAAATTCGTTTACGTTGTTGCACTTGGCTACCTTGTGTTCTCCCTACTCAACACTGTTTTGATAGCAACGGGTGTCCTTCAAGGTTTCGGCGTGCGTAACGGCCCATTCGGTGTACTTATTGGTGCAGCGATGATTCTTGTTGCTGCTTACATGCTCATCGCAGATTTTGAGCAGATCAATGAAGCAATTGTGCGTCGCGCTCCGGCCCAGTTCGCATGGACAGCGGCTCTGGGCATCGTCATGACCATTCTGTGGATCTACATCGAGGTGCTGCGTTTATTGGCGATTTTGGCTGATAATCGATAACACGTGAATAAAAGTTGGGTCCGGTATCAAATCGATACCGGACCCAACTTTTATGTTGTAGTAATAGGTGTGCGCCGTACAAACAGGGGAGCGTTGACCACAGGTCACTAGCACCACTTTGCCGTTAAGACGTTCGGCAGACGCTTACGTGTCTACTTATCGGATCGAGTGCGTAGAAAAAGCGGTTTGGTTAACCCCGAGGATATCAACGACGAAGACGAGAACATCGTCGCCTTTGATGCCTGCACGCGGATTACCGGCTGGACCGTAACCCTTTTCTGGCGGGACAACGATCATGACACGCGAGCCAACCTGCTTGCCGACAAGCGCCTGATCCCAGCCCTTGATAACCATTCCGACGCCGATAGGGAAGCGGGTAGGTTCGCCACGGAAGTATGACGAATCGAAGAGTTCGCCATCCCAAATCTGACCGTGGTAATTCACCTCAACCTCGTCACCAGCATGCACAACTGTGCCGGTTCCTTCTTCAAGCATGACAACCTTAAGGCCCCGTGGAGCATCAGGTGATGGATAGGTTATTTCGGGAGTTTCTCCGAATGAACCTGCGACCGTAGGAAGTTCAACTGCCATCGTTTTACCTTTCGCTGTAGAAATAGTCGGTAAAGACTACGTATAACACTGCAATATTAGTCGAGATCGATAAACGACTGTGGTTTGTTACCAGACGGATTTTCATCTGCTTGTTGAGCAAGTGGACCACTACCCGGCATCGGACACGGCATGCCTGTTGCTGCGTGGCAACGGTAACCGAACGGGTTCTTATCAAGATACTGCTGATGTTCATCTTCTGCGAGATAGAACGGGCCTGCCTGCTCAGCAGTGCGAATCTCTGTGACGATCTCGCCTTGACCAGCTTCAGCCAACACTTGCGAGTATGCAGAAAGTGATTCGTCGACGAGTTTTTGCTGGGATTCAGTGGTCACAAAGATAGCTGAACGATACTGGGTTCCGACGTCATTACCTTGGCGATTTAACGACGTCGGATCATGCATCTCCCAAAAGGTCTTGATGAGTTGGGGAATAGCTTCGTCGGAAGCAACAACACGTACCGTTTCAGTGTGACCAGTCAATCCGGTGCAGACTTGGCGGTATGTCGGATTGGCAGTCGTTCCACCCATGAAACCTACCGATGTGCTAACTACTCCGGGAAGTTGCCACATAATTTCTTCAACGCCCCAATAGCATCCACCAGCGAGATAAATAACCTGCTGGCCGGGTTCGGGTTCGGCCATAATATCTGTACCGAGCACGGTATGCGGGTGGGGGTGAGGTAAAACCGGTGTGGGATTATCCGGCAGTGGTGAACGAGAAAACATCAATCAGCCTTGGAATGGTTCGATACCGAGAACTTTGACGGAGAATTCTTTACCGTTTGGCGCAGTATAGGAGGTCTCATCGCCGATGGATTTACCCATAATCGCCGAGCCAAGGGGAGCAGTTTCTGGATAGACGTCAATGTCAACGAAATCGGCTGCTTCACGTGAACCGAGCAAGAACTTCTTTTCTTTTCCGTTGACTTCCGCGGTGATGACAAGTCCTGGGGCGACTTCGGAGATTTCCTGTGGGGAATCGCCAACTTCTGCATGTTCGAGAAGGTAGGTCAGTTCCTGGATACGGCCTTCCATCTTGGACTGCTCTTCACGTGCCGCATGGTAGCCGCCGTTTTCTCGCAAGTCGCCTTCTGAACGAGCCTCTTCAATCTTGGTAGCAATTTCGGTACGACCAGTGGTCTTGAGATGTTCGAGCTCAGCGTTGAGACGATCGAATGTTTCTTGTGAGAGCCAGGTTGTTTCAGCCATGTGCGTTCTCCTTGTGTCATGCTGGGCAATATGGATTGCCAAGGCGTGGATAAAAAAGACATGTCCACAAGGAGTGGACATGAACCTATCTGAGCGTGAGCGTACCACTAAACGCCGCATAGAACAATTACTATCGACGATATTCGCCGCTAGCTAAGCGTTATGCATATATGGCTAGCCAGATAGCGACAACCTGTGTAGCGAAACCGCCCAGCGTTCCCAGATGGAAGAATTCGTGAAATCCCCAAAGGTTTGGCCACGGGTTTGGCCGTTGAAAGGCGTAGCAGAGCGCTCCGAGCGTATAGGAAATTCCACCAGCCAGGATCAGCCAAACAATGACCGGGCTTCCATTTACCCAGAAATCAGGTAAGTACCAGACTGCCACCCATCCCAAGGCAATATACAGTGGCACGTTAAGCCAGCGAGGGGAAGTCGGCCAGAAAATATGCATCAACGAACCTGCGATTGCTCCGCCCCACACGATAAGTAGAACTGTGAGTTGGTCGCGTTGATCTAGGAGCAGAACTGCCAACGGAGTGTATGTTCCGGCGATGAGCAAGAAAATATTCGCGTGATCAATACGTCGCAAGATACCTTCAACCCGCGGACTCCACGCGCCAATATGATAGATACCAGAATTGGCAAACAATAAGAACGACGCAGCTAAGAAAACTAAACACGCTATTTTCGCGCCGACGTCGGGAGCGAAAACCGCTAACAAGATACCGTTCGCTAACGCAAGCGGCGCAGTTAAGGCATGGATCCAACCCCGTAGCCGTGGTTTGGGTAGTTCTGCGTTGTTATATTCTAGAATTCTCGATGCCATAATGCTCCCCTCAACTTACTTTCAGGTTATACCCTCAAGCTCAAGATTTATAGCATCTGAGAAAAGTTTCGCAGTAAAGAGGACATTATCGAGATCTAAATATTCCTTTGTATGAGCACATATAGGATAAGATAAATTAAAGAGCGTGCACGCTGACATCGATTGGTTAACCGGTCTCAATAACTTGCAGTAAACGCGCCAGAGACAGAAGGTGGTGAGCTGATGATCCCCATGGATTTCCTCTATAGAGTCTATGAGCACAGGCTTTCTCGCGAAATCAAAGGGGTCGAAGTTCCTCGGCACATCGGGATTATTCTGGACGGAAATCGGCGTTGGGCGCGTGCGTTAGGAACACCCGTGTCACACGGTCACCGTCAAGGCGCAGATCACATCTCTGAAGTTCTCGGTTGGGCTGAAGAAGCCGGCGTATCTATCGTGACGCTGTGGATGCTCAGCACTGAAAATCTGCAACGCTCGCCCAAAGAACTCGATGAGTTGCTCGATATTATCGTGACAGCAGTCGCTCAGCTTGCAGTTCACTCCACTTGGCAAATTCGTCTACTAGGCGATCTGAGCCTCCTTCCCGCAGAAGCAGCTAAGTCCTTACGCACAGCGGCAAACCAAACCAGCGACCACACAGGGATGATCGTTAACGTAGCTATCGGCTACGGTGGGCGCCAAGAAATCACCCAAGCAGTACGAGATTATTTACATGAGCAGGCTGCGTTAGGGAAAACGCTAGCCGATGTAGCAGAATCGATCAGTGTGGATGCTATTACTAGCCACATATACACTAAGGGGCAACCCGATCCCGATTTGATTATCCGCACGTCGGGTGAGCAGCGTATGAGCGGCTTTATGCTCTGGCAAACCGTTCACACCGAACTGTATTTCTGTGAAACCTACTGGCCAGATTTCCGACGTATCGACTTTCTGCGTGCCCTGCGCGATTTTTCGTCACGTGAACGCCGCAAAGGCAAGTAGCGCTCCCGGTGTTCTGCGACCGTGCGAATCTTTCCGCGACGCCGCTAACATTCTGCAACTGTGCAGAATTTCAGCAGTGACTACACTCCGCCGGAATACAGCTCCATCGATAACGATAATTCTTCACGCGTGGGAGAGTGGGAACCCGGGCGTGCTACAGTAATCCCAGCTGCAGTTGCGGCGTAAGACCCCAACGAAGCAAGACCTTGCCGGGAAATGTCTCGCAAGGCTTCGCCGTCTTCCCCGCCCAGTACGCTCATTCGGGACAATCCATCAATAAGTGCCGCCATCAGTGCATCTCCTGCGCCGACCGTATCAACAACCGGCATATTCACTGACGGCACGTGTACCTCGGCCTCAGGCGTTGCCAACACGAGTCCCTCGGCACCCATAGTGATCACGACGAGCTGTGCTCCGCGCTCGAGGAAATAACGAGCGCTTTCTCCGGGCTCCGTAGGTCCACCCAAGGCCCGCATATCGTCAACGGAAGCTTTGACGACGTCGATAGCCGGCATCAATTCATCAATTTCATTACGTAACTTAGCAGCTGGGCCCATTACTCCTAGCCGGACGTTCGGATCGTATGAGATTGTTGAAAATTGGCCAAGATATCTCAGCCAGGAACGCAGAGTGCTAGCCCCAGGTTCGAGATGTGCTCCCACTGATCCGATATGAACCAGGCGTGGTTTGAGTGCTGGCCCACCGGCAGGCGGTTGCGGGAAATCAGATCGCAGATCAAACGTATAACTGGCATTACCGTGCACGTCTAATTGGGCGTGTGCGATTGACGTCGGATGCGAATCAATCGACCCGGGATACAGGCGCACCCCGGAATCGGCGAGGAAATTGATGATAGTTTCGCCGTCGTCGTCGCCGCCGATCCGGGTCACGAGGGTGACGTCACGCTCAAGACGTGCAAGCCCGGCGGCAACATTGAGTGGCGCACCACCAGGATGCGTGGTGCGAACATTACCGCGTTGAACTTCGTCGAGGAGAGATTCCCCGATCACCATAAACGACGACATTTAATTGTCACCTGAAGCGTTATCGAGCACAGCCCGTGTTTGTTCTTGAGCTTGGGCGAGGCGCTCGCGGGCGCCAGCAAGCCACGTTTCGCAACGGCGAGCCAGTGCTTCACCGAGCTCCCATAGTTCGAGGGCCTCTTCGAGTGGAATATTGCCTTGTTCGAGCCGGGCGACGGTGTCGACAAGTTTGCTGCGGGCGTCTTCGTAGCTGAGTTCGGCGACCTGGGCGTCGAGTTGTTGTGGGTCGCGAGGATTCATGATTCGTTCCTTTCAGCTGACATGACCGTGGTGGTGATTGTGCCGTCGTGGAGTTGTGCGATCAACGTTGAGCCTGGTTCGGCGTTATCAACACTAGTGACGACGCCGGTTTCGGTGCGCAATACTGCGTATCCGCGTTGCAGAGTGGACAACGGTGAGAGCGCGCGCAAGCGGGCTAGTGAAGATTCAACGCTGTTGGTGTGGTGGGTGAGCAGGCGGTCGAAATTATTGCGTAGCCATTGTTGCAGTTGGGTGAGTTCGAGCCCGCGAGTTTCGAACATGGTGTGTGGTTGGGCGAGAACTGGCCGGGAGCGTTGCGTGCGAATATCTGTAAGTGCCCGTTCTAGTAGTGAGTTCATGGCGGTTCGTCCGCGGTTAAGTGTGTCGAGCACGCCGGCATGTTCTTCGCTGACATCAGGGACAATGGAACGTGCGGCGTCGGTTGGGGTCGAGGCACGGAAGTCGGCGACGAGGTCTAGTAGCGGATTATCCGTTTCATGACCGATAGCCGAGACGACGGGGGTGTCGGTTTGTGCTACAGCCCGGATGAGCCGTTCGTCGGAGAAGGGCAGAAGATCTTCGACTGATCCGCCGCCGCGGGCGATGACGATAACGTCTACTTCGGGTAGGGCATCGAGTTCAGTCAGTGCAGGAATCATTTCTTGGACGGCGGTTGGGCCTTGGACCACGACTTCTCGCACCGCGAATTGTGCGCTTGCCCAGCGGGCGCGGGCATTAACTTGGACGTCGTGTAGAGCTTTGGTGTTGCGACCGACGATGAGCCCGATGGATCTGGGAAGGAACGGGAGCGGTTTTTTGAGTTTCAGGCTGAAGAGCCCTTCGGCAGCGAGTTTGTTTTTTAACGCTTCGATGCGAGCCAAAATATCGCCTAATCCAACTGCGCGGATTTCGTCGACCTGGAGAGATAGGCTACCGTTGCCGGTCCAAAAGTCTGGTTTTGCACAGACGATAACGCGCGATCCTGATTCGATTCCTTCAGGTAGTGCGTGGGTGAAGATTTTGCAGGTGATGGAGGCTTTGTCTTCGAGGTCTGCCAGGGTGAAGAATTGGACCTTCGCGCCGGGCCGACGAGTGAGGGTAATGATTTCCCCTTCAACCCATAAACGAGACATTTTGGCGATGTATTCGGCGATTTTCGCGTTAAGCAGACGTAATGGCCACGGGTGTTCGGGAGTTGTTTCCCTGGCCACCTGTGGCAGGTCAACCGGAATGGTAACCGTTCTGCTCATGGGCGTTTTGCGACCTATTCTCAAGGAAATTCGTTACTTTCCGAGCCGAATATGACTCCTTAATAGTTTACGGGGAGCTGGTTCATGAAATTTTGGGCGAAAGTCCCAGCGCGGAAATGGGCAAATGTGCACAAGCTAATAAGCAGGAGTTAGTCCGAGCTGTTAGTCTTGGGAGCGTGAGAATCGAAGAGAACTCTGGAAATACTGGCACGGTTTCGTTGGCAGGTGCTTCGGCGTTTCCTGCCGATATTGCTTCGGAACCGAACGCTGAAGGCAAACGCATCTTGATTGCTACCCCGCGCGGATATTGTGCCGGGGTGGATCGTGCTGTGGACACGGTGGAAAAGGCGCTTGAGCTGTATGATCCACCGGTGTATGTGCGCAAGGAGATTGTGCACAACAAGTTCGTGGTGGAGACGTTGATGAAACGTGGAGCGATTTTCGTTCATGACACTGACGAGGTTCCGGAAGGTGCCCGCGTGGTCTTTTCAGCACATGGTGTTTCTCCTGCCGTTCAAGAAGCCGCTAATCGCCGCATGTTACAAACGATTGATGCGACCTGCCCGTTGGTGACGAAAGTTCACAAGCAGGCTGTGCGGTTTGCTGACCAGGACTACGACATTTTGCTTATCGGTCACATTGGCCACGAGGAAGTTGAAGGCACTCAGGGCGAAGCTCCGGATCATATCCAGGTGGTTAATGGTCCAGAAGATGTTGCCAATGTGCAGGTTCGTGATCCGGATCGGGTTGTGTGGATTTCACAGACGACTCTTTCGGTTGATGAAACGATGAAGACGGTTGAGCTGTTGCGTAAACGTTTTCCGAATTTAATGAACCCGCCTAGTGACGATATTTGCTATGCGACGCAGAACCGTCAAGGTTCGGTGAAGGAGATGGCTCCTGATTGCGATGTTGTGATTGTGGTGGGTTCTGCTAATTCTTCGAACTCGGTGCGTTTAGTTGAAGTTGCTCTCGAGGGCGGTGCACGGGCAGCCTACCGCGTAGATAAGGCCGATGAACTGCAACGTGAATGGGTTGAGGGCAACTTGACAATTGGCGTTACTTCGGGTGCCTCGGTCCCAGAGATTTTGGTTCGCGATGTTGTTGACCAGCTCAAAGAGTGGGGTTTCACCTCAGTAGAGCCAGTATTCACTGTCCACGAAGACGTCCATTTTTCGTTGCCGAAGAACCTGCGCGGGGAGCTGAAAGCTACCGGTGTTGAGGTTGACCGCCCGCATAAGGCTCGTGCGAAAGGTGCTTCGCGCAGATCAACCGCACGGAGCACTGGACGCCTCGCAAGTGACGAAGATTCCGACTCCTCGCTAGCCTAAATGGGTAACCGCTCTATTGTGCGGAATCGCAGGGGCTTCTAGGCTAGTTGCCGTTTCTTAGCCAGTTGCTATTTCTGGGCTAGTTTCCGCTATCTGACTCGGCGTGCTCAGCTGTCTCTAACAACTCAGGGGCAGTGAGTGCGCGCGTGCTCGAATGATCCGGATCAACGAGAACTGAACCAGCTTCAAGATCACTGATTTTTTCATTGAGAGCATCAAACTTGCGGTACGTGACCAGCACACGTGATTCTAGTGAAGACATCGCACTGTTGTAAGATTTCACAGCATTCGTCAGATTGATACCGAGTTTTGACAAGTGTTTGACGAATACCGATAACCGGTCAACAAGCTCATTACCTGCCTGAACAATCTCTCGAGCCTGTTCGGAGGCTTGCGCAGACCGCCAAATCGCAGCCACCGAACGCAACAAGGCGAGCAAGGAAGCTGGTGACGTCAAAATGATTCCATCACTGAGTGCATAATCAAGGAGTTGTGGATCGGCATCCAAAGCCTCTGCGAGCAAACCTTCCGAAGGAAGAAACATGACCGTCAACTGTGGAGACTGCGGGAAATCAGCCGGGTAGTTACGCTTCTTTAACGCCTCAACGTGCTTACGAACCGCCTTAGAATGATCGAGTAGCAGGGACTGACGTTCACTAGCCCGCTCATAATCATGGGGCGAAATCTCATGAGCGGCAATATAGGAACTCATCGGAACCTTTGAATCGATAGCCAAATGCGCACCATTCGGCAGATGGACCGTCACATCCGGACGGCCGCGACCCTGGGCGCTATCAGAAAACTGCGATGTGGCAAGCTGTTCATCAAAATCCACCCGCTCGAGCATCCCAGCGGCCTCGATAATCCGGTGAAGTTGAACTTCTCCCCAAGTTCCTCGCGCAGAAGAGTTTCGCAAAATCGCATCCAGCGATTCGGTAGTACGCGACAACTGCGCGGAAATCTTCGCCTCGTTCTGCAACTGCGCAGTAATCGAGGAGAAATGTTGCGTAGTTTTCGACTCCAAGGCACGCACATAGGAATCCACCGTGCCCAGCTGTTGGGCAATCGGCGCCAACGCCTGAACCGTTTCACCCTGCGCATCGATGCGCGTATGCAGATGCTGATTCTCGCGCTCCAGCAACTCAAGCTGGCCCTGCAAATACAAGGATTGTTCGCGCGCCGACTGCGCCTCATTGCGCAACCGATTCGCCTCCGAAACAGAGTGACGCTGCCCAACAACCCAACCGAGGCCGCCACCACAGGCAGCAACCAGAAGAATAATAATTATGAAAATACTGAATGGAAGTGTCATAGTCTCAACTCTAAAACCAGCCTCCGACATACTTTGGTGACGGGTAGTTCGCATCCACACTCCGCCGTCGTCAAACCAAAGCAATCCCACATCAACCCAACGTGACGTACACACAACGGTGAACTAAACTAGACAACGTGGCTTTAACTATTGGAATTGCAGGACTGCCCAACGTCGGCAAGTCAACTTTGTTCAACGCACTTACCCGTGCAAACGTGCTGGCAGCGAACTACCCGTTCGCCACCATCGAACCAAACGTGGGTATCGTGCCCCTTCCAGATCCGCGACTGAACAAGCTCGCGGAGATTTTCGGGTCGCAAAAGATCCTGCCAGCAACGGTGTCTTTCGTTGATATTGCAGGAATCGTGCGTGGAGCATCCGAAGGTGAAGGCTTGGGTAACCAGTTCCTCGCAAACATTCGCGAAGCTGACGCAATCTGCCAAGTAACCCGCGCGTTCGCAGATCCAGACGTCACCCACGTTGACGGTCGCGTCGATCCAGCATCCGATATTGACACCATCACCACTGAGCTGGTGCTAGCTGACATTCAGACGCTGGAAAAGCAGCTGCCGCGCCTCCAAAAAGAATTGACGAATCGCAAGGTTGCCAAGGAAGTCGTTGAGACTGCCCAAGCAGCCCTGAAGATTCTCGAAGAAGGCAAAACGCTCTACGCTGCGGGTGGAGACCTCGATCCGAAAATTTTGAAGACTTTCCATTTGATGACCAACAAGCCATTCATCTACGTCTTCAACACCGACGATGAAGGCCTCGCAGATACCGATATGCAAGCCAAGCTACGCGAGTTGGTTGCGCCAGCCGAAGCTATCTTCCTCGACGCTAAGTTCGAAGCCGAACTCATTGAGCTCGATGAAGAAGAAGCCCGCGAAATGCTCGAATCCACCGGCCAAGATGAAGCCGGTTTGGACAAGCTCGCACGCGTCGGCTTCGACACCCTCGGACTACAAACCTATTTGACGGCCGGACCAAAAGAAGCACGCGCATGGACGATCCACAAGGGATGGACCGCTCCGCAAGCAGCCGGCGTGATTCACACCGATTTCGAACGTGGATTCATTAAGGCGCAAGTTATTTCCTTCGACGACCTCGTCGAGTTCGGGTCGATGACCGAGGCGAAAGCACACGGCAAGGTCCGCATGGAAGGCAAAGAATACGTGATGAATGACGGCGACGTCGTGGAGTTCATGTTCAACGTGTGACACGGCTGATTTTTTAATATTGCTGCGGGAGCCAGTGGCTCCCGCAGTTTTTTGTTGAGCGGGGTGGGGTGCTAGGTGGAAGCTGGATTGCCCGGGCAGTGGCGGCTCCCCGGCTCTGGGGAGTACCAGCCGGCGAGTCATGCCGGATGGCTAGTGCCTGGCCAGTCCCGCCGGATTCGTCTGCAGTAGATGGGGGAATAGCGCAAACCTCGTCCATATACGTCGAGGTTTGCGCTATTCCCCGTTTCAGTGCACACTCGATCCAGGGGCAGGAGCTTAGTTATCTCATTTGTAGCTCGTTTTGGCGAAATCTTGCACATACCTGCGTGAGATGTACAATTAGTTGTACAAGGAGAGTTCTTATGAAAACTATGTCATATTCTGAATCGCGTGCGAACTATGCAGATGTTCTGAAATCGGTTGTTGAAGATCGAGAAGAAGTCATCATTACCCGCAAAGGTCACGATTCTGCAGTGATTGTTTCGCTCGATGACTATAATTCGCTGCGAGAAACCGCGTATTTGATGCGGTCACCGCGCAATGCGCGCAGGCTATTTGATGCTGTCGATCGATTAGAAGCGGGAGAAGGTACAGTTCAGCCACTCCTCGAAGCGGAGTGAATCGCGTGAAATATGTCTGGGATGAGAACGCCTGGCAAGACTACCTATGGTGGCAAGCCCACGACCGGAAGATGCTGAAGCGAATCAACCTCTTGCTTAAAGATATTTCGCGCAACGGAAACGAAGGTATCGGGAAGCCGGAACCATTGAAATATGAGCTTGCCGGATATTGGTCGCGCAGGATCTCTGATGAACATCGCCTCGTTTATAAATACACCGAAACGGCAGTATATATAGCTGCTTGCAGATACCACTATTAGGAGAAGGTTATGGAGGATGCTCGGAAAATAATCTTGCGAAAGATTGAACAGAGCGATGCCACTGCGGTTTTGGCAGCTTTTCGCTCGCATCCAGACATGAAACGGCAAGGTGATGTGTCGACTATCGATGAGGCTCATCGATATATAAGCCAGTTCACCGAATCTAAGTCTATGGTTGCGTGGGTGATTGATTTAGACGGTCGTGCTGTTGGATTAGTGGGACTGGCAAGTGATCCAGAAAATCGCAGTGCCTGGTTCTTCTATTGGATGGGCGCGCAATACCGCGGACAGGGTTGGACATCGATTGCCGCACGGACTGTTGCAAACTGGGCATTATCGGAGGGCGGTTTCGAGCGCTTAGAATTAGGGTACCGGGTGAATAATCCAAGTTCTGCAACTGTGGCTCAATCGGCCGGATTCCTACCTGAAGGCCTAGAACGTTCCAAGTTCTTAATCACCGGAAAACGTATTGATGTTGTTACTTGTGGCAGACTGCCTAGCGACCCGTGGCCTCAGGGTCCGAGCTTTGAAATTTTGACTCGCTAAACGTAGTTGGCGAAGTCAGTTTTGATCTAGATTGCGGATTCAACTGCATTAAATGGGGTAATAGTGCAAACCTCGACGTATATGGACGAGGTTTGCGCTATTTCCCGTTTCAGTGCACGCGCCATCAGTCGGACCTTGCGCACGGGAAGATCTATTTGAGATTATGTAGACGTGCCGCACACGTTTTGGGCTTACACTGTTTCGTAAATGGTGAAAGTTTCGATGGTTAAGGACCATAATCGATGGAGGAAAATGAAGAAAAGATTGAAAACAGTGATCCTCCCATTAAAATAATGGATGGTAGTGACACTGACGTCACTGGTCAAGACTCAGGACTTTCAGCATAGGCGGCTTATACGGATCAGCAAGACGCGCAGCTCCAGCAGTTCGCGATTGATTTTATCCTTAAAATTATTCGACTGCGAGGCGTTCAAATTGTTCGAGATAATTTTCTGCGTCAAGAGCTCCGTCGAGCTGGTTACTCGAATGAAGTAATCGAAACTGCGGTGGTCTCCACACCACTGGGTGCTGGTGTGACGCTTGAAGATTTGGAAGCAATTTCGCATCGAGTAATACGATCCGAAACCAATAAATCTACTGCGTTGTCGTTTGCAAGTGGGTTGCCAGGTGGCCCAGCGATGGCGGTATCCGTTCCTGGCGATATCGTGCAATATTTCGTTTACGCTTTCCGCATCATGCAAAAGCTTGCCTACGTATACGGTTGGAAAGATTTCATCAACGATCTCGATGCGGTTGATGATGAAACTATGAGCAAGTTTGCGCTGTTCCTAGGCGTAATGTTTGGCGCTCAAGGTGCATCCAATGCGCTTTCAGTATTCGCCAAGGACGTAGCCAGTCCTGCGATTCGGCAGCATCTTAAGAGAAAAGCTCTCACAAAGACCGCATGGTATGGTCCGATGAAGCAGGTACTGCGTATAGTTGGAATTAGAGTGACAAAAGATTCCTTTGCTCGAACAGTGACTAAAATGGTGCCAATTGTTAGTGGCGTGATCTCGGGTTCGATGACGTTTGCGTCGTTAAATTCCCAGTCTCGCCGGTTGCAAAAGACGCTTCGGGAGCTACCGGCTCCCACTATGGATGCCTCGAAATTCCGCCAAATCATGGCTGAGCAGGAAAAGTCTACGCAGGAACTCGCGGTCAATAATGATGCCTCGAGCGCCATGACGGCCTTTATTTCCTCGACGGCGTCGAAAATTCAGGCTACGAAAAATATCTGGTTTGGCGGCGAGGAAGATCCGTCTTCACAAAGCTAAGAAATTCAAGGGAGCTTTTCACATAGCACGCTGAAATGATCACATGAATGCATGTGACAATAGTTGTTTTGCCTCATTCATCATTGGTTTGAGGAGCTTCGCTAATTGTCACGAAACATCCTAGTGCGTTTAGTGTTACAACACTTAAGATGGTAGCTATGGAACAAGAACAGATAGTATTTTCCGACTCGGACGAGTTTGCTCGTGATGAGATTCGGGGGTTGTACGAATCTGTTGGGTGGAGTTCCTATACTCAGCAGCTTGACCTGTTAATGAGTGCTCTGGAGTATTCAACGAGGGTGGTTTCGGCTCGTCAGGGTGGCGATCTCCTCGGGTTGTGTCGAGCGATATCCGATAGCGCCACGATTGTGTATATTCAGGACCTTCTTGTTTCGCCGAAGTTTCAACGGATGGGTGTTGGTAGGCGGTTGTTGTCGTATGCGTTGGCTCCATACGCGGGTGTGCGGCAAAAGGTGTTGCTGACAGACAGCGAGGACTATCAGCGAGTCTTCTACGAAAGCTCTGGATTCACTGAGATCCGGGACTATTCGGGTGGTGGGTTGCGAGCCTTTGTGCAGTTCAACGATGGTTCGAATTAACAACGGAGCGACCGAATCGGTAGAGAAACTCAGAACAGAAGAAGGAGTATAAGCCATGCTGCCCCACGCGCTGAGCTCACACGCGCTGAGCCCGCTCACGTTGCGCCCGCTCACTGCAGGTGACGAAGCCCAGGCGTTGCGCGCTCAGGCCGAATTTGCTGGAACTGGTTTTGATTTCTTGCTGCAGGGCGAGGGGGAGAGTTGGGATCAGTATCTATCTCGGCTTGATGCCGAGTCCAAGGGTATGAACCTTCCGCCCGGTCGCGTGCCGGCCACCTTTCTTGCCGCGTTCGTTGATGAGGAGCTGGTAGGGCGGGTGAGTATTCGTCACGAGTTGAATGAGTTTCTACTCAATCAAGCTGGACATATTGGCTATGCGGTTCGGCCCGCCTATCGCTGCCAAGGTTTTGCGACGGAAATTTTGCAGCAGTCACTTCGCTACATGCACTCGCTAGGTGTTGAGCGCGCGCTGGTCACCTGCGATGAGACGAATGTCGGTTCGCGTAAAGTTATAGAGGCGTGTGGTGGTGTATATGAAAATACGTTCCATGGTGAGGGAGTCGGCAAACTCAGGTACTGGTTTCCGACAGCCTGGTAATGATCAGGCTTTGTTGCCGGGGATGGATTCTCGTCCTGGAATAGAGTGACGTACCAGCAGTTCTGGGCTGGTTTAGAGAATATTTCGGACTGTTGCGAAAAGTAAATGGTGGGTGGAATGAAGAATCTTCATTCCACCCACCATTGGTGTGCTATGGATAGCGCGTGAGTGCTACATCAGATCTGATTCATCCCATTCTTGTGGATCTTGTGGTGCGTCCGGTGTTGGGAATGCTGACGGCGTATTTGGTGCCGGAGATGCTGACGGTGCGTTCAGCGGAGGAACAGTATTAGCTCCAGGTGCTTGTGCTGCGGTCTGAGCTTGTGCTGCGGTCTGAGCTTGTGCTGCGGTCTGAGCTTGTGCAGCGGCCTGGGTTTGGGTGGCTCCCTGAGCCTGCACGTAGGCTTGTGCTTGCGCTCGTACAGCAGCTTGTGCTTGTTCTGCAGCAATCCGGCGCTTTTCACGGAAGTCAGCTAGTTTTGCGGAGAGCTTCTTACGGAAAATGAATGCAAGAACAAGTGCGATCAGTACAAGTCCAGCAATAACAATGCCGACGATAAACCAGACGAGTGAGTGCTCGGTTACTGGACCGTCGAAACTAATGTATTTATCTGTGAGCTCAGTGAGTGTTGCAGTTCCACCGTCGATTTTCCATCCGGAGATCGAGGATTCGTCTGTAAAGCTAAATGTATCGCGCCCGGGCAGAGTGATCTTTCCGGTTATTTCTGCGGGGAGGTTCTCAAAGAGTTGGTTAGGGAAGATGTGGAGGGATACGAGGTAATCGGCTCCGCTTGCGATCTCCGGTACCGTCGCCCCGATTCTTCCACCGATGAAATCGACAACTTCTTGAGAGTTCAGAGGGGTTATTTCTGGAATCTCTATGGTGTAGTGGCGTAGATCGTCACTATCGTCAGAAGTTAATGTGCCGAGATCGTTAGCCGGGGTGAACTTCTTGGTGATCGCGGTATTTAGTTGTTCAGCTTCGTTGGCTGGGATGCCGAATGCGAGTTTCAGTGAAGAAGTTTCCTTGTCTTTAACGTCCAGTGCGAAGTCCAGAGTGGCTACAGAAATTGGACGGGAGATGCTGATTGAGAAATCTGTGAGACCGGTAGCCGAGTCTTGTGATAGTGCAAAGTCGTCATCTTTATTCACTATTTTGATAGTCAATTGCGAAAAACGCTCATCGGCAATTTTTGAGGTGTCGATGCTGCCGGTATAGATTGTGGTGAGATATAGCGAGTTTGCTCGACTAGTGCCGAGCTTGCTTTCAAGTTTGCTACCGGTGGTGAGGAAAACTTTGTCGAGGTTCTCGGTGAGCTTTGCCATGTTTTCAGAGGTGAACTGTAATGTGCGCTCATAGGCTGTCTCAGACTTTCCGGCTTTATCTTTTTCGAGGCCGTCGATATCAAGATTCTCGAAGTGCTGGTCTTCTTTCTCGATGATAGGGCCGGCAGGTACCGAAGAACGAGAGAAAGCTACTTGTGTTTCGTAGGACCCATCCGTCTGCGGGCTGATCTCAATTTTTGCGCTTTCGAATCGGTTGTCGATGGTGTCCTTAGTCCGGAGATAGCCGCTGTCGGTATCGTATGTTTTTCCTTTTGCGGTGATCTTTCCGGGTCCGTTGCCGTCAAGAATGTTGTTTTTGTTGTCTTGGCTCACAACGCCGTCGGTCACCAGCGAATCTGGTATCCATCCGAGGAGGTCGGTAGAGTTGAAGTTTTCGTCGTATGCGAAGCCACTGATAAGGGGAGAGTCGGTGTTAATGATGGTGAGTGTTGGATCTTTTTCGATGCCGGAATACTCTAGTAGTTTCATGGCTTTTGTACGATAGTCATCCGCGTCAGTAAAGCTGAGTGTGAAACTGGCAGTAGCCTGCTCTGTATCGACCGTTAATCCTGAATAGGTGAGTTCGTCGGGCAGATGGTTTTCAATCGAGGCGTCGATAGCTTCGAATCCGCCATTGATCTTCCCCTCAGCATCAGCATCCCGTTTGAGGCTAAGATTCATGGTTCGGGTTCCCGAGTTGTCTTCGGTGATATCCAACGTGGTGTTAACTTTTGCTCCGCAGGCCGAAAGTAGCAATGCTACGGTGAGCGGGATAGCCACTTTTGCCTTACGCGTGAGTGTTTGAGACATATTTTTCCTAGTGCGTAAGTGAATGAAATGATGAGGTGTTGTCATCGGTAATGTACTCGTTTTCGTTTTATTTCCAGTACAGAATCCATTCAATCCTATTTGTGCCTTAATAGTGTATCGTGACCTATAGGTTTTAGGTTTAAATATTAGGGCTGGTCCTTAGGGTGGCGATCTGGTCGTGTTGCCTTTGATATTGCCCCTAGTTCATCTGTGAAGACAAAGTGAATCTCAGAGTTTAGTGACGTGGAGCATATTATGTGTTAGAGTACTTTTATCGGCGCGCGTCGATAAAAGTTTCGATGCTTGATAACAAAGGGGTCTACAGCATGAAGAAAACACTTTCTACCATGATGGCCGTAGGTATGGCCGTATCAATGCTGAGCGCATGTAGTGGCGGCGATGATGCCTCCACAGCAGACGGCGGAGCATTTGAAGGCCGCGGCCCAATCACCTACGTGCAAGGTAAAGATAATTCTGGAAAGCTCGTCAATATTATTGACATGTGGAACAAGGACCACCCAGACGAAGAAGTTAGCCTTGTTGAACTCTCCACCGAGGCTGACCAGCAGCGCCAGTCCATGATCCAAAATGCACAAACTGAATCTGATGCTTATTGCGTTCTGTCCGTGGATAACGTCTGGGTTTCTGAATTCGCAGCTAACCGTTGGATCGATGAACTTCCAGCTGCTGAGTTCCCTAAGTCAGAGATCATGGACCCGGTGTGGAAGACCGGCGAATACCGCGGCAAGCTCTACGCTATGCCACACGCATCCGACGGCGGCTTCCTCTACTATCGCAAGGATCTGCTCGAGCAAGCTGGAATCACTGAAGCACCGAAGACGTGGGACGATATGGAAAAACAGTGCGAAGCTGTTCGTCAACTCCCGGGTTACGAAAACATTGGTTGCTACGGCGGTCAACTTGCTAAGTATGAAGGTCTGACTGTCAACGTTGACGAAGCTATCCACTCTGCGGGTGGCGAAATCGTCAATGCGGAGGGTAAGGTCGTCGTCGACTCCCCGCAAGCACGTGCAGGTTTGCAGAAACTGATCGATGGCTTTAAGTCAAACTTCATCCCGCAAGAAGCATTGACTTACAAGGAAGAAGAAGGCCGTGCAGCGTTCGAAAGTGATCGCTTGGTCTTCTACCGCAACTGGCCTTACCAGTACTCGTTGACGCAAAAGACGATGGACGGCAAGTTCGGCATCGCCCCAATGCCAGGTCTTGAAGAGGGAAAGATTGGCGCCTCCTCACTCGGCGGTCACAACGCAGCTATTTCCTCTTATTGCAAGAACAAGGCGACGGCTCTTGACTTCGTGAAGTTCTACACCTCGAAGGAAATTTCTGACTACCAGCTCAAGGAAATGTCGTTAGCGCCAACCTACACCGCGCTCTATGACGATCCAAAGAACATCGAGGACTACCCGTATCTTCCAGTTCTCAAGGCATCGATTGAAGCAGCTGCGCCACGGCCACAGGTAGCAAACTATGGTGACGTCACCGCAGCAATCCAGGATGCAGTTTTCCCTGCACTCAAGGGTGAGAAGACAGCTGATGAAGCTATCGCCCAGCTGTCCGATAAGCTCAATGAAATCGTGAAGTAACGTGAAGAACAGTGGTGGGGTAGCACATCACTACCCCACCACTGTTCTATCTCCTTACGGATCAGCAAAGTATAGAGGACTAGGGGAAAGTCATGAGTACGTCACGGACAACTACTACCCGGCCAGACGCGATTGCTCCTCGAGCACAACGACGTGACTCGGCACGGCGCCAGAGCCGGCTCGCTTGGATGTTAGTAGCACCTACCATTCTTATCATTACAATCGTCGTCATTTTTCCAACGCTCACTGCCGTCTACCAGTCATTGTTCGGCGTCAAGGGTATCGATCCGGAAACCGGTTTCGTTAATGACACTGCGCCGTTCGTGGGCCTGCAAAATTATGCCAATATGTTCATTGGTGAGTCGGGTGCACGTTTCTGGAATGCGGCATCGAATACTACTATCTTTGCGCTACTTACCGTCACGCTGGAAACCATTTTGGGTGTGACGATGGCGCTGATCATGCATCGCGCTATGCGGGGGCGTGGTCTGGTCCGCGCGGCTATCCTCGTTCCGTGGGCGATCCCGACCGCGGTTTCAGCTATTTTGTGGAAGTGGATTTTTGACGCTCATGGCGCAGCGAATGCGCTTCTTGGAACCCAAATCCTGTGGGCTACTTCTGATATTCCGGCAAAGATGGCGATCATCGTTGCTGATACGTGGAAGACAGCGCCGTTTATTGGCTTGCTGACGCTTGCGGGTTTGCAGGTTATTCCGGATGAAGTTTATGAGGCGGCGAAGATTGATGGGGCGAATGCGTGGCAGCGGTTCCGCCGGATTACGCTGCCGTTGGTGAAGCCAGCACTGGTTGTTGCGGTGTTGTTCCGCTTGCTTGATGCGTTGCGCATGTTCGACCTTCCTTATATCTTGATCGGTGCTCGCAAGGGGTCGGTTGAGACGTTGTCAATGCTGGTTCAAGATGAGGCGTCGAATCTGCGTTACGGTTCGGCGGCTGCGTACGCGTTGATGTTATTCGCCTACGTGTTCCTCATTGCGTTTGCGTTTATTAAGGTTGCCGGTGCTGAAGTGATCGGTGCGGAGGAGAAGAAAAAAATTCCGTTGCGTCAATTGTTTGTTAATTCGCGATTGCCGTGGAAGCGCAGTCGGAAAGCTCAGGAGGAAGTAGCATGAAGATGAAGAAGTTCCGTGAGGGGTTGAGCAACACATCCTCGACGCTGGGAATTATCGGTATTGTTATTTTCTGTTTGGCGCCGTTCTATTGGATGTTTGTTTCGTCGATTCGCCCGGCGACGAAGATTTTCGAGACGTCACTATGGCCAAGTGACGTGAGTTTTGAAAACTATGGCGCAGTTTTCGATCCGTCGCGTGGCTTTGGGCGCGCGCTGTTGAACTCGGTGATTGTTGCCGGGACGACGACGGTGTTGGCGCTTATTGTGGCGACGTTTACCGCTTATGCGTTGGCTCGGTTGGAGTTCCGTGGCAAGACACTGATTTTGACGGTGATTGTTGCGACGTCGATGTTCCCGATTGTGGCGATCGTTGTTCCGCTTTTGCAGTTGTTTACGGATATTGGCTGGATTAACACTTATCAGGCGATGATTTTGCCGTCGCTGTCGTTCGCTTTGCCGTTGGCGGTGTGGAATTTGCACAGCTTCTTCCGGCAGATGCCGGTGGAATTGGAGCAGGCGGCAATGATTGATGGCTGTACGCCAGGTCAAGCGTTCCGTAAGATTATTATGCCGTTGGCTGCCCCTGGTGTTTTCACGACTGCAATCATTGTTTTCATCAGTGCATGGAATGAGTTCATGATTGCAGTGACTATGGTTAACGATCAGGCGATGCAGACTGCGCCGGTGGCTATTTCGAAATTTGGTGGTGTTTCGCAGTTTGAAACTCCCTATGGTTCGCAGATGGCGGCAGGCATTGTGGTGACAATTCCGCTTGTTATTTTGGTTCTGATTTTTCAGCGTCGAATTGTTGCAGGTTTGGCAGCTGGCGGCGTGAAGTAACGTGTAGTCGGTGGTGTGTAGTGACGCGCCGCTGGCTACTTGTAGAAAATGGTGAAAGGATGAATATGGTTATGCGTTCTGACCTTGATCAATGGTGGCGAAATGCAGTCATTTATCAGGTGTATCCGCGAAGCTTTAACGATACGAACGGTGATGGGCTCGGTGATCTTGCCGGCATTATTGAAAAGATTGACTATTTGCATGAGCTTGGTGTGGACGCGATATGGATTTCGCCGTTCTATCCTTCTCCGCAAGCTGACGCCGGTTACGACGTCGCGGATTATTTCGATATTAATCCGGAGTATGGTTCGTTGGACGAAGCTCGGGAACTGATTTCGCGAGCTCATGCTGTTGGGATGAAGGTTATTATCGACGTCGTCCCCAACCATTCGTCTGATCAGCACGAGTGGTTCCAGGAGGCGTTGCGTGCCGGTCATGATTCGCCGGAACGTGCCCGCTATATTTTCCGCCATTCGGTCGGTGAGCCGCCAAATAACTGGGGGTCGATGTTCGGCGGTCCAGCCTGGTCGAAAGTTGAGCCGTTGACTGGCCGTGAAGAAGATCGAGACTGGTGGTATTTGCATCTGTTTGCTCCCGAGCAACCTGATTTCGATTGGAACAATGCTGATGTGCATCAGTTGTTCACTGACTATTTGCGATTCTGGTGTGACCTAGGGGTTGATGGTTTCCGCGTCGACGTGGCACATGGTTTGGTAAAAGCTGACGGTTTGCCAGATGATCTACGTGGATCAGATCGGTGGGTTGATGGTGATCGTGACCCGGATGTTTTCGATTCGGGCCCAATGTTTGATCAAGACGGCGTCCACGAGATTTACCGCGAATGGCGTAACGTTCTCAACGAGTACGGCCGCGACCGTATGCTGGTTGCTGAAGCGTGGGTTGATCCGCCGTCGCGCGGAGCTCTCTATGTGCGTGAAGAAGAAATGAGCCAGGCGTTCAACTTCGACTATCTTAAGTGTGGTTGGCGTCCGGCTCGGTTGCGCACCATTATTGACCAAACATTGCGCGAAATGAATAACGTGGGGGCACCGGTGACGTGGGTGTTATCTAACCACGACGTCGTTCGTCACACCTCTCGTTTCGGTTTCGATCCGGAGCACAGCACCGAAGCTGGTATTGGGTTGGGAGATCCACAGCCTGATCGCGAGCTGGGTTTGCGACGTGGTTTGGCAATGACGCTCTTTACGTTCGGTTTGCCTGGCTCGGTCTATATTTATCAGGGTGAAGAGTTGGGCCTGCCAGAAGTCACTGACATGCCTGACGATGCTCGTCAGGATCCGACATGGTTACGCACCGGATATCAAGTTCGTGGCCGAGATGGTTGCCGTGTGCCGCTTCCGTGGAAAGCAAACCCAGCAGATACTGGGTTTGGTGCGCATCCGTGGCTACCGCAGCCAGCCGATTGGCACGAGTTCGCAGCCGAACGTCAAGAAGACGATCCGCAGTCTGTGCTGAATTTCTATCGCGCCATGACAGCTCGACGTCGGCATTACGATCTCGGGCATGGCGATTTTGAATGGGTTGCATATGATAACAACGAAGTGCTCGTTGTCCGCAATGGCAAGATTACACTTGCTCTCAACATGACTAGCGAACCGGCGGTTATTCCGGGACAATACAGTATTGTTATTGCTTCTGGAACATGTGATCACGTTTCCGGTGGTGTTGAGCTGGCGGCAAATACGGCAGCTTGGTTGTCCTGATAATCCGCAGCGGTTATCGCACTTGTCAGATAGGGAACGTGAACCTATCTGATATGTAACGAAAGAGTGAGGTCGATGGCGACACGTGCAGATGTGGCGAAACGTGCTGGCGTATCGCCATCGACTGTCTCATATGTGCTCAATGGTGAGCGTCCGACGTCGGAGGAAACTCAAGCCCGCGTCATGAAAGCGATCACGGAACTGGGATACGTTCCGCATCGGTGGGCAGGGAACTTGGCGGCTCGCTCATTGCGTACAATCGGACTCCATCTTGGCGTTGGCGACTATGTCATTGATCAGATTGCTGGCGAATATATTGCTGGTATGCGAGATAGGGCTGCTGAACTCGGCATTATGTTGACTATTCCGGTGGTTAGCCATAAAGATCCGGAGTCTTTCCGGGCATATTTGCGCTCGCGAGTCTTCGACGCGTTAATCATGATGGAGGTTTCAGACGGGGATTGGCGTGAGAGCGTCGTTGAAGAGGAATGTATTCCGGCAGTGTTTTTAGGTTCGCCGGGCACAAACCGCATCCCGTTTGTGGAGTCTGATTTTTTCGATATTGGCCGTCGCGCTGTAGATTATGCATATCAACGGGGCTATCAGCGGTGTATTGTGGTGGCGCGTTCCGAAGACCGGGTAGATTTTAATCGTATGACAGATCTGATCGTGCAGGGTGTGAAGCAGGCTCGCGATCATACGGGTGCCGATGTTGCGGTTTTGCGTTTGCCTTCGTGCTCGGTGAGTGCTTTTGCGATTCTAGATCAGTTGTCCTTGAGTGCTCATCGCACGGTGGTGATGGGTGATAATGCGGAAGCATTAACGTCACTAGTTTCTATTTCGCCTCGTTTCGGGTTGGACGTCGGAAAAGACTATTCGTTGGTGACCTTGGGTGCTCGGTATCTTATTGATGCTGGGCGCAACAGTCACACGACGGAGTCTGGTACGGATCGTTACCAGATGGGCCGGGCGTGCGTAGATAAAGTGGTTGCGCGATTTAACGGCGACGAGGTGCCTTCCGTCTATTTCCCAGCCCAGATTATCGACGGCGATACCCTGGCGTGAGTGCCTAGCGGGGGCCATTCTGCCCAGGGAAGACAAACGCGACTTTTTGCGTGATGTCAGTATGCTATTACTGCAAAAGGTGAGGTAGGCATGGCTGGTTTGAGTATCCGGGAGCGCAGTGCGCGCGGGCTTCCGTGGCGTGTCATAACGTTGTTTATGGGAGCGACGTTGGCGCATTCGTTATGGCTTTCTGGGCTGCAACTTGGTCTTGGCGTCAATCTTGACTACATTGCGTTTCCGCAACTTGGTCCGGCGCTGGGCTTGGCGACGACGTGGTATTTTTACCGTGGTTTCTTAAGTAGGTACCTGCCGCTTGTTCCTACCAGTG
Organism: Arcanobacterium phocisimile; assembly: GCF_016904675.1. Lineage (NCBI taxonomy): Bacteria > Bacillati > Actinomycetota > Actinomycetes > Actinomycetales > Actinomycetaceae > Arcanobacterium > Arcanobacterium phocisimile. Next base: position 1,672,873 of record NZ_CP070228.1, on the reverse strand, counting down.
AGCATTATTTCCGACGTCGGTTGCTGATCACGGCCGGGCTTTGCTTAGGATACTTGGGTTTCACCTGGGTGCTCGCAGCGGTGCTCGGTGTGCATTATTTCGCTGCAGTCTTTACCGACTGGGCCTTGGTCGGGTTTTTGACTGTGCAGTTCTTGGGCGCATTTTTAGAAGAGATCGGTTGGCGTGGGTTTCTACAACCGCTCTTTGTGCGGCGCTTTGGTGCGATCACGGGTGCGGTATTCGTTGGCGTTATCTGGGCGTTTTGGCATGGTCACATGCTTCTAGATCCGTGGTTTTTCGTGGTTTTTGCGGCCACCTGTGTGGCGATCTCGCTGGGTTTACAGATGGTGACTGGTGGGTCGTGGTGGCAGCGTGCCGTGTTGGCGGCGTTAATTCACTGGACGGTGAATGTTACTCCGCTTGTGGTGGTCAATGTTGATGACGGGGGTATGTCGAATTCTGCGGTGGCCACCGCGATATTAGTTCCGCAGTTCGTGCTTGCCGGGATTGCGGTTGCGGTCCTTTCTTTTAGACGGTCACGGTTGAAAGCCGATACACTTGCGGTATGAAAACATGGAAGCGAGTAGGTTTAGTAGTTCTAGCTGCGAGTTTTTCTGCAGGCTGTAGCGATGCAACAGGTTCGGTAGCGGACACTGGTGATCTGGAGACGTCAGTGGTTTCTGAATCTGAAGCCAGCGGGCCAGAAACACCTGCAGTTGATCCGGCGTTGGCCTCGGTGCGTACCAGTAATCTGGTCGATGAGCAGTCCCGCCATGAGGTCTACACGGTTTTGAAGAATGCCGGGTTAGGCGAGCAGGCGCTAAACGATTTCGATACGCAGGTGAAACGTTTTTACGATCATGTGCCTACGGCGTCGTTAATCCAATCCGGCTTCCAGCCGTTAGCGCAAGCTCAAAAGGCTGATCTCGTTGCACTTGCTCAAGCTGCCCAAGAAAAGGCCACACCGTTAACGAATTGCCGAATCACAACGTTCACGTTGGGTCGTGAGCAGGTGACGGTGGGCAAACCGCAGGGTGCTGATGATTCGCAGCTCTTCTTCGATATTGAGTCCTTGGATACTGAGCCGAAGATGTTTGTCGGTGCTGAGCGTGAAACCTTCCTTGGTCTTTTTGGCAGAGTACCTACGGTGGCGGAGAAAGATTCCCAGCGTCATACCAATGACATCATTAACTATCTTCTTGAGCATGAGATCGGTTTTAAGGTCGGTCCGGTAAGCATGGTCAGCGTCTATATTCATGACAATATCGATCCGAAAGACGCAGCGATGTTCATCGGGCATATGGGCTTGCTGGTTGAAGATAGTGCGGAAGGTAAGCTGCTTTTCGTTGAGAAGCTGGCATTCGATCAGCCGTATCGGGCGAGCTGGTTTGACTCGCGTGAGCAGCTCGAAACGTATTTGCGGTCGATGTATGACGACGGTCCGGATCTTGAGTATGGCCAGCCGGTGATTATGGAAAACGATCATGTTATGCAGGCAACGCAGATGTATTAAGCTTGCGTTCCAACTGAAGAGCATTTAGTGGAATGAGTGGCCTCGGTTACATGCGGGGTCACTCATTTGACGTTTTGGAAATAGTAATGATACTGTAAGCATCATGTTGCGTAAGAGCTTAGAGATTATTAGCGGGTGTGCAGGCTAGAGAAGCCGCCATCCGCAGTCCTGCGCACCCCACCCCGAAACCTGTCTGGTTCGGGGATTTTTTATATCTTCATTCGCATTTATGTGTTCTGATTATTCATTAACATCCAGCAAAGGTGTCTTTTATGTCTACAACAACAGGTAGAGAAGTCTGGTCTTCCCGCACAGTATTTCTTGCTGCTGCCGTTGGTTCTGCTATTGGTCTGGGGAACATTTGGCGTTTTCCATACATTGCATACGAAAATGGTGGCGGGTCGTTCCTCATTCCTTACGTGATTGCGCTGGTGACCGGTGGTATCTCGATGTTGTTCTTCGACTATGCGATCGGGCATCGGTTCCGTGGCGCACCACCGTTGGCATTCCGCCGCGTGTCAAAGCATGCGGAAGCGTTGGGCTGGGTGCAGACGCTGGTGACGTTCTTCATCGCCGTCTATTACATGGCAATTTTGGCCTGGGCTGGCTTCTACACGTACTATTCAGTGACGCTCGCATGGGGTGATGACCCTGAAGCGTTCTTCCTTACGGAGTTTCTCCAGCTCGACGGCACCTCGGTGTTTACCGGCGGCTATCTTCCCGGTTTGACGGTGGTGTTGGCAGTAATCTGGCTGGTGCTACTCTTCGTGATGTCAAAAGGCGTCGAGCATGGTGTCGGCCAAGTATCGAAGCTGGCAGTGCCGCTATTGATCGTGTTGTTTTTGGCTATTACGGTGCGCGCAGTGTTCTTACCAGGAGCATCCGCGGGCCTCGATACGCTGTTCACTCCGGACTGGTCGGCTCTGTTAAAGCCATCGGTATGGATGGCTGGGTATGGCCAGATCTTCTATTCGCTCGCGGTTGGTTTCGGAATTATGCTCACCCAGGCGTCATACTTGAAGCGCCGAACCGACGTGACAACAACAGCGTGGACGGTTGCCTTCGCTAACTCTTCCTTCGAAGTGTTGGCCGGCATCGGCGTCTTCTCCGTGCTGGGATACATGGCAATGAATTCAGGACAAGAAGTAGGCGACGTCGTTTCCTCCGGCATCGGTTTAGCATTCATCGCCTTCCCAAAGATCATCTCGCTTATGCCCGGCGGTGCACTATTCGGTGTGCTGTTCTTCGGTTCGCTCTTCTTGGCCGGATTCACTTCAATGTTCTCCATCATCGAAGTGCCGATCTCAGCTGCAATGGACAAGTTCGGCTGGGCTCGCCGCAAAGCCGTGTTGGTAGTTGGTGGTCTCGCTGCGCTGATCTCCGTGGGCCTATTGCCCACCACGACTGGTCTTGCCACGCTCGACATCATGGATAAGTTCATCAACGTGTTCGGCATCGTTGCCATCGCACTCGTGACCTTAGTGGTTGTCGGTTGGGGCATGAAGATGTTCCCTGTGCTCTCACGTCACTTGGATGCTATCTCGACCATCCCGACTCGTGGCTGGTGGGTTGCTGCAGTTGGTGTACTCACCCCATTCGTATTGGCAGTGACATTGGTGGGCGATACGCGAGAACTCTTGACGAATCCGTACGGTGGCTACACCACAATGCAGCTGCTGGTTTACGGTTGGGGACTAGCTCTGCTGATCTGGGTGCTTGCTTTCGTGCTGAGCTACCTGCCGTGGGTGAAGGGTACGCAATTTGAAGCTCCAGCAGAATTCGCATTCGACCTGGATAAGACTGAGCAGATGGTTGCCGGTAAGGCAACGGGCGGTGCGCCGGCTGCGGTGGCCGAGCGGGCTGAAGTGGCTGTGCAGGCCGCGGCAGCCGAGCAGGCAGAATTAACTGAACGTAAGAAGGAAGGTGAACGAGCATGACAACATCAGCACTCGTCATGATGGTGGTATACCTAGGATTAGTAGGCGGCGGTTTAGGATTTGGTGTTGCTCTCATGGCAACTCACAATGATGAAACCTCGGGCGTTCTCGGAACCGCTGATGTCAACCCTGCAGATCTTTCCTAGCTTGTAGTTAAGAAGCTCGTGCTGTGGTAAATCATAGCCAGGCTGGCCATTACGGCCAGCCTGGCTTGTTTTGTATGTGCGCTCGGCGCGGAGGTAGGTGGGGGATTCGGGTCAAAGGCCGACTTATAGGCTCGATAGTGTGCACTGATTCGGGGAATAGCGCAAACCTCGTTCATATACGTCGCAGTTTGCGCTATTTCCCCGTTTGCTGCAGATGCTGCCAATTAATTCAGATCGTGGGATCGACTTTTGGCGTTTTAATAGAAATCAATATGTAAAGATTTTTTACACATCCAAATAACGTGTAAAAAATCGGGCGGAAATTTTACACATGCGGATTTGGGGGATATTCTAGAGCTATGAGTGTTGACCGCATGAAGCCCTTTCAAGATTTACCGCCTTTACCTCCGAATGGTGTGGGTACTGCGGAAGTTTATACTGCTGTTATTCGCGCTTCGAGAGCTTTAGCTAAGGCAGATGCAGCCGCTGAGCTACTTCCTAATCCGGATATTCTCATTCACTCTATTCCGTTGCTGGAGGCTCAGGCATCGAATGAAATTGAAAATATTGTGACGACGAATGATGAGTTGTTTCGTGCGGCGCATCATGTAGAAACTCCTTCTCCTGCTACGCGCGAAGCTTTGCGTTATCGTCAGGCTCTATATGTGGGAAGTGAAGCGATTCGAGACCGGCCATTGACAACCAATACGGCTAAGCTTGTATGTTCAACAATCACAGGTGTTGAAATGGATATACGACGTGATGTTGGAACATATATTGGTAATCCGGTAACAAAAGATCGCATTTACACTCCGCCAGAAGGGCAGAGCGTTATTCTGGAGCACTTAACAAAGTGGGAATCTTTTTTGCATAATGACATGTCGTTAGATCCACTTATTAAGTTGGCTCTTTTACACTACCAGTTTGAAGCGATTCACCCATTTTCGGATGGTAATGGGCGAACTGGCAGAATTCTTAACGTGCTTTATTTGGTTCATGAGGGTTTGCTTCGTCAGCCGATTACCTATCTTTCTGGTTATATTGTGGAACATAAAGATGAGTATTATCGACTGTTGAATAATGTCACCCAGAAAGGCGATTGGATACCTTGGGTGTTGTATATGCTCAATGCGGTTGCTATAACTTCTCAATGGACGAGTAATTTAGTTTATGTTATTCGTGATCAGATTGAGGAGACGATCGGCTTACTACATGAAGGTGGAATGCCGGCTCGTGATCTGGCGTATACGTTGTACGAAAAGCCATATCTACGCTATGCAGATTTGATGGTGGCGCTGAACGTCAGTCGTCCAACTGCTGGAAAACATGCGGAGAAGCTTGTTGAATTAGGGGTGTTAGAGCGATATAAAACGGGACGAAGTGTTTTGTTTGTTAATACGCGATACTTAAATATACTTTTCAACGCGAAGCTCCCGCAGTAGGCGGTGGGAAGATATGTAAAAGGTTTTTACATATCCGAATGACGTGTAAAAAATCGGGCGGAAATTTTACACATGGGTGAGTGGTCGGGTGCTATAAAGACTTCGTTTTATAATCGAAAGCTAATTTAGCTATATTGAAAGAAGGGGTCGCTGGTTTATGATTTCCATCTTCGCATGTGTCTTGTTTGGCCACGTCTGACTTAGTTTTAAAGGTTAGCAATACTGCTACAACTACCAGTAGTATTGCAGCTATTATTAGCAGAATGCAATGCCCAAGTTGATATCCTGCTGCGACGGAATATCCAAAGATGATTATCCAGAACAAGAATAGAACTAAACCTAAAAACTGGTTGATTTTAGAGACAGAATACGGGGAAGCGCCTAAAGTCCAGAGTCGGTTTTGGGGTGTTTTAGTTACAGAATGGATTGGGATGGCAGCTATTATCTCGAGAATGTGGACGTGATCCTCCCAGTTCTCTTGCCAGTACTTACTTCCTTTGTTGGCCAGGATCCATCCCAGGGTGAAAATTACTCCTAGCGCAGATAAAAGAACTAAAAAGAGTAGCCGATAATCAGCATCTAACGTTTCATTGAATGCGACTGAACCGCCCTGACTTTTGTTCCGTGTTGTTTTGAGGAAGGATTGTTGTTATGGCACGGAAATTTACGCGGGAGTTGAAGGATCGGGCTGTTCGTTTGACGTTTGAACATCAGCGGATTCATGAGTGTTCACGTTGGGTAGCAGCCCAAGCGATTGCGGTTAAACTTGGTATGTCACCGCATTCGATCTTGGATTGGATGAAAAAGGACGCCGCTTCGGCTAAAGCCGGGCAAGGCAGCGCGATCGATTACGAGGCGGAAAACGCTCGGCTTCGTGCGGAAAATTTTGGAGCTTCGGCGGGTCAATGAGCTACTCAAAGAGGCGTCGGCTTTTTTCGCGTCCGAACTCGACCCCCGAGCCAAGAAATGATCGCGTTCATCGATGCGTATCGTGATCGTTTCGGGGTAGAGTTCATCTGCACTACATTGGCTCGCCACCGCGAAGGTGGGTTTATAACCGCGCGCGGATACCGCGCTACTAAGAGGCATTTTGTCTTCCAAGTGTTCGTTGCGGGACTGCGAAGTGATCCCCATCATGATCGATATCCATCGGAACAATTACGGCGTGTATGGGGTGGGTAAGATGTGGCATGCCATGGCTCAGGCGGGCCATGGCTCGGGCAGGTCATAGCATTGGCCGCGATCAGGTTGCCCGGTTAATGAAGATCGCTGGACTTCACGGTGATCCGAGGCAGGAAGCCCATCACTACCAAGCCCGCTACAAGGCCAGATGTGCGCCCTGACTTAGGTTCAGCGTAACTTCCGCGCACCAGCGCCGAACCGTTTGTGGGTTGCGGATATTACCTATGTGCGCACCCAGTCTGGATTCGTCTACACCGCGTTCGTCACCGACGTGTACTCCAAGAAGATCGTGGGCTGGGCAACCAAGAGCCGCCTGACCACCGAGGCTTTGCCCTTAGAGGTGCTCAATCATGCGATTGCAACCGTTAAAGGAAGGCTGAAGGGCCTGGTGTATCATAGTGATCACGGTAGCCAATACGTTTCCATCGCCTACCACGAACGCCTACATGATCTGGGGATTGATGAGTCCACTGGTAGCGTGGGAGACTCCTACGACAATGCCCTAGCCGAGACCATCAACGGCCTATACAAAAGTGAACTGATCTACTCCCAAACTTGGGAAGGATTAACCGAAGTCGAGTGGGGAACCTTATGCTGGGTTCACTGGTGGAACACCACCGGCCTCCACTGCGAACTGGGATACCGCACCCCGCAAGAAATCGAAGACCACCACTGGGCCAACCAACCCAGTATACTAATACCCACCACCTAGGAACAAAACCCAGGACGGTTCAATCTTTCTCCAGGATAGCTATGGTAAGGTAAGCCTTACCTAAACAACAAGGAGATTGAGATGTCGCCAACCTCGTTATCAGAATCAGTTGTGGTAGCTGATATTTTGGCCGATTTACCTGTAGTGAAGAATTCGACGACGTCGCGAGTGGTGGTCAATAATGAATTGCTGCGTCACGTGATGTTTTCGATGGATGCCGGTCAAGTGTTAACCGAGCACTCCTCATCGCGGGCAGTGATCGTCAATATTTTATCTGGCAAAATGCTGTTCACAGTTTCTGGTGAAGTGCACACTGTCAGCGGTGGAGATGTTATTTATCTTGCGCCGAATGAACGCCATGCAGTTGAAGCGGTAGAACCGTCTTATATGTCATTGACTTTAGTGGTTCAACCAACCTCGGAGAAGACTTCATGAGCGGTGATATAAAAGGTGCTCGGAGCGGTCCAGCGGAAAATCGACTGCAGGGCCACTGGCTACTAGCCAAAATGGGGAAGCGGGTGCTACGCCCTGGAGGGCTAGAAATGACCACCACTTTGCTGGAGCACGCCGAACTGAAACCTACACAGACGGTTGTAGAGTTTGGGCCAGGCGTAGGTAAAACAGCTAGTTTGTTGCTTCAAACGCCGCCGAGCAGTTACATCGGAGTAGATCCGCACACGGAAGGTACCTCGGAGGTTAGCCGAGTTCTTAAGAACTATCCGCACGTCGCTAGTCGTTTAGTGGCCGCCGATGCAAAAAATACTGGTCTTGAAGATGGCGTGGCAGATATGGTGATGGGTGAAGCAATGCTTACCATGATGTCGCCTGTTGACAAGATGGCGACAATGCGTGAGGCTGCGCGATTGCTGAAACCGGGTGGCAAATATGTCATTCATGAGATGGGTCTGACTCCGGATAATATTGCACCCGAACTAGCTCAGCAACTACAAAAAGAGATTTCACGTACGATCAAGGTTGGAGCTAGGCCGCTCACAATGCCAGAATGGCAGCAGCTTCTGACCGAAGCCGGGCTTGCCGTCGAATTCACCTACAGTAACTCCATGAGCTTGCTGGAACCCAAACGCCTGCTTGCTGACGAAGGGGTAGTAGGGGTGCTTCGGATCGTTAAAAACATGATCACTAATCCGGCAGGTCGTAAACGTATGCTTGCGATGCGGGCAATCTTTACCGAGTATGCCGATAACTTATGTGCCGTTGGCATTATCGCTACTAAGCCGATCGGTTCGTGACCCGCGTCTGCGAATCTGGGCAATAGCGCAAACCGAGGTCTATATGAGCTAGGTTTGCGCTATTGCCAAGTTTTCCATACGCACGGTTGCTGGGCTAGCGTTGCTCCTCCGGGTGGATCCACTCGGAAATATCCTTCCGAAAAAACTGTCTGTATGTCCACGATGTTGATAAAAAATGGTAATTCGGAAAAATTGTTCCGAAAGTAGTGAACCTAGGGTATTCTTATGGTCATGAATACCTTAACCGGAAATATCCTTCCGAAAAAAGTGTCCGCTGTCAGTGCTGCTGGTGCTCCGACGTCGATCGCCCAGAAACTGAAAACGACTCGTAAAGAATATGGACTTACTCAGCAACAGGTAGCCGATCTTGCGGGCGTGTCAGATCGGACTGTTCGTAAGTTCGAACAAGGCGAGACAAGCCCGAGTCTGAAAGCTCTTTTGGCTGTTGCAGCAACCCTTGGTTTAGAGGTTCAGGTGGTACTGCCGTGAAACAATCACTGGCTATGGAACTCCCTGATTTACGGTTTGTTGAAAGCGCAGATGTTTATAAAGGAGATCTGCATGCAGGAACACTAACTCGTCTACCTAATGGAGACGTCGAATTTTCCTACCTTCCTGATTATAGTGGCGAACCGGTTTCATTTTCGTTGCCGTTAGGCGAAAAGGCTGTGCGCCCAGGGGGAGCTCTTCCGGCATTCTTTGCCGGGCTGCTACCAGAGGGTCACCGGCTAACAGTATTAAAGCAATCCACCAAAACCTCAATGGACGATGAATTGACCATGCTCCTTGCGGTCGGTGCTGATACACCGGGAGATGTCCGAGTCTTTCCTGCCGGGGTGACTCCTGCTGAGCAACCACCGCTTATCGGTGATGTAGCAGACTGGGACTTTGCTACCGTAATCGATACTGTAGATCGGCACGCAGTACCTGGGGTGCAAAACAAAGCCTCGTCTTCAATGATGAGTGCTCCGATCGCTACTGGAACAGATCATGCGATTCTGAAGATAGATCCTGCGAATTTTCCGCACCTGGTCCAGAACGAGTATCTTCATTTATGTTGTGCGAGCGGGTTGAAAATACCAGTAGCTCAGGCCGACATTGTTACAGATAGGCGAGGTGCAGAAGGGCTGCTTGTTCGCCGATTCGATCGTGTAACGAATGAGGATGGTACTTTGTTGCGGCTAGCTCAAGAAGACGCATCGCAGATTCTGCAAATTTCGCCGGCGCGTAAATATGCGGTTGATTCTGAGGATGTTGTGACTGCGCTAGCAAGCCGAACGCAAGCACCCGTTATTGCAACTCGTAATCTTTACCTTCAATTTCTATTTGCATGGTTAACTGGCAATGGTGAGTTGCATGCAAAAAACGTGTCGATATTGCGTAATCCGAAGGGCGTATGGGCGGTGGCTCCTATGTATGACCTGCCGTGCACTGCGCTCTATCGTGACTTTGACATGGCATTGCCTATGGGAGGGCGCACGAAAAAATACGCGGTAGGCACTGGGACGAATTTGCCCAGAATGTAGGTATTCCATTGCGGGCGGCACGGTCAGCACAACGCCTTGCTCTTAGTGTGGCGGAAACTGTTGACTTGTCTCAGCTTCCATTTGAAGGGTCGATCCTGCGAGGAGCACAGCGTGAATTGAGTGCGCGGCGTTACGAACTTGGATCTTTGATTGGCTGAAGTGACGGATCATCCATCGCTAGGTCGTCCGTATGTGCAGTAACTAGTCTGATGGCAACTAATCTGGATCAAACTGGCGGATCTGGGCAGTGGACTGTGAGATTACTGAGCTTGGCTGGTATAACGAAGGGAGCTCGTAACTTCAATAGCTGGGCTGGCTAAGCCACGGGTTCAGTCAGCCCAGCTATGATTATTACCGGAACGTGATTTTAACGGGAGTTAGATAAAAAAGACCGCTTTTTGTTCGTAGCTATCGACTCTGGCGGTTATGCGGATATTATCGCCAAGTTTTACGGATTCGTGGTTTCCCTCAATATTGAGAGTTGAGAAAGATTGGTTCTTTAATTTGAAGTTTGGTCCTCGCTGTGAGTCTGGGTCATAGTCACCAGGGCATATCAAGAAATCCCATCGGGTCTTATATACTTTCGATGAGGAACGGTAGTGGTCCATGAAACAGATAGAAGCATCGAATTCTATGTTTTGGTTATGATACTTTTTCTCGAAACTGGTAATTGAAGGGTCAAATTCGTTGCCGAGTTGTAACAGATTAGCTAGCTCAGGATTATTTTCTGGAGTTAGCGTAGCTGTAGTTTCCTGATCTTTTGGTTGTGTTTCTTCTACAGGAGTTTCACTTTGAGAGTCATTACTTTTGTCTGTTGGAGGATTATCTAAGTCAGTTTCTTTTTTTATCGTGTTCTGGGAAGGTGCGAAAAAATATTCTTACTGGTGCATCTTTCTTGAATTGGTCGGATGCGGAAAATGAATTCTGTCCATTGATTGTAACGTTTTCTACTTCTCCATCTTTTGTCATCCAGCCCAACACTAAATCAGTTATTGCTTCTCGCTCTATATTTGTGAAGCCAGCATCGCTGAAGCTTTTTCAACGTGGTCAACATTCTCTCCCGATAATGCGGAAGATGATGAAGGCACACTAACCATATCTGCAGAATCTGGATCATTGTTACAAGCACTTAGCGAGATTAACGCTAAGCAAAATGCGAGCATGAAGTGAATTTTCTTCATAACGAACATATCTTTCGGTACTAATTGACGAAATAGTGGTCATGCATTGTTATAGCAGATCGCTTTTAAATGTATTGGGGCTATATCAGTAGTCCTTTAGGAGTGGTCGGGTGAAGTGTACTGGGTTTTCTTTGAAGTGCCCCGGGTTTTGTTCCGTTTGAGTAGATGGGATAATCTGGACTATGCCAAAGAAATTTGATCAGGATGCGAAGGATCGTGTCGTCCGCTTGGTAGAAGACCGTATTGTGGCGGAGAATGTTTCCTTGCAAGAAGCGTGCAAGATTGTGGCACCGAAACTAGGTGTTTCTTGGCACACTGCTGCGCAATGGACTCAGGTAGCTCGCCGTGGAAGGGGCGCGTTCTTGAACGCATGCCCACAGGACTTGGAAGTCGAAAATGTACGACTACGCCGTGAAAATCAGGAGCTTTGTGATACTCATGAGTTCAGATAAGCAGCGTCGGCTTTTAACGTTGGAACTGGCCCCGAAACATTGGTAAATGATTCGGTTCATTGATGAGTATCGGAAGCGTTTCTCTACTCAGTTCATCTGCAAGACGTTAAACACTGACCGTGTTGGTGGTTTGTGGCTATCGTCAATCACAATCTTGTGGTGTGAGTGTTCGTAGCCTGCGTGATGCTGCTGCCGATAGTACATATCGTTGAGGTTCATGAAAGTAACTACAATGTCTACCCGATTCGTAAGATGTGGCACGCGTTGGACCGTGAGGGGATCGATATTGGTCGTGAAGCATACCGCTCGTTTGATGCGCCTTGCTGGAGTTAGGGGTAAAGGTAAGAGCCAGGTTGCTTGTGACAACTCGCAAACCTCGGGTGCTAGATACTCGCCTAGACTTGGCGTGACGTGAATTTCGAGCTCCGAGGCCGAATCGGTTGTGGGTGGGGTGACATGACCTATGTCCGTACCCGTAAGGGGTTTTCTCTACACCGCTTTTGTGACCGATGTGTTCACTCCGGACGGATTTATCGGGTGGGCGCTGGTCGGTTCAATGCGAACGTAAAGCGTTACTGTTGCAGGCGCTCAATCAGGCGATCGTATGTGCGAGGAAAACAACTGGGCTGATTCACCATTGCAACCCGCGGCTTACAGTATGTGTCCATTGTTTACAATGAGCGTCTTGCCGAGCATGGGATTACTTACCTCGACAGGGACGGTTGGCGATTCGGATGACAATGCTTTGGCTGAGAACGTCAACGGTTCATTTCAAGAATGAGCTGATTCATAGGTGGTCATGGGGCGGGGCGTGGTTGGATGTTGAAATCGCTGGCGTTTGAATGGGTTTCGTGGCCGAACGAGTCACGACTTCACCAGAGCTTGGGCTACCGTACACCGGCTGAGGTTGAACAGGAGTTTTGGAACGGCAACACCGGCCATGAAATAATAGAAATCAAGGCACGTGCCTAGGAACAAAACCCGGGGCACTTCACTTCTTAGGCTTTTGTCCTGGTTGGTGTTTGTATTTTCTGTGTTGTGTTAACGGTGTGCCAGTAGTCGTTTTCAACTTCGAGTGGTGTGCGGTAGTCGAGTGCTTGATGTAGCCGTGTCTTATTCCACCAACTTACCCATTCAAAAGTAGCGATTTCCACTTCGAGTACGTCTTGCCATGTACGAGGATGAATAAGCTCGTTTTTATAACAACCATTGACATTCTCAGCTAAAGCATTATCGTAGCTATCACCCACGCTACCTTGTTGAGGGAATAATCCCTCCCCTGTGCTAGGTGCTCGTTATACACAATCGAAGCGTACTAGGAACCATGATCGCCATGGTCTACTAGCCCGCTGACCTCCTTCGCACAAGCAATTGCTTGGTTTAACGCCTGGTAAAGCCTGGGTTCGCATAGAATCCAACAACGCCCACCCCACGATCTTACGGCTGAAAACATCCACAACAAAAGCCGCATACACAAACCCCTGACGTGTTCGAACATACGTCATATCGCCCCACCCATAACTGGCCGGGTTTAACGGCACGGAAATGACGATTAACTAAATCAAGACGAGTATCTTCACATCTTCTTAGCCGACTCACCACCGAGGATCGGCCCTTTACCTTTGCCTGACAAGCCGGCTAAACGCATAAGCCTAGCTGTTTGTTCACACCCAATCATGATCCAGGCACACCCTAAAGCATGCCACATCTCACCCACCCCATACACACCATAATTCGAGGCATGAATATCCACGCATAATCCCCACAAACTCACTATCGCGTCTGGCTCGAGCGCTTAACAGAACCGACTGCCACGAAACCCCAAGCTTGGGTGCTATAGCTTGGCAAGCAGCCTGGATAGTCAACCCCTCGCTCAAGATCCTATCTACGATAAGCCGGACCACCCGATCCTTAGCATCCTGATCAAATTTCTTTGGCATGATAAACATTTTCCCATCTTCTCAAACGCAAGAAAACCTGGGACACTTCAGTCTGAGGCGATGGGTGGGAAACTGGCGTTATCTATTCCGTTCGGTTCGGATTATTTGGCGTGGTATTTTCAAAATATTAACTGGTCTTTCGGGGGATCTTACTCCAAAGAATGGGATCAGAATCTGACTAGCGCGCAAACGATCGAGGCCGGTCAGTGGTTACAAGAGATGGTCGGATCGGGTTTGATCGAAACGGCGAAAACTCCGTCGGAAAGTTTTGCTGCTTGCCAATCGGCGCTGTTACTGCAATCAACTGGCTCGCTGCAAGGTTTGGAAGAAACAGTGCAAGGTTTCGAGTTAGCTACCGCGTTTTTGCCTGGTTTTGGCGACAGCTATGTGTGCCCAACGGGCAGAGCCGGCATTGCGATTCCGGCGAAAGTTACTGGCGAGCGTCGCGCTGCAGCGGTGAAGTTCATTGCGTTTATGACCAACGATGATTCTACTAGTGCCTTTTCGCAAGCAACGGGATATATGCCGGTAACTAAGGGTGCCCAGGATAATGAGCAGATGAAGTCCTACATGGCGAAGCATCCTCATGCTTCCACTGCTGTTGAGCAGCTAGCACATACGCGTCGCAAGATAATTACCGGGTTTTGATCCCTGGTGGGGATCAGAAGCTCGGTGCTGCGCTCGATAAGATCGTGGCCGGTGCGGATGTGGCTGCCACGTTTGCTGGCGTGGGTGCGGAGCTGCAAAAGATTGCCGATAGTCAGATTAAACCGAAACTGAAGTAAATCTAGGCGTAATTCTAGCGTCTAAATAATATGCGATGTACCTGGCGGCGGGTAGATCTGCCTGCTAGGTACATCGCTTATGTGTAAGGAGAAGAAAAGATGACAACTGTTAGCTTCGATCAGGCTAGTAGAATTTTTCCCGGTGCGAACCGTGCCGCGGTAGATCAGCTGAGTTTAGAAGTTGATCATGGCGAATTTTTGGTGCTAGTGGGGCCATCTGGCTGCGGAAAATCTACATCATTGCGTATGGTTGCCGGCTTAGAGCCGGTCAATGCGGGCCGGGTATTCATCGATGGTCAAGACATGGCTCGGGTGCGCCCACGTGTGATCGGGACGTCGCCGTCGTCTTTCAATCCTATGCACTGTATCCGAATATGACTGTGGCGGAAAATCTGGCGTTCGCGTTGAAGAATGCGAAAATGAGCCGGGAGGTGATTCGTGAGCGGGTGGCATTTGCGGCCCGAGCGCTTCAGTTGGATGAGTTGTTGGAGCGGCGCCCAGGTGCACTTTCTGGTGGGCAACGCCAACGGGTGGCGATGGGCCGGGCGATTGTGCGTGAGCCGCGGATTTTTTGTATGGATGAGCCGCTTTCTAATCTCGATGCGAAACTTCGAGGTTCTACGCGTGCGGAGATTGCGCAGTTACAGCGTCGGCTAGGGGTGACGACGATTTATGTAACCCACGATCAGGTTGAGGCGATGACGATGGCTGATCGGGTTGCGGTATTGGAATCGGGGAAGTTACAGCAGGTTGTTCGGCCGATTGATCTTTATCGCCAGCCAGATAATGTTTTTGTTGCTAGTTTTATTGGTTCGCCGGCTATTTCGTTGCTGGATGTGGCTTTTGACGGGGTAGCGGTAGCGATTGGGAGTGCTTTATTGCCTGTTGCGCCGCATATTCGCAGCCAGGCCGGCGCGCGGATCACTGTGGGGTTACGGCCTGAGGCGTGGCGTCTGGTTCGGCCGAGTGAACCGGGGTTAGATGTGCACGTGGATTTGGTAGAGCAATTAGGCGCTGAATCTTTTATGTATGCTACGGTTGCGCAGCACAATACCAGGAGGATCGATTTTTGTTCAGTCGTTGATAATAACCGGATTGCTGTGCATCTTGAGCGCAATCAGCGCGTTGGGGTTAATGACGTGGTGCGCATCGCTCCGGCTACGGCTGAGGTGCTGTATTTTGATGTGGTGACTGGGCGGGCGCTGCGGTAGCGGGTTGTATGGCGGGGAATTGGGGCACTCGGCTAATACTGCAGTGCTAGCTCAATGTAACGAATGTGTACTATCTCCCAGTTCTAGGGTGGAGATCCTCTTTCAGCTTCAAGCTGATAGAGTGACTACTTAGTTATTCGTTGTTTCATCGGTATTATTAAGGTTTTTACCGCAAGGTAGTTATATGGGAGTTGTATGTTTGGTCGTAAAGTTACCTGGCAGTATGGGGTTGCTGGCTTAACAAGTTTAGCAATGCTGGTTAGTCTCCCTATCGCAGGGCTTACTGCTAGTGCAGATACTGTGCCTTCGTCTCACTCTGATTCGGAGCTACCTAACTCTTTGGATGATTCTTCGGATCAAGATTCGCTCGATCTAGTGGATGCACCACTTAGCACTGATGGTGAGGCGTCATCCGAAGGTGTGCCTACTGAAGATAGTGATTCTTTGGGGGATAGTTCGGATCCACTATCTGACGATGATGAAGATTTTGACCTTTCCGCAGCAACTGTTGTAGCGGGGGGGCGTGATCGGGGCTCCTTAACTCCCGAATCGGTTTGTACTCCTGGAGTTTTCCATGTTTTAGGTTCGCGTGGTGAACTTCAGCATTGGAAATACAACTCAGACGGCAAGCCAGCCGAACTCATTACAACTAATGACGTTCCGTTTGGAATTTTTCATTGGCTTAATAATAACGACGGGGGTGTCCGCTCGGACTCCGGAGCACAGTATCACCCCAAGCTGAGCTACAACCCCGATGGTCGTTTCGACGCTATGGGTTTCGATCGAAATAAAATATTCGTCCTCAATGCGCCTAAGACGAACGATAAAAATCCGGGTGGCGAGGGCATTATCATTCATGAGTTTGATAAACGTACCAGTAAATGGTATGCACATACCCGGACTGGGCGCGTTGAAAACGGCTGGAAAAGTGCGACGTGGCACGGCGAAACGATCTATCAGAATAAGGTTCCAAAGGGGAGACACTTCGGGCACTCTCCAACAATGTCAACGTTATTTACTCCGGAGTACGGTCCGGGGCAAAAGAAAAACACTTTTTCGAGGGCATACACGAGTTTCATCGGCGGAACAGTCCTCAATGATGGAACCTATATTTTCGGTGGCACAGCGCATGAGCGCGACCGCAGCAACAACACAAACGATTTCAAACTTTTTGCCCGGAAGCCTGATGGTCAGATCATCTATCTTGGCCATACCTCTGTACCGCAACTTCAGGATACCTCCACTGGTGATTTCATCAGTTCTCCAGAAGGCGACCTATACATAACTAGTGGTTCCATTGGTGGTAGTTTAGGCGATGGAATCCAGAGCGATTCAACGATCAGTCTCGTCAAGATAACTGCAAACGATCTGCGCGAACGTATCAATGCCCCCGGTGCGACGTGGAACGGTAAGAGTAGTCAGTGGCGTTCTTCTAACGGGGCAGGCTTCTACCACAATAGGAATAATAAGCTCGGCTCTACTCCCGTGCAGATTAAGAACAGCAAAATCTTTAATAATGTTGCGGTTCAGACCCCAGGTTTTAAGCCACGCAAGTTGAGTGGCGTCAGCTATTCGTCCGCAGGAAAGATGATTGTGGCGTTCTATGGAGATACGACTGACAACAGGACCATAACTAGGTTCTTTGAGGTAGATACAGCACAAATTCAGCAACGAACTCCGGTCACTGCTACGACGTTGTTTGATAACAATAAAGTGAGCAATGAAGTATATGCATGGGGGAAAAATGCCGGTCGTCCTAATCCTATCGTGACTGAAATGCACGGGTGTCCGTTTCCTTCTGCAACGCCCACCCCTCCAAAAGCTAAACGTAAGATCACCCTGTTTAAAGTGCTAGAGCGAGCTAAGCCGAGTGATCAGTTTGAGATTGACTTCAATCCGCTCCGGAGCCACGAAAATCAACCGCCTTACCGGATTGAAGAGGTAAACACGTCAAACTTGCCTCTTGTGGACGGTAAGTACAAAATTGGCGAATTTGAGTTGCCCGCAGCTAGCTTCACAGGGCGTTTTCGTGAGAGTGCCCTTGGTAGTGCTAAGTTAACTGATTATCGGACGACGTTAACGTGTACTGCAACAGGTAGTGGTCAAGTGGATCCCGGCAGTCAGGAAAACGTTGGCTATAACCGCTTCTTTGATCTCACGGTTCCTGAGAATGTTACCGGAGATGTGGAATGTACGTTAACTAATACCAGCAAACTTCCTAAAACGCATAATGTTAACGTTTATAAAAAATTTGACAAGCGTTACAGCGACAGCGATCAATTTACCATTGAATTAACTACTGGCACTAATATCGCTCGTCGAGAAACTACAAGCTCCAGTCAGAGTGGCGGTCAGGATCACCTCCTGTTCACGGCTTCTGATATTCCTACTTCTAGCCGAGTGAAAATCGCGGAACGTGGGAAAAATGGCGCTGACTTAAGGAATTATGACACTGCGATTTCGTGTTATGACAATCAGCGTTCAACTGGTGGAAAGAAACTTGCTGGAATAGAGGCTCAAAGTTCCTCATTGCAGTTTAGTTTCCCTAAGGATCTTGCGCCTAATGCAACTATCCATTGCTATGTTGACAATACCGCGCATACTGCCACGCGCAAGGTGCATATCTACAAGCAATTTGATAATCGGTACGCTCCTACAAACAATTTCAGAGTTAACGTGTCTCAGGGAGGTCGTGAGCTTGTTACTGGTTGGACAAAGTCTGCCAATACTGTGGGTAGTCCGATTAGCTTGGGTTCGGCGAATGTTCAGGTAGGTTCAGCGTTTAACGTGGCTGAATTGCCATTTGGTGATACTGATTTAACAAAGTACACCACTCAAATTGTTTGTCACCAAGATTCAATTTCCGGACAGATTGTGGGACAGACAGCTGGTCGTTCTCATACACAAACAATTCCCGGTAATGTGCCAGATAATTATTCGTTGCATTGCTTGGTTGATAATAAGGTGAAAACTGCAGGGCGTACATTCTCGCTATTCAAGAAGTTTGACGATCTTGATCCAGCAGACGATATTCCTCGGTTTAATATTCTTGCTGGATTTCATGGGGGAGCTGCTATAGGTAAGAACCTGAAGGTTGAGGGTAATACCGTAACTGGATCAACCACTGAAGAATTCCAGATTGGCTCAACAATCAGTATTCCTTCCGGGCAATACGGTATCTCAGTAAGTGAAAAGGCAGACTACCCTGAGCCCCAAGCAACTGCGTATCGCGAAAAATTTAACATCTCACTTTCGTGTACGGTTGGTGGCAATCATTTGCAGATGATTAACGCGAGCAACTTCGTTAACGACGGATCCTGGTACTTCAACGCAACATTGCCAGCATCGGCTGATGGTGACATTAAGTGTGTTTTAACTAATCGGCTCAAGCCGCAACCCAAGGGTAGTATCTCCATCAATAAGGTCAGCCAAAACGGCGATCGCCTAGCAGGCTCAGAATGGAAGATTCAGCGGCTCTCTGGTGGTGCCTGGGTTGATGTGGCCATCGCGTTAGCCGATCGCACTGATGGAAATCCGGAAGCGGGCTTCAACCTTGATAACGATCCGCAAGCCGGTGTAATCAAAGTATCTGGTTTGCCGTTGGGAACGTATCGAGTAGAGGAAACTAAGGCTCCGGTTGGCTTCCTTATTAATCCTCAACAACCGGAGGAGTTTGAGCTAACTGCTGACAACACCGAAAAAGTGTTAACAGTTAAAAACGATCAAGCTATATCTCCTACACTTCCGCTAACCGGCGGGTGGGGCACTCTGCCCTACATGATTTTTGGCGCCATCTTCATTGGTGGAGCCTCCCTGGCCTTCGTGATTGCGAAGCCAAAGCGTAACTAATTATCGTCCCTTGGGATGAAAATACAACAAAAAAGAAGGAGTTCATAGTGAGTAATACTCTCAGAACTAAACGTCTAGGTGCATTCCTAGCGTTAATCACTGCTTTCGCAATCGCGTTTGCAACACTTGTAGTACCTGCTGCATTCGCTCAATCTGCGGCCGATGTCGAGGTAGGTAATATTAATGAAAACCAAAAAGGTAGTTTGACTGTTCATAAGTACGTTGCGCCTACCTTTGCGGGCAAAGCTGATGGCACCGAGCAGCTGAATGCTCCACAAGAAGCAGAGCGTAAGATCTCTGGTGCTCAATTTTCTGTGACTAAAGTGGATCTCGACTTAACAAAGGCTGCTAATTGGAGTGAGCTTGAAGGGCTTAAAGTTGTTGGCGATAATGTCCAAAAAGCAGATGGTAGCCGTCTAGACACCGCCACTACTCTGACACAAACAACCGACGCTGGTGTAACAAAATTTAATGAGCTCGCTGTTGGTGTTTACCTTGTGCGAGAAATCGATCCGTTGCCTGCGGGTGTTACGAAAGCAGTGGAGCCTTTCTTCGTAACGATTCCTTACGCTAATCCATCCGCTCCTAATGCTCAAGATGGCTGGTTGTACGACCTTCACGTGTATCCCAAGAACGAAGTGACCAAGAAGCTTGACAAGGTTGCTGGCGATAACACTAATACTACTAAACTAGGTACCGATATCGACTGGAAGCTTACCGTTCCTGTTCCTGCGGTCAATAACGCCATCACTAAATTCGAGGTTACCGATACCTTGCAAGAAGGTACTGTAGTTAGTCAACAAAATGATGCTGTAGTTACTCTTGATGGTGATCGGTTGACAGCTGGACAAGATTTGACAGGACCTCATCACTATAAGGTTAGCGGTCAAGGCACCAAGAATTTTAAAATTGAGTTCACAAATGCTGGTTTGAATAAGCTGAATGCGAAAAAGGGGAAGAATCTTAATATCCAGTTCTTCGCAACCGTTAATTCACTAGAGGCAAATAAAGTTATTAACAATAATTTCAATGTCGCCTACGAGGTAAGTAGTAAACCATTTAATCCTGGTGAGCCACTTGACCCTCAGACCCCTCCTGGCAGTGATCCAAACTATCCACAGGATCCCACCCCACCACCAACTATCCCACCGTTCACACCAGACCCGGGTGCGACGCCGCCTACCGCTTACTTCGGTGATTACAAACTGCACAAAGTCTCCACTGAAGGAAAAGTTAATTTGAAGGATGCTAAGTTCTCCGTATTTAAGACTCTAGAAGATGCGAATGCCGATCGCGAACCTGTCTTAACCGATCAGACCTCTAACGACGCGGGCATCGTTGACATTCAAGATCTTTACCGAGGTAAGGATGCTGCAGCTCGAAAGAGTTATTGGGTGAAAGAAACTTCAGCTCCTGCCGGCTTCAAGCTAAATAGTGAGCCGTTTGAGATTATCATTACTCAGGATACGGGTGGCCAGGGTGGTGATCGGGAGGTTCCTAACGAACCTTATGGTCCAGGTGATCTTCCAAACCTGCCACTAACCGGTGCAGCTGGCAAGGTTCTCTTGACCATGGCTGGTGCAGCTATCGTACTGATCGCATTCGGTACTGTGATAGTAACCCGCCGTCGTAAGGCCTGAACATGGGCAACGCGTTAATCACTGATTAACCACTTACCATAAGTTAAGCCTCAAGGCACACACCGTGACCTTGAGGCTTAACTTATAAAAAGCTCCCCCCCCGCAACAAGCAACCCAGTGATACTTAAGCCACCACGCAAACCACGTGCACAGCACCCAGAATCATCACCGGTGTCAAACCACCTCGCAAAAGAAAGTCAAGGCATGAGAGTATATGTAGGCCGAATCGTTGGCGTCCTGTTAGCATTACTAGGATTCGCGGTACTTCTATACCCCACAGCGGCCTCCTGGGTACACCAATACACCCAGTCCACCTTAACCGGAAAACTCCATGCAATAGCCGCAAAAACCGAACCTGCTGGCACCGAACAACTAGATCAAGCACACCGCTACAACAAAGCCCTCCAAGCAGGAGCACGGCTTGCCCCGAACACAAACGTCCCCCTCAGCGACGTAAAACAAGTCGAAGAATCACTAGGGCTGTGGGACTACAACCAAATCCTGCGCGTCGCAGACACCGACATTATGGGACGAATCCTCATCCCCAAAGCCGAAGTAGACCTCCCCATCTATCACGGAACATCAGAACAAACACTACTTCGCGGCGCCGGACACCTCCAAGGAACATCGCTCCCCGTTGGCGGAGTTGGCACCCGAACCGTGATCACAGCACACCGTGGCCTCGCCGAAGCAACCATGTTCAGCTACCTCGACAGGCTAGAACCCGGCGATAATTTCACCCTCAGTATCTTCGACGAAGTATTAGCGTACCGAGTACGAGACGTCAAAGTAGTCGCGCCAGAAGATAGCGAAGCCATCGTCGCCGAACCTGATAAAGATCTTGCCACACTAGTTACGTGTACACCGCTAGGAATCAATACCCATCGCATCCTCGTCACCGGCGAACGAATCTATCCCACACCACAAAAAGAAGCAGACGAAGCACACGCACCGTCAGGATTACCGCGATTCCCGTGGTTTGCCGTCTATTACGCGATCGGTACTGTTCTTGGCGTAGGCGTTATCCTGCGTTCACTTTATATGATCATCAAACTTAAAAAGGCCGACGAAGAACCAAAACCTGCGCCAGCACACCGCCGAAAGTAAGACTAGCTATCCGAGTATGCCGAAACTGTAAAAGCAGTATCTTGCGCTGTATTTCGCACAACAATTCCGATGTGGAGATCATGCTAGCCACTCCATCATATTTACGATCGACTACCTACGCACAGCATGTAATAGGATAGCCTAACCTAATATGATGGCTAGAGTGATTGGAGCGTCATGCAGAAAAAACATCGGAAAAATACGCTAGCTGGAGCACTAGCTGCCGGATTAGCAATCTCAGCATTCATTGTTCCTGCAGCCGAGGCCGCTACATCCCCCGCAGTTAACGGTTTTACCGTTCAGCTCAACGAAATCGACGATAGCGGTAAGCGATACCTTGAATGGGGCCATGACGGTTGCACCGGATCACTTGGCGAATCCCCAGAAATTACTTACACACTCACAAAAGGGGATACCCCCGTTCCGATTAACGGGAAAAACAGGATCGAACTAGCCGATAGTGACGATGCTACATTCACCCTAACCGGTGTGTGCAAACCCTCACGATGGTTGGGCAGTAGTTCCTGGCAACACACCAGCGTCAGTTTAGCCGTACAACCCGGGAAACAAGCGCCCAGCCACCACAATCAGGCAGTACCGAAGAAGAAGATAACCCGGCTACCGAAGAAGCCAATGGGCCATTTACCTTATACTTCGATAAAGAAAATGAAGGCCTAGCCAAGAAACTCACCTGGCGAACCACCGGCTGTCAATCATCACAACAGCCAACCATTACCCTCGAGCGTGACGGCGAACAAATTGATGTTAATGGCCGCACCGAGTTATCCCTCCAAGGCCAACAAGCCGGGCAATACGCCCTTACTGCGAAGTGCTCACGAGAATGGCTTGTACCTGAAAGTCTGCAAAAGACGATCACAGTCACCAGCGAAGATGTAGGGCAACCAGCGCCACCGCACGAAGAATCCGATATGGAAATCATCTCGGCCGCATTCACCGAATCAGAAACCGGGCGGAGTTTATCGTGGGACGTTCGCGGATGTTCAGTGCAAAATAAACGCACCGTCGTCGTCGATGTACTCCTCGGCGGGCGTGAAACAAAACTTCGGAAAACCTCCCGCAAAGAAAACGTCAACGCCTCCCAATGGCCAACCGGCAAATATACTGTGGTTGCCAAATGTATCAACATAAAAACACGAGAAACGCTACACACCAAAACCCTCCCACTGGAATTGACTCGAGCAAATCTCGCCACCACATTCGCCGGCGAAGAACTCAGCTATCTGATCCCTCGCCCGGAGGCAGGGTACATATCTCCTCATACCCTACTCACAACGCATTACAACTCAAAGACGGCACTGAACGGTCCTGGGTTTTGTTCCTAGGTGGTGGGTATTAGTATACTGGGTTGGTTGGCCCAGTGGTGGTCTTCGATTTCTTGCGGGGTGCGGTATCCCAGTTCGCAGTGGAGGCCGGTGGTGTTCCACCAGTGAACCCAGCATAAGGTTCCCCACTCGACTTCGGTTAATCCTTCCCAAGTTTGGGAGTAGATCAGTTCACTTTTGTATAGGCCGTTGATGGTCTCGGCTAGGGCATTGTCGTAGGAGTCTCCCACGCTACCAGTGGACTCATCAATCCCCAGATCATGTAGGCGTTCGTGGTAGGCGATGGAAACGTATTGGCTACCGTGATCACTATGATACACCAGGCCCTTCAGCCTTCCTTTAACGGTTGCAATCGCATGATTGAGCACCTCTAAGGGCAAAGCCTCGGTGGTCAGGCGGCTCTTGGTTGCCCAGCCCACGATCTTCTTGGAGTACACGTCGGTGACGAACGCGGTGTAGACGAATCCAGACTGGGTGCGCACATAGGTAATATCCGCAACCCACAAACGGTTCGGCGCTGGTGCGCGGAAGTTACGCTGAACCTAAGTCAGGGCGCACATCTGGCCTTGTAGCGGGCTTGGTAGTGATGGGCTTCCTGCCTCGGATCACCGTGAAGTCCAGCGATCTTCATTAACCGGGCAACCTGATCGCGGCCAATGCTATGACCTGCCCGAGCCATGGCCCGCCTGAGCCATGGCATGCCACATCTTACCCACCCCATACACGCCGTAATTGTTCCGATGGATATCGATCATGATGGGGATCACTTCGCAGTCCCGCAACGAACACTTGGAAGACAAAATGCCTCTTAGTAGCGCGGTATCCGCGCGCGGTTATAAACCCACCTTCGCGGTGGCGAGCCAATGTAGTGCAGATGAACTCTACCCCGAAACGATCACGATACGCATCGATGAACGCGATCATTTCTTGGCTCGGGGGTCGAGTTCGGACGCGAAAAAAGCCGACGCCTCTTTGAGTAGCTCATTGACCCGCCGAAGCTCCAAAATTTTCCGCACGAAGCCGAGCGTTTTCCGCCTCGTAATCGATCGCGCTGCCTTGCCCGGCTTTAGCCGAAGCGGCGTCCTTTTTCATCCAATCCAAGATCGAATGCGGTGACATACCAAGTTTAACCGCAATCGCTTGGGCTGCTACCCAACGTGAACACTCATGAATCCGCTGATGTTCAAACGTCAAACGAACAGCCCGATCCTTCAACTCCTGCGTAAATTTCCGTGCCATAACAACAATCCTTCCTCAAAACAACACGGAACAAAAGTCAGGGCGGTTCAGTAAGACGGAAGTATTTACCCGCGAAAGCTAACAACTAGTTAGCTGGTTTTATTCTTGAAAGCCAGACAGGCAATGACACCGGCAAATTTCGATATCTGGCTTAGCATCGACGCAGGACAAGACTGATCACTGAGCAACCGCCATTAATCGTAGTGGCGATCAAGCCTATTCACATTCGCTTCCCCAATAATGAAGAAAAAACTCCGACACATTTATGATGAGCTTGCCAGCCTTGGCCGAATACTTGTTGTGGTAGATCAGTCAGCAACAATTCGGCGCGCTGGCTGTGGCAGTGCCCCAAGCAATTGGGGATACAGGTCGCGTACTTACCTGGTTTGACGATGCGACCAATCGCGGATCTATACCCAGGAAACGCTAAAACCAACCAGCGCGATGCGTTCATCATCGCTCAAGCAGCTCCCACGATCCCCCACTTCACATGGTTGATGAAGATGAAGCCGAGCTGGGGATGCTCACCGAATTTGATGATGATCTCACCCAACAACTCACCCAGACCAGGAACCGTATCTAGGGCTTGTTTACTCAGATTCACCCCCGGTATACAACGCGTAATCGGACCACGCCTAGACCATCAAGCAACTGCTAGCCATGCTACAAACCTGGCCAGTACCAGACCAATTGAAGAAAGCTGGCCATGCTCGCATTAGTAGCAATACTAAAGAAATACCCAGCTCGGTATCGGCAAGCTCCGGCAGACGAAACCCGTGACGCTCTAGCCACACAAATACTGACCGTGACCGGTATGACCGCAGCCGCTATTGTTATCGCGCACCTTGCAACAACGCTCAATGAACTCTACCGCCAACGAGCCGACATCAAAAACCCAGATCGAGGCACTGGTGAGCGACCACCCTCTTCACTCGGCCCTCACCTCCATGCCAGGAGTTGGGATCAGGACCAGTGCTGTCACCATCGGACGAACTAGCAGGTAAAGAATTTGCTTCTGCCACACACCATGCCTCATATGCCGGACTGACACCCGCAACTCGTCAATCAGGAACATCAATTAAATCTGAAACCGTGTCCCACACGGGCAACAAACGCCTCAAACGAGCCCTGTTCCTCTCCGCTTTTGCCTCCCTGCGATCAGATTCGACCTCACGGCGCTACTACGACAAGAAACGCCTGGCTGAAAAAACGCCACAACCAAGCCATCATCGCACTCGCACACAAACCTCTAGCAGTCATCTTCACCATGATCTAAGACGGGACTTTCTACAAAACCCGACCCGTCAAACTAGCTGCCTAGGCCTGACAAAAGAGATAGGGGCCCCGAAGATCATTAGCAATCCGCCAAATAGCCTTATAAAGATGTGAAATACTCGGCGGTCAATATCGAAGAATTAGCCATAAGGGCATCTAATAACATTTCCTACTGATGAAATTCAACCATGACGACGAATTGGCAGGCATACTTCGACGATTTGCTTTTGAAACGCAGGTCGGCGATCTTGTGTTTTGCGACTGCTCAGCCAATATTTAGCAGTAGCGAACCTGAACCACTAGTAGGTTATAAATCTTGATTTCTTTCCGGTCACGCAGATGATCGGCGATAATATGGCTCATTAGCAAAGAAACCTCATATGGGTTATAAAACTCGCCTACCTTCTTGCCTGCATTCGCTAAAAAATCGAACGCATCCGATTCGCTGATTCCCAAATCTTGGATGCCAGCTGTTGCTTATTCACCGATTCACGTATTTTTCTATTCGTGACATGAATGAATTATTCAACTTAAAAATACCGGGTTATAACGAGGAATTAAGAGTTGTTAGTAGACTCGCTACTTCATTTTAGGCTTGAGGATACCTGACCTATAAAGGTCGTTACTATCAATAAGTTGTGTCACTTGGTCGAACCACCCATTATCTTTGTCCAGTTGCTTCAGCCAGCGCCGAATAACGATGATTGCACCGTAACTACCCGGATGTGCAAAATCTGGGGCATCTCGCTTCTCCTTAGGGCGAACTTTGAAAGAGATGTCGAATGAGCGGTTCCAGAGCTGAGCATAGTGTGCGCATTTGTTGCGAAGCGAAGAATATGCGTGCAATGTGGAAGAAAAACCTTCACGAGCAATAGCTAACGAATCAGCCGTATTCAAAATAATATCTTTGTTTGCCATGTACTGGCATAATCTCGCGAAGGTTCCAAAACTCATTGTTTCGATTGCAACCCACACGGGAACATGAGAGAAGTCGTCACCCTGTCGGTAGCGTTCTATTGTCGGTTGATTCTTTCGCAGTAGCTGCGAGTGCATTTTGTTTATGTGATCATCCAGCCCCGGTGTCACTGCGAGGTAGTTTGCTTTTTCTAAATAAAACGCATTACTGCCATATATTTTTCCGGCTTCATATGCGAAAACAGACCGTGTGGAAGCTTCGATTATTTCTAATGCTTCAAGCAGTAATCGCCGCAAGCGTTGATCGAGGTCCATAAGAGACGAAATATCGTCAAAACTGATGCCATTGGAGAAATTATTCTTGCCATGTCGAGGGTCTTCTTGAAATTCTCGAGCATACCCAGAAAAACGATAATAATTATGGGATCGCAAAAAATTCTCGGCTTCAGTTTTGGAATGAATAATAAGACCGCGTTCTTCTAACAAAAGAACCTGATCTTCTATTGAAAGAAAGCACTTATTGTTCGCCATGGCAATCCCAAAGTGAAAATTGGCCCTCCGCATTTGAGGAAGCCGAAGCTCTAGCCTTGGGAGGGCGCTGACGTAACTAATCTATCAGATTTCCTTGTATAGCAGAACCCACATTTTATGCATTACGTAACTACCTTAGAAACTTACAGAAAATGCGAGGACTGTGAAAGTAACTGGTGTGTCATGCACTAAACTATCCCTATGCTTTGTGAATCTACCCGCGCTCTTGTGACACATGTGCTCGCGGATCATGCCCGCAGCTCGGGATCCATCCCCAGCTCGGTTTCCGACCATGGCAACAGCCCTGCGCCGTCCTCACTCATCGCTGCTGTCCAAACCCGGTCTGGCCGCGTGATCGCGGGTTTGTCTGAGAATGATTTTCGGCAGTTGCGTGCCAAGAATATTTTTGCCGACGACGATCCCGCCGTCGCCGTAGTCCTATTACACGCGCTAACTGGCAGAATCGTGTGTCCGCCAAAGCCGTGGCGTGAGTTGTTGTGTGCCTATGACCCGGCTATCACGTGTGTTATGCGAGATGACGCTGGCCTGCATGAAGAGCTGGCGAGCCAGCTCCCGGAGTGTGAATTTACTGCGTTCACCCCGCAGCAGATAAATATGTGGGAGGGGTATGAAACCCTTGTTATGAGCGGGCAGAAGAAGCAGACTATCCGGCTGGACGATCCATTCGTGGTGGGGCCAGCGCAGATTGTGCTTGATAAGGATTCTGGGAGGGTCGTAGTGGATGCGGTGGTAACTGCGGTGCGCACATGCAAACTGTCGGAGCTTACTGAGGATGATGCACGCCGTGATGGTTTTGCCTCGTTGGCAGAGCTTTATTCGGCACTGCATCAGCATTATCCGCAACTGCCTGCTGATCCGCCGGTGGATATAGTGAGGTATGAGCTTGCGAAATGAAGAGGTGTGAACATGAGTCGAGTAGAAAAATGGGAGCAGCGAACTGAGCTCCCGATGGTGATTTTGGCTGTGGTTTTTCTGGTCTTTTACGGCTGGGAAGTTATTGGCGATCTCCAGGGGCTTTCCCGGTTGCGCATGGAGTTGGCAATGAATGTAATCTGGGGAGTTTTCATCGTCGATTATTGCGTTCGCCTGATTATTGCAGATAATCGGCGATCCTGGTTTCTGCGAAATTTGTTCGATCTTGTGATCGTGCTTTTGCCGCTGTTACGTCCGCTACGCATGCTGCGTCTGCTGGCGTTTGTGAAGGTTCTGGGCCAGCGGGTAACGGTGGGATTTCGCGGAAAAATCGTTGTCTATGCGGTGTGTGCTGTGACGATGTTGGTTCTTATTTCAGCAATCGCGGTGCTCGATGCGGAGCGCCGGGCGCCGGGGACGATGCTTGCTAACTTCGGGGATTCGTTGTGGTGGGCGTTCGTTACGATTACTACCGTGGGTTACGGGGATCTATTCCCGGTGACGACGACGGGACGTGTTATTGCCTTGCTCCTCATGGTTGGTGGAATCGCGCTGACCGGTATTGTTACGGCAACGCTTGCGTCATGGATTGTTGAAACAGTTAGTGAGGAGTCTGAGGTTCACCAGACGGCAACTAAGAAAGAAATCGCTGATCTGCGTGCCGAAATTAGTGAATTAAAGGAGCTTCTCGCAAAGCAAACGTTTTAGACTACAATGAGCGTTATGATGCAGAAAATTTTTACTGGCGCTGTGTGCGGTGTGTGCCTTGTTCTGGCCGGTTGTTCAGCTCCTGAGCAAGCCCAGCCAAATACCGCCACCGAATCAGTGTCCAGTAATAGCTCCCAGATGATGGATACGAAGAAAGACCAAAACCCAATGATTATTGATGTTCGCACCCCAGAAGAATTCGCTACCGGGCATGTTGCTGGCGCGGTCAACTTCGACGTCAACGATGCTGAATTCCAAAACCAGGTTAAAGATCTGGACAAGTCCGCAGCTTATATCTTGTATTGCCGTTCTGGAAACCGTGCGGATGGAGCCAAAGGCTACATGGAGAGCATCGGCTTTACTGATGTGAAGAACCTTGGGTCGGTTCAAGAGGCGTCCCAAGAGTTGGGCCTCGACGTCGTCGATAAGTAACTTAAGTGACTGTATAAAAAATTGGGGCGAACCGTGGTTCGCCCCAATTTTTGTTTAAAGCTCAAGCCTTGTCGACTGATGATCCAATAAACCAAGCTTGCTGTTCAAGCTGGCGGACGTAGTCTAGCAGGATGTCGGCAGAAGCCGGATCTTCGGCGTCGACCTTTTCGTGAACCTGACGCATTGTGCCAACGGTTGCGTTAATCGCGGCAACTGCTGCCACGACTGCTTCCTCGGTGGAAACGATAGTTTCCTTGACTGCTGGCAGGCTGGTGAGTTCTCCAACGCTTTGCGGGCGACCATCTGGAACAAGGTTGATTGCGCGCATGCGCTCAGCAACTTCGTCAGATGCTGCGCGTGCAATAGCAACGACCTCGTCTAGGTAGAGGTGCAGGCCACGGAAGCCAACACCTACGACGTTCCAATGCAACTGCTTTCCAACTAGGGACAGTGCGGTGACGTCGGTCAAAACTTTTTGTAGGCTTTCAGATAGAACTGAGGAGCCGGTGAAACCCTTGGTCATCTTCTTTCCTCTCTCTATAGAACATTTCCTTACGATTCCATTATCCGGTTTTGGTGATGGAAAATCGCCTTACTTCGCTTCTGGTGGAAAAGCGGCCACGAACTTTGCAACTGCGGTACGCAAGAAGGCTGCAGTGTCATCGTTGAGCTTGTTCTCAACGTAGAGATTATGAATAAAGCTCAAGTAAATTTCTGGTTGCGCAATAACTTGTGCATCTAAGAATGCGAGAACGTTACGTAGATCGCGAATAGCGCCGAAACCGCCGAAGCCTCCAGGAGATGCGCTAGCGACGAGGGTGGGTTTGCCGGAGAAGGTTTGTGCTCCGTATGGGCGCGAAAGGATATCGAGTGCGTTCTTCAACACTGCCGACATTGAGCGGTTGTATTCCGGAGTGGTGATGATGAAACCATCAGCTGCGTCGGCTTTGGCTCGTAGTTCGGTGACTGCGGCTGGGATTGCTTCTGGTGTATCCCAATCTTGATCGTAGAACGGAAGGTCTGCGATGGACAGAAATTCTGCTTCGTAGCCGTCGGGGAGCATCGAGACGAGATCTTCAGCAATTGCGCGATTCCAGGATCCGTGACGGGTGCTTCCGACGATGACGGCGATCTTCTTCATTAGGTGCCTTTCTAAGCAGTCAATGTATGAATGGTTTTCGATGTCAGAGCCGAAAAATCGATTGTTTAATATTAAACCATATGAGGGGGCGGGTGTCTACTGGTGTGAATGTGACGTAGGCTGAGTGTAAGAGTTGGCGGGCAATTGCACGTCGTTGAAACTGTTCCATAGTCCATGAGGTGGACTATCTATCTCATGACGCGGAATGGTGTCCACTTAAAATAGTGTCACCTCGCTTACGTTCTGAAATTGTCTTGAAACGACGCTGGAAAATGGCTTTGTGGTAGTGCTTACGTTGTTTTGGTTTGACGGTTGGTTGTGTGGGTGGGTATTGTTTTTTCTTGTCGCCGAGGAGCGCGGTTAGTGTTCTGGTGGTGATGGTTTCCTTCCTTGTTGATGTGTGACTGGCTTGGGTTTTGACTTGAGTGTGGTTGTGTGTTAGTTTGGTGGGGTTATCCTTCTTGATGGTTGCCTGGTTTTTCTGGGTGGTTGTTGGGTGTGGGTGTGTTGTTTGATATCTCAATAGTGTGTCAGCTTTTTATAATGATTGTTTTTGTTTGGATTGCATGCTGACTGTTTTTGGTTGGTGTGTTTTCTTTATTTTATTTTGGATGAGCTAGTTTTGGTTTGTCTGTTTTGTTGAGCCTGTTTTGGCTTTTCGGACTGTATTGATTGGATACCCTTTGGGGTGTTTGGTTTTTGTTTGGAGAGTTTGATCCTGGCTCAGGACGAACGCTGGCGGCGTGCTTAACACATGCAAGTCGAACGATGAAGCTCCAGCTTGCTGGGGTGGATTAGTGGCGAACGGGTGAGTAATACGTGAGTAACCTGCCCCCTTCTTCGGGATAAGCCTTGGAAACGGGGTCTAATACTGGATATTCTGCTCCTGCCGCATGGTGGGTGTTGGAAAGGGTTTCTGGTGGGGGATGGGCTCACGGCCTATCAGCTTGTTGGTGGGGTGATGGCCTACCAAGGCTTCGACGGGTAGCCGGCCTGAGAGGGTGACCGGCCACATTGGGACTGAGATACGGCCCAGACTCCTACGGGAGGCAGCAGTGGGGAATATTGCACAATGGACGCAAGTCTGATGCAGCGACGCCGCGTGGGGGATGAAGGCTTTCGGGTTGTAAACTCCTTTTAACACTGAACAAGGCGAAAGTTGAGGGTAGGTGTTGAATAAGCGCCGGCTAACTACGTGCCAGCAGCCGCGGTAATACGTAGGGCGCGAGCGTTGTCCGGAATTATTGGGCGTAAAGAGCTCGTAGGCGGTTTGTCGCGTCTGCTGTGAAAGACCGGGGCTTAACTCCGGGGCTGCAGTGGGTACGGGCAGACTAGAGTGCGGTAGGGGTAACTGGAATTCCTGGTGTAGCGGTGGAATGCGCAGATATCAGGAGGAACACCGATGGCGAAGGCAGGTTACTGGGCCGTTACTGACGCTGAGGAGCGAAAGCATGGGGAGCGAACAGGATTAGATACCCTGGTAGTCCATGCCGTAAACGTTGGGCACTAGGTGTGGGGCCTATTTCCATGGGTTCTGTACCGTAGCTAACGCATTAAGTGCCCCGCCTGGGGAGTACGGCCGCAAGGCTAAAACTCAAAGGAATTGACGGGGGCCCGCACAAGCGGCGGAGCATGCGGATTAATTCGATGCAACGCGAAGAACCTTACCAAGGCTTGACATGCACCGGAATCATGCAGAGATGTGTGCGTCTTCGGACTGGTGTACAGGTGGTGCATGGTTGTCGTCAGCTCGTGTCGTGAGATGTTGGGTTAAGTCCCGCAACGAGCGCAACCCTTGTCTTGTGTTGCCAGCACTTTTAGGTGGGGACTCACGAGAGACTGCCGGGGTTAACTCGGAGGAAGGTGGGGACGACGTCAAATCATCATGCCCCTTATGTCTTGGGCTTCACGCATGCTACAATGGCTGGTACAGAGGGTTGCGAGCTTGTGAGGGTGAGCGAATCCCTTAAAGCCAGTCTCAGTTCGGATTGGGGTCTGCAACTCGACCCCATGAAGTCGGAGTCGCTAGTAATCGCAGATCAGCAACGCTGCGGTGAATACGTTCCCGGGCCTTGTACACACCGCCCGTCACGTCACGAAAGTTGGTAACACCCGAAGCCCGTGGCCTAACCTTTTTGGGGGGAGCGGTCGAAGGTGGGATTGGCGATTGGGACGAAGTCGTAACAAGGTAGCCGTACCGGAAGGTGCGGCTGGATCACCTCCTTTCTAAGGAGCTACCTTCATGCCCTGTATTTTTCATGTTTGTTTATTTTGGGGTGTGGCTGGCATTGACCTGTTGTGGTTGGTGTTGGTTGTGGTGGTTTTTAGTGGAAAAATCGTTATGGATTGTCTGGCATGCTGTTGGGGTGTGGGGTAATACTCCGTGTACTGCCTGTGCTTTTGGGTGCTCATCGTGTTGGGTGTTCAGGGGTGTGGTGTTGGTGTGGTGGTTGAGAATTGTATAGTGGACGCGAGCATCTTTGGTTTTTTGTAAGTGTTCAAGAGCGTTCGGTGGATGCCTTGGCATACGGAGCCGATGAAGGACGTTGTAGCCTGCGATAAGCCTCGGGGAGTTGGCAAACGAGCTGTGATCCGGGGGTGTCCGAATGGGGGAACCTGGCTAGAGTTATTTCTAGTTACCAGCATCTGAATGTATAGGGTGTTTGGGGGTAACGCGGGGAAGTGAAACATCTTAGTACCCGCAGGAAAAGATATTCTGTGAGTAGTGGCGAGCGAAAGCGGATGAGGCTAAACCATGCGCGTGTGATAGCTGTCGGGCGTTGCGTGTGTGGTGTTGTTGGGGCCATGTTTGATCCCGCCGATGAGGGGTCGGGTAGTGATAAATGCTGGTGTGTAGACGAATCAGTTGGGAAGCTGGACCGTAGACGGTGAGAGTCCGGTAGTTGGAACATGTCAGTCTGCTTTATGTGGTGCCCGAGTAGCACGGGGCCCGTGAAATCCCGTGTGAATCTGCACAGACCACTGTGTAAGCCTAAATACTCCGTGTGACCGATAGTGGATGAGTACCGTGAGGGAATGGTGAAAAGTACCCCGGGAGGGGAGTGAAATAGTACCTGAAACCGGACGCTTACAATCCGTCAGAGCCTCCTTGGTAGGGGTGATGGCGTGCCTTTTGAAGAATGAGCCTGCGAGTTAGTGGCATGTAGCGAGGTTAACCCGTGTGGGGTAGCCGTAGCGAAAGCGAGTTTTAAAAAGCGATTTTTAGTTGCATGTTCTAGACCCGAAGCGGGGTGATCTACCCATGGGCAGGTTGAAGCACGTGTAAGAGCGTGTGGAGGACCGAACCCACTTCAGTTGAAAATGGAGGGGATGACCTGTGGGTAGGGGTGAAAGGCCAATCAAACTCCGTGATAGCTGGTTCTCCCCGAAATGCATTTAGGTGCAGCGTCGTGTGTTTCTTACCGGAGGTAGAGCGACTGGATGGCCGATGGCCCTTATCGGGGTACTGACGTCAGCCAAACTCCGAATGCCGGTAAGTGAGAGCACGGCAGTGAGACTGCGGGGGATAAGCTTCGTAGTCGAGAGGGAAACAGCCCAGACCGCCGGTTAAGGCCCCTAAGCGTGTGCTAAGTGGGAAAGGATGTGGAGTTGCTGTGACAACCAGGAGGTTGGCTTAGAAGCAGCCACCCTTGAAAGAGTGCGTAATAGCTCACTGGTCAAGTGATTCTGCGCCGACAATGTAGCGGGGCTAAGTACACCGCCGAAACCGCGGCAATAAAACTTTTGTTTTGTTGGGTAGGGGAGCGTCGTACGTGAGGTGAAGCAGCACAAGTGATTGGTTGTGGATTTCGTACGAGTGAGAATGCAGGCATGAGTAGCGAATGACGGGTGAGAATCCCGTCCGCCGAATGACTAAGGGTTCCAGGGCCAGGTTCGTCCGCCCTGGGTTAGTCGGGTCCTAAGGCGAGGCCGACAGGCGTAGTCGATGGGCAACCAGTTGATATTCTGGTACCGGCGAAAAACCGTCAATGTTGAATCATGGGATACTAACCATCCAAACCACCATCTTCTTCCTTCGGGTTGGGGTGTGTGGGGAGCGTGGGACCTGATCGTGTAGTAAGCAAGCGTGTTAACAGGGGTGACGCAGAGTGGTAGCTTCGCGTGGCTAATGGCTTGCCACGTTTAACAGCGCAGCCCGTTCCTCAGGCAAATCCGGGGGACATATAAGGGTGAGGCTGGATGATGACCCATTTATGTGGGGAAGTAGAGTGATCCTGTGCTGTCTAGAAAAGCCTCGACGTTAGGTTTTAGCCGCCCGTACCCTAAACCGACACAGGTAGTCGAGTAGAGAATACTAAGGCGAGCGAGTGAATCGTGGTTAAGGAACTCGGCAAAATGCCCCCGTAACTTCGGAAGAAGGGGGGCCTGATCCCTGAAGCCTTTTAACAGGCTAGGGGTGATGGCCGCAGAAACCAGGGAGAAGCGACTGTTTATCAAAAACACAGGTCCGTGCGAACACGTAAGTGGATGTATACGGACTGACGCCTGCCCGGTGCTGGAAGGTTAAGAGGAACGGTTAGAACATGTAAGTGTTCGAAGCTGTGAATTTAAGCCCCAGTAAACGGCGGTGGTAACTATAACCATCCTAAGGTAGCGAAATTCCTTGTCGGGTAAGTTCCGACCTGCACGAATGGCGTAACGACTTCTCCGCTGTCTCAACCGCGAACTCGGTGAAATTGCATTACGAGTAAAGATGCTCGTTACGCGCAGCAGGACGGAAAGACCCCGGGACCTTTACTATAGCTTGGTATTGGTGTTCGGTACGGCTTGTGTAGGATAGGTGGGAGACTATGAGACAGCCACGCCAGTGGTTGTGGAGTCATTGTTGAAATACCACTCTGGTCGTGCTGGATGTCTAACCTTGGACCATGATCTGGTTCAGGGACAGTGCCTGGTGGGTAGTTTAACTGGGGCGGTTGCCTCCTAAATGGTAACGGAGGCGCTCAAAGGTTCCCTCAGCCTGGTTGGCAATCAGGTGTTGAGTGTAAGTGTACAAGGGAGCTTGACTGTGAGACCGACAGGTCGAGCAGGTACGAAAGTAGGAACTAGTGATCCGGCGGTGGCTTGTGGAAGCGCCGTCGCTCAACGGATAAAAGGTACCCCGGGGATAACAGGCTGATCCTGCCCAAGAGTTCATATCGACGGCATGGTTTGGCACCTCGATGTCGGCTCGTCGCATCCTGGGGCTGGAGTAGGTCCCAAGGGTTGGGCTGTTCGCCCATTAAAGCGGCACGCGAGCTGGGTTCAGAACGTCGTGAGACAGTTCGGTCCCTATCCGCTGCGCGCGTAGGAAACTTGAAAAGGGCTGTCCCTAGTACGAGAGGACCGGGACGGACGAACCTCTGGTGTGCCAGTTGTACCGCCAGGTGCATGGCTGGTTGGCTACGTTCGGAAGGGATAACCGCTGAAAGCATCTAAGCGGGAAGCCTGCTTTGAGATAAGGTTTCCATAAACAATTTGTTTTGTAGGCCCCCTATAGACCATGGGGTTGATAGGCCAGACGTGGAAGCATCGTAAGGTGTGGAGCTGACTGGTACTAATGGCCAACCACTTAACAAAAACATTTTTCGAGTATGTTTCGCGTTCACTATACGATTCCCAACCCCCACACAACAATAGCAGTAGATAATTTAATACAGGATTATTGATCCCAAGATTTTTGACGGTGGTCATAGCGGTAGGGAAACGCCCGGCTCCATTCCGAACCCGGATAGCTAAGCCTTCCAGCGCCGATGGTACTGCACCCGAGGGGGTGTGGGAGAGTAGGACACCGCCGTCATTCAAACATCAATAAAGGGGAGGGCTGGTAAGAAACACTGTTTCCTACCAGCCCTCCCCTTAATCATACCCACACTCGGAAAGATCTCTTTTCCATGAGCGAACATAAATGACCGGCATTTTGCCTATTTGCCTAGCCTAAAGCTATACCATGCGCTAAACTGAGAAGTGGATAAAGTCCAATAACAGGGTTGTTACTGAAAAGGCAAGACCTGAGAAATGCGCATGCATATCTCAGGTCTTTTTGTTTTCAGAACATCCACAATATGTTGAAGTCGTATGCGTAAAGCACCTTCAAAGAGGAAGGAATCACTCATGATCTCTCGTACAGTTACCGTAGCCTCCGCCGTCGGACTACACGCCCGCCCAGCCGCTTTGCTCGCTGAGGCTGCCGAAGCCACTGGAGTTGAGTTCACCCTCACCCTCGATGGAGAAGAAGCAGACGCTGCATCGGTCCTCGACATTATGTCACTCGGTGCGGAACATGGCGATGAAATTATTATTTCAACCGAAGACGACAGTGCAACAGAAGCACTCGATAAGCTCGCTGGACTCATCTCCACCGATCTGGACGCGTGATTTTATGGCGGTAGAACATCGCGTACTTCTCGGGATCGGTGTCTCGTCGGGAACGGCACACGGCGCGATCGCCGTCGTCTCACCGGCACCTGGTGTCGATACTCATGAACCACGTACTGACGACGTCGACGCTGCGACACAACAAGTATCTGACGCACTCGAAACCGTAGCGACAAGCCTTCTCGAACGTGCCGAGCACGCATCGGAAAAAGCGCAAGAGATCCTCAATGCCACTGCAAAAATGGCACGCGATCGCGGACTAAAGAAAGCCATCGTCAAGGAACTAAAAAACGGTTCTGGACTGACCCGCGCTATCTCGGACGCGATCCAGAAATATGCTGACATGTTCATCGAACTCGGTGGCTACATGGCAGAACGTGCGACGGATCTTTATGATGTTCGCGATCGAGCAATCGCCGTCGCCCGTGGACTGCCGATGCCAGGCATTCCTGAGCTCTCAGAACCATCGATTATCGTCGCCCGCGATTTAGCTCCGGCCGAAACCGCTACTCTAGATCCAGACAAGGCTCTCGGTATTGTTATTGCGGAAGGTGGGCCTACCAGTCACACCGCAATCTTGGCAGCACAGCTGGGTATTCCTGCAGCAGTGCGCGTTGGTAAAGTCGTTGATTTTGCCACCCTGGCACAAGCGGAAGGCGCCACCATGGCGCTTGACGGCGGTGTTGGCGAAGTCATTATTGCGCCTTCACAAGAAGATATCGATTTGCTTACGGAACGCTCCGAACAACGTGAAGCTGCCTTGGCAGACTCTCACGGTGTTGGTATGACGTATGACGGTCATCGCGTGGCACTGCTCGCCAATATTGGTACAGCTGACGATGCCAAACGCGCAGCCGAAAAGGATCTCGAAGGATCGGGTCTTTTCCGTACCGAATTCCTCTTCCTCGGTAGAGAAGCAGCCCCCAGCGTCGAAGAACAGACCGAAGTATATAAAACCGTTTTCGAAGCATTTGGCAAGCGACGCATCACAGTGCGTACGCTCGATGCTGGAGCTGACAAACCGTTGAAGTTTGCTGATCTGGGAGAGGAAGAAAACCCAGCGCTCGGCCGTCGAGGGGTTCGCCTAACCCGAATCCGGGAAGACCTCATGGATAGCCAGCTCGAAGCGTTAGCAGCAGCATACAAGGCAACCGGAGCAGACGTCCGCGTGATGGCACCCATGATCGCCACGATGGAAGAAGCACAGTGGTTCGCTGATAAAGCACGCGCTGTCGGGCTACCGTCGGTCGGAATCATGATCGAAGTACCAGCTGCAGCGATCAACTCAGCACAGCTACTGTCAATTGTCGATTTTGCGTCGATTGGTACAAACGATCTTGCACAATACACCATGGCCGCCGACCGTATGCAAGGTGAACTAGCCAGCCTGCTCGATGTTTGGCAGCCAGCCGTGCTACGTATGATTCGCTCTGCGTGCCAAGGTGGTACAGCTACCGGTAAGTATGTGGGCGTGTGCGGCGAAGCTGGCGGTGATCCGCTCCTCGCACTCGTGCTGACCGGACTCGGCGTACAGTCGCTGTCCATGGCTCCAACAAAAGTTGGTGCAGTACGTGCAGCACTCAAGCTCCACGACCTGTCCACCTGCCAACAGATGGCCGCTTATGCAGTAGATGCTCCAACAGCCAACGACGCTCGTGCAGCAGTGGAGAAACTCATCCATCCGGATGTGAAGTTCCTGATCTGACATTAACGAACAGGTTGAGATCCCCAGTAATCGATTCCGATAATCGATGCGAAAGTTCCGGATCTAGCCGCAAAACATCAAGAGTTGGTGGGAGACTGAAATATCAGTCTCCCACCAACTCTTGACATATGTAGAACAGCGACTCCGCTAATCGAAGGGGTGCGGGTACTTCCTTGAACAACGCACGAACTTCAGCCTCAACGGAGTATCAAAGTTTGCTGAGGCGGCCCTCGAGGGAGTCAAATGCTCCTAGGCTTTAGGCGATGTCACCCGCGAAATATGCATGGCAAGATAAGCAGTCTCATTTTCGTTCAACTCCGTGCCAAGACGAAGTGAAATAAGCTGACTAATATTTTCCGCACAAGCGTACTCATCCACCAACGATGAACGGATTGCTTGACCGATCGTCGAAATTTCATCGTCAAGCTGCTTGCCTTGCGTAATGCGTACGAATAAATATCGCATGTGGGTGATGAGGCGAGCAGTGTTGACACTCGTTTGATCCAGAGCGACACCAAAACTTGCACCGATAACATCAATAACTTGCTGAATAAGACCAGTCATCGTGTAGGTATGAGCCAGATCGCCAGCAGAAAAGCCAGCATTGACAAGGTGAAGTGCTACTGCGATGCTCTCATGCATTGGCAGAGGGGTCAGGCTATCAGCTACCAGAAGCCCATTCAAAGCCGCCAGAAAAGCACCAGCCTGGATGTATTCGTCATGGTATAAATGTTCGACCTCCGCCTGCAATGGGTACTGGAGAATCTCGCCAGTTTCCGCCCGGCGCAATGCCAACTCGATGTGGTCACACAAGGCGATATAAAGAGTTGGGCTGGAGAGCTGATCTTCGGAAAACCCAGCGTCCACCATCGCGCGGTGCACGAGCTCGCGAACATTACCGCTTAATTGGGCGATCAGCGTACCCAAATGGTCAGGGTCACGGCCATCAAGTGGCACAAAGACCCGGACGATCAACTCTGGGTTCAGATGTTGACCGGCCTGGGCCTTAAAACCGACGCCTCGGCCCGTCACGATGACCTCGCGGCCAGAGTCTTGACGGGCCAAGACGACGTTGTTATTAAAGATTCGGAGAATCTCCATGTGTGTCCTTAACGTTGGGTGGTCACACCAGGCGTTAGAACTGCTGCGTGGTCAGCCAGCACAGGTGTGACTGCTGCGAAGGAGCGCGTATTGGTGACCGTAACGATCACTGTTGTCGCGTATCCTGCAGCGGCGACTTTCTCAAAGTCTACCCCTACGAGTGGGCTTCCCGCTGTGATCTGGTCACCTTTAGCAACTTTGACATCGAATCCGTCACCCTTGAGGTTGACGGTGTCGATACCGACGTGGACGAGAACTTCGGTTCCGTCAGCTGACTTGATACCGAACGCGTGGCCGGACTTGGTTACGCTGGAGATCGTTCCGGTGATTGGAGCGACGACGTTGGCCTTGCCGGTTGGTCCTACTTCGGGGACGACGGCGAAGCCTTCACCGAGTGCACGGGATGCGAACACCTTATCGCCAGCTTCATCGAGAGAAATGACCTTTCCTTCGATTGGGACACCAACGGTGTTCTCTGGGAGCGTCACAGTGTTCTTACGGATGTATGAAGGACGCTCTTCGAGTGGACGGTAATCGAGGGCGATAACTGCCAGCATCGAGGTAGTGAATGCTACAGCGATCGCGATGAGGTAAACCCAAGCAGGATCAAAGACGGAGATGGTGAGCAATGAGGTAAAGACGAATGCGTCGGTCTTTACGCCACCGTATGGCAGGCTCAAAACAGCGATGGTCAAGCCGCCAGCTAAACAGCCAGCGAGGAGACGGGAGTAGGCAAGCTTGAAGCGTAGGTGGATACCGTAGAGCGAAGGCTCGGAGATGCCGCCGAAGAGGCCGGCTGCGAGTGCACCAGAAGCAGTCTGGCGCATGACGTTGTCCTTATCGCGGATTGCCAAGTAGAGCACGCCTGCGGTGGTGCCGAAACATGCGAAGTTCCATGCACCCATTGGGCCCTGGATGAAGTCGTAACCCAAAGTTTGGATATTGACGAGCATCATGGCGTTCAATGGCCAGTGCAAACCGAGTGGCACGAGGAATGGGTAGATGAGAGGGATTGCGATTGCGAAGACGAATGGAGCAGTGGCGTTCATCCATGCCAAGCCGAAGCCGAGACCGTTACCGATCCAGATGCCCAATGGGCCGATGAGGAAAGCAGTAAGTGGAATGATGACGATCATGGAGATGAATGGAACGAAAACCATCTGTACGTTGCTTGGGATGATCTTCTTGAGGTTGTGGTAAACCAGCGCAAGAACTGGGATCATCATCAATGGGACGAAGACGTTTCCAGAGTAATCTGGCAGCGTTAGCGGCAAGCCGAAGACTTCTGTAGAACAGGTGGCCTTCTTAATTGCTTCATTTTCCACACACTGAAGAGTGGTGTAAAGCTCTGAGTTGGAGAGCTTGAGGAAGTCTGGGGTGAGGAAGGCAGCCATGATGGTTGCACCTAGCCACGGATCGACCTTGAGCTTCTTTGCCGCGTTAAAAGCCACCATGATTGGCAAGAAGTAGAACACGGAGTGCCACATGGAGTCGATGAAGACCCAGCCTGGCGCTTTGTCAGCTGCGCGGAAGTTAACAACTTCAAATGCGTCAAGAACAGCTGCGAATGCGATGATCAGCGATGCTCCCAAGAGCACGCCAAGAATAGGGCGGAAAGAATCGGAAAGATACTCGAAGAACGTATCAAGCCATGCGTTCTTACCGCGAGCCTTGGAGCGAGCAGCTGCCTTCACGTCGTCGTCAGACTGGCTGTTGCTTGCGTGGGTCTTCATATCTGGAAGGCTTTTGATCGCGCTATACATGGACTCGACTGCGCCTCCGACGATGACCTGGTAGCGGTCACCTGACTGCGGCATCGTGCCAAGCACTTCAGGAATCTGCTCGAGATCCTCTGCCTTGACGAGATCGGCATCATTGAGCTCAAAACGCAAACGAGTTGCGCAGTGAGTCAAGGATCGTATGTTATCTGGTCCGCCAATGGCATTGATAATACCCTTGGCGCTCTTGTCTGTAGACATCCTTGTCCTTCTTTGCTTGTGCTGAAAACAAAAAGACTCAAGAGCGCGCTGAAGCGACTCTTGAGTCTTGCCTATGAAAGTTGCAACCTCTATAGGTTTCTTATCTTACGAACCATCAAGTAGCCAGTCAAGCATTTTCCGAAATTGCTTGCTGTTTGTACATGTTCATCAATCCTAGGACGAACACTGAGCACGAGCGTTCTAGGCGTACAATATGGTCATAGTCAGAAAGCGTGGAGGCTTATGGAAGCAACGAGTATTGCACACGAGTTGATAGCAAGATTTTTTCGATACGCGGCGGTGAGTAGCCAGTCAGATGCATCGCGCTCGAGTGTGCCAACAAGTGACGGACAGCGGGTATTGGCCCGCATGCTTGCCGGCGAGTTACGTGAGCTAGGTGGGGTCGACGTCGTGATCGACGACTTCGCGTGTCTCACGGCGCGTTTCCCAGGAAACCTTCCCGGCCCGACGCTCGGATTTTGTGCCCACCTTGATACCGTCGACGTCGGTCTGAGCCCTGTAATTCATCCGCAACTAGTTCGCTTTGCTGGCCAGCCCATCACGCTAGGCAACGGGCATGTTTTGGACCCGCAACAATATCCGGTGCTCGGTGATTACCTGGGCGAAGAGATCATTTGTACAGACGGTACATCCGTATTGGGAAGTGACGATAAGGCGGCATTGGCGTCAATTATGACGGCGCTATCGAACCTCGGCCACGCCGATCACCCCGATATTGTGGTGGCGTTCGTTCCCGATGAAGAGATCGGTTTGCGGGGTGTGAAATCTCTAGATCTTTCTCGGTTCGACGTCGACGGCGCATACACGATTGATTGCGAAGGCCAGGCAACCATCGCTTACGAGACTTTTAACGCCGGTCAGGCAGTTGTCGAGATTGTTGGGGTGCCAGCTCATCCGATGTCGGCAAAAGGTGTGCTGATCAACCCCAACCTTATTGCGCATGATTTCATCTCCCTTTTTGACCGCAGTCAAACGCCAGAATGTACTGAAGGGCGCGAAGGCTATATTTGGGTCCAAAGTATTGACGGTAATCAGGCACGGACGATTGTCACGCTCAATATCCGCGACCACAACAAACAAAAGTTTGCTGAGCGAAAGGCTCACATCCGAGCAGCGGTTACCGAGATTCAGCAACGTTATCCGCGAGCACAAATCGTTTGCGACATCACCGATATTTATGGGAATATCGCCGATTCGTTAGGGCCAGATAATCAGTGGGTTGTCGATGATTTACGGGCAGCTGTCGCTAGTACTGGGAGAGAGGCACGGCCACTCATTATGCGCGGGGGAACCGATGGTTCCTATTTATCTACGCAGGGAATTCCCACCCCAAATATTTTCACTGGAGGTTTCAACTTTCATTCGGTTCATGAATTTTTACCAGTGTCCGAATTCGAACGCTCCTATCGCACGATCTGGGCGCTTATGACGCGGGAGTTCTAGGTAGTGCACTAGTGACAAATGAGAGTGATGGGTCCACGAAAGCGCGGACCCATCACTCTCATAAGACGGTTGAGCTCGTTGTTCAGGAGTAACGCACCGGAACGTAGGAGCTATATTCCTTAGCTCAGAACCGAAATCTGGAAAGGGTAGTGGTACTGCTCGTGGCGATTTACTGCTCCGAAAGCCTTCAAATGATGCCATAGCGTCAAGACAAAACTGGCAATGATCAGTGGAATTCCAACTGGTGCCAAGATAAGTGTGAAGGTTAGTATCCATCCGATTGCGTTCATCACCCACATGCCGATGTTAAAATTGAACGATTCAGCGGCTGCTGAACGCACATACGTTGACGAATCTTTCTTCAAGCCCCAAATAACAAGTGGCCCAAGGAAAGACAGCGATGTGGCGGAGACAATCATGGCGAGAATTGCAGATAGATGTGCAATTTTTGCCCAGATGAGGTCATCCTCGGATACCGAGGCAACGAGCCGGCCATTGTCATAAATAGATTGAGTCATATGTTTATTATGCCTAGACTTGGCTCAGTCCACTGAGATTTATTCCTAGAGCTAAGTGCTACCGGTAACGAATACCTTCCGCCACGTCACACATGTGCTCAAAAATATCGTCACCCATAGCACGCAAACCATTGTGCTCATGAGAATTGGTGACAATTTCTCGAACCCCGGGCATAAGATCAGCAGTTGTCATCGACAGCTCAAACGGCACGAATGCGTCACGCAAATAGATTGTTGCAGCCCCACGAACTCCAGAAGTCTGCAAAACATCTGGATCGAAAAGCGGTGTCCATCGCCATTGCGCCAATTCACGTGCAACCTCAGCCCAGGGCTGCCAGGCAGGAACAGTCTCACACCAGTCACCAAACACGTGTTCGCCAGTCAACAGCGTGCTATCTTCATGGAAATCAGCAGGCATCACGCGCTCGGCAGACCAGTTAGTGACCACACCGTTAGCCCCACAAGCTTCGTGAAGCAAGAAATAGATCGGATTGCGCGCATCGAATGGCAACTGCGCAGATAGGTCGTGAGCAAACGTCGCCGAACGCGGATCCCATTCGAGAAGATTATGGATCGCCAGCCAGCCGTCATTGCGCCCCAAATCCATGCCGATTGAGCGCAATCTCGACGGCGAAACTACTTCACCATCAGGCAACACAATCTCGCCAGCGGCAGCTAGCTCCACTGCGTTGCGCATGCGCTCGCGGTCGTGTGGAAAACGCGAATAATAGTTTTCCGACAGCCACCGCATCTTATTAAACGTTGCGCTATAAAACTCATCCACATGCCCAGTTACAGGTGGCAGGCCGCCAGTAAAGAAGGCACGGTGCACCGATTCGGGGTGAGTGGAAATGTAGGAAACAGCGGTAAACCCACCAAAACTTTGCC
Organism: Arcanobacterium phocisimile; assembly: GCF_016904675.1. Classification (NCBI taxonomy): domain Bacteria; kingdom Bacillati; phylum Actinomycetota; class Actinomycetes; order Actinomycetales; family Actinomycetaceae; genus Arcanobacterium; species Arcanobacterium phocisimile. The sequence goes on along the minus strand of NZ_CP070228.1, from coordinate 1,628,450 downwards.
CAAGAAGATTCCACTGTTGAGTGCTAGCCCCTAGGTGTTCCCGCAACAATTCGGCATCTTCGACGATGGAATCTGCGCGGAAATGGCTGAGATACTCGGCAACCTCGTGGGTGTTACCTTGGGAAAGTAGACCCGAATCAACCGGGGTTGACCGGCCGGTTCCGCGCTGATCGAGCATGACCACCCGATAACGCTTGAGTGCCGCACCCAACCATCCTGGCGACAGCGGATTTAACGCAACCCGCGGCGCTTCAAATCCCGGACCGCCTTGCAGATAAACCAAGAACGGAAGATTCTCGCCACCGGTTGGGGTGACAACGCGAGCAAACACCTCGATAGTGCGGGTATCGGCGGCGTCGTGATGAACAAGGGGAACACGTAACGTGTGGTCGTCGAGACGAAGACCTTGTAAATATGTTGTGGTAGTCGCCATCGTCGTTCCTTATACGAAACGTGCCGAAATCGTGCCCATCCGGCCGTAATCACACAAGATTACGTCACCGCGCTCAACCGGCATGGAACGGGTGAATGAACCAGCGAGAATGATTTCGCCAGCATCTAATGCTTGATCGCGGGCGCCAAGCGTATTGGCAAGCCACGCGACACCATTAGCTGGATGGTTCAAAACGCCGGCAGCAACGCCAGTTTCTTCAATAACTTCGTTCTTGTAGAGCAGAGCCGAAACCCAGCGCATGTCTACGTCTTCCGGACGTAGCGGACGTCCGCCTAAAATCATGGCGCCGAAATATGAATTGTCGGCAACAGAATCGACAACTGTGCGACCCGGTCCAGCAATGCGCGGAGCGAGAATCTCCAAGGCTGGCGTGATGAACTCAGTGGCGCGTAAAACGTCATACATAGTGACGTGGGGGCCTTCGAGACGATCTTTCAAAATAAACGCCAACTCCACCTCAACGCGCGGATTGTGGAACATGTCGAAATCAATCAGTGATGAATTGTCGAAAATTTGATCACGGAAGATTGTGCCATGGGTTGGTTCGGTAATCCCGCGCCGATCTTGAGCAGCCCGGGCAGTGAGACCAATCTTGTGACCCACGAGCTTGCGCTCGGCATCGAGTTGTTCTTCTACCCATGCTGCCTGGATCTCGTAGGCGTCATCAATAGTTGCGTGCGGGAGCTGCTCGGAAATTCGTGGCAATATTTCCCGCGTGTGCTGTGCGGCGCTCAACTTCCGTGCGAGTTCGTTGGCTAGTGACCTATCCATAACGTATCCTTTCGTGCAGTCCGACGACGAGAATCCCGGCCGCATGTCGTGTTTTCTGATTGTATTGTGTCACTTTTTGCGGCATAGTTGCCACCGGCTAGAAAGTGTGACCAAGAAATTCAAGACTTTTGGCGGAAAAACCGGGATAATGGAAGTATGGCTACACAATTTAAAACCAAAATGTCCGTCATCGGTGCAGGATCAGTCGGTACTGCTCTTGCGTATGCTGCTATGTTGCGCGGTTCTGCCAACGTCGTTGCGCTTTTCGATATCAATAAAACTAAGGTCGACGCCGAGGTGCTCGATCTTGCCCATGGCACTCAGTTCATGGCTGGTTCGGAACTGATCGGTGGCTCGGATATTACCGTTACTGCCAATTCAGACATCGTCTTGATCACTGCTGGAGCAAAGCAGAACCCAGGTCAGACCCGCCTCGAGCTTGCCGAAAAGAATGCCCATATTCTTGAAAGCCTCATGTCAGATCTCGTCCCGCTCTCACCGAACGCTATTTTCGTGTTGGTCACCAACCCGGTAGATGTCCTTACCGCTGCGGCAGCGAAGTTCTCGGGGCTTCCCGAAGGTCGCGTCTTTGGTTCAGGTACGGTGCTGGATTCATCCCGGTTGCGTTGGCTCGTTGGGCGTAAGATCGGCGTCTCACCGCGGTCGGTCCACTCGTTGATTGTTGGTGAGCATGGCGATAGCGAATTCGCACTGTGGTCATCGGCAACTATCGGTCAGGTTTCACTCCGTGATTGGCGTAATGCCAAGGGTGAAAAGGTGTTCACTGACGATGTGCTCCATGAGCTCGAACAAGAAGTGATCCATTCGGCCTACAAGATCATCGAAGGTAAGGGAGCAACCAACTACGCTATTGGCGTTGCTGGCGCTCGTATCGTTGAAGCAGTGTTGAACAACCAGCGCGCAATTTTGCCTGTTTCTAGTGTTCTGCAGGGCTCTTTCGGAGTTGAAGATGTAGCGCTCGCAGTGCCATGTATTGTTGGTGCCAACGGTGTTGAGCGCCCGATCGAATTCCCGATGGACGATGCAGAACGTGCACGTTTCGATGCTTCGGTTCAAGCGCTTACCGCGGCGCAAAAGAGTATCGGCTTGTGATAGCTGGTGGCTGTTCCTGGCCTCGGTAAGTACCTCAGTAAGTAATTGGAGTCAGGGAGCAACCGATTTTTATAGGTGGGCGGGGAACATCATTGTTGATGTTCCCCGCCACCTATATTTACTAGCGTTTACGAGCTATTCGGCATCTGGCTTAAAGGTGCCGGCTGCGAAGTCGTTTGGCGGCAAACTTCCGGTACGCTTGATGCGGGAGTTATCGTCGTTCCATACGTAGGTGGCGACTGCTTTCTTGGGCATCGTGTGCTCGTCGTCGAGATACCAGACGCGATCGATCTGGATTTCCTTATCAGATACCCGCGAAACCTCTGGCTTACTGAGATAGGGGCGTGCTTCAGCACTACGAACAAATTCGCCGTTGTGGAATAGCGCGACGTCGTAGGGGGAGTTCTCATCGGCATCGCCAGTGGGGATAGTAATCCATGAGATCGCCTTGCACGAATCGAAAGTGGAGGTATCTGCGGCGGAGAAGTCCCAGTTTTTTGTAGAATCAGTTTCAAGCCCTTCCCACGCTGGCGCAATTTCGGTTGCTGCTTTTTGCAATGCTTCATCACCGGAAATCTCTACACAATTTGAACATCCAGTAAATGCGACGAGGGCAACTGGTAGCCCAAGAATAAACCGCCATGCGCGTGATCGAGTCATAGTTCCTTCCTCAATGTCAATAACTAAACGACATAAACGTTAGCACTTTTACACGCCATCTTGCGACGGTTCCGATACGTGAGGTTCGTGAATGATGTAGTGAGGCGTTCTATAAAGTAGCCAAAATGTCATTAAATTGTGTGCACGGACGCATCGTCGATTCGAGTACTTCCGGATCAGGCTGATAGTAACCGCCGAGTGAAATGGGCTTACCTTGAGCAGTGATCAGCTCATCTTGGATTTCTCCAGAGTGATCTTCTAATTGCTGCGCCAACGGTGTAAATACGTGCGCCAGCTCCGGGTCGTTGTTTTGGTTAGCCAGCGCTCCTGCCCAATAGGTAGCTAGCCAAACGTGAGATGAACGATTATCAGGTTGGCCCACACCCGCCTGTGCAGAGCGCTCTTCAGAAAGCACGCGCTCGGTTGCCTGATCGAGGGTGTCAGCGAGTACTAATGCTCGCGAGTTGCCCGTTGTTCTCCCCGCATGGCGTAAGGATTCGGCTATAGCTAAAAATTCACCAAGTGAATCCCAGCGCAGATGGTTTTCTTCAAGTAGCTGGCGGGCAAGTTTTGGTGCGGAGCCGCCGGCCCCGGTTTCAAATAGACCACCACCAGCCATGAGCGGAACTACTGACAGCATTTTTGCAGACGTTCCCAACTCCATGATGGGGAAAAGATCAGTCAAATAATCGCGCAAAACATTTCCAGTGGCTGAAATAGTATCGAGCCCGTATCGGATACGTTCAACAGTAACTTCGGTAGCCCGGCGAGGGGACAGTATCTGTATATCCAACCCGTGGGTGTCGTGCTCAGTTAAGTAGTGCGTGACTTTTTCAGCCATGATCCGATCGTGGGCGCGTTGCGGATCAAGCCAGAAAATAACCGGAGTCTGAGAAATTCGAGCACGCTCAACCGCTAAGCCGACCCAGTTGCGAATCGGTTCGTCTTTAGTAACGCAGGAACGGAAAATATCGCCGTCGTGAACATCGCGGGTCAGGAGGACTTTTCCGTTGTCATCTATGAGTTCAACTCGCCCGGCATCTGGGGCGACGAAGGTCTTATCGTGTGAGCCGTATTCCTCAGCTTTTTGCGCCATGAGACCAACGTTGGGAACACTACCCATGGTGACTGGATCGTAGGCTCCGTGAGCTTTGCAATCGTCTATAACTACCTGATAGACATCGGCGTAGGAAGAGTCAGGAATGACGGCTACTGTGTCATGCAATTGGCCATCGGCTCCCCACATTTTCCCTCCGCTACGAATCATCGCTGGCATTGAGGCATCAACGATAACGTCAGAAGGCACGTGAAGATTCGTTATGCCTTGATCGGAGTTGACCATGGCAAGTTGTGGACCAGCAGATAATTCGGCTGCGAAGGAGTCCTTAATGGCGGGTGCAACGGATCGTAAATCTGGCGCGTTTTCAAGACCGGTGAATATCGATCCCAGACCATTATCTGCGTAAAGGCCACTGGCGTGGAGCACTGCTCCGAACTGCTGGAAGGTGCGTGGGAAGAACGCGCGAACGGCACGACCGAAGATAACCGGGTCGGATACCTTCATCATGGTGGCTTTTAAGTGAAGAGAAAAGAGAAGATCGTGAGTTTTCGCTGCTGCTACGCAATCGGTGAGGAAAGTATCCAGTGCGTTGACGTCCATAACGCTGGCATCAACGACGTCGCCGGCGTCGAGTGTGATGTGCGGAGTGATGGTCTGGGATGATCCGTCGAGTGCAGTGAAAATAATTTTTGCATGGCAGAGTTTTTCGACGACGGTGGATACTTCGTTGTGTTTAAAATCCCCGCTGTGCATTGTTGCGACGAATGTTTGCGAATCCGCGGACCAGGTAGCCATATGGTGAGGATGGGATCGCGCATAGTTTTTGACCGCTTGGGGTGCGCGGCGATCGGAGTTACCTTCGCGTAAGACTGGGTTGACTGCGGATCCTATGATCGCATCGTAGCGGCGACGGATATCGCGATCGGCGGCAGTTGTGGGTTGCGTAGGATAATCCGGCAGGGGATATCCGTGGTCTTGTAGCTCTTTGATAGCTGCCAGAAGTTGGGGAAGAGACGCGGAAATATTGGGGAGTTTAACGATATTGGCTTCTGGCTTTTGGGCTAGTTTTCCGAGTTCGGTGAGAGCGTCTGGTTGTTGCATATGTGGCGGAAGCTGATCGCTAAATGCAGCGATCATTCGTCCAGCTAACGAAATATCGTACGAAGTGACCTTTATTCCGGCTGTGGCAGTAAAGGATGAAATGATCGGCAGGAGGGATGCAGAGGCTAGCATTGGTGCTTCGTCTGTGTGGGTATAAATGATCTCAACCATGTCTACTACTCTCCTTCGAGCGGGACTGCGGAAATAAAGATGTCTTGATGTAAAGATTATCAGGAATGGGGAGAAATGTGTTCCAAATCAACATGTCGGTGTGACATTGCTTGCCAAAGTGCCCTAGGGAGGCTTTATTACTAGGGAAATATAGCTAAGCATTGGTAGTTTTGTATTACGCGAAAACGCTCGCGAGTCAATATCAGGAGGTCGACGATGGCTACATGGAATGAAGGTCCAGGTGTCATTACCCTCCCGTCTGGACGACGGATCAGAGGACGCTCATGGAAGGTTGCAGTCGATGAAGCTGCTGATCTGTCCATCGTTTTAACTACCTCTGTTGGTCATCGTTTCGGTGCGCAAACTCTTTCCTCGCGCGCGGGTGAAACGATTATGATTGATTGGCCAGATTATCGGCTACCGCGCCGTTCTGCGCAAGCGCTACAAACGTTGCGTGAAGCTTGGGAAAGTGCCGCGGAGAAGAAGGTCGAAATTACCTGTGCTGGCGGCGTCGGGCGTACCGGAACTGCACTCGCGATTCTTGCGGTATTTGACGGAATGGATCCCCATTCTGCTATTGAACTCGTCCAGCGTGACTACAATCCGCAATCAGTGGAGTCTCCCGCGCAACGCGCATTTGTCATGGACTTAGGCGCCGACGTTAACTAGGTCTTAGGCGCAGTGATGATGTGTGTTATGCCCATTTCATTTCGTGGTCATTGCCTCATCGGTCCAAATACGGTCTTCTTGACATGAGTTTCAGCGATGTTTGAGTGATACTAGTTCCTATGTTCCTTGATGAGGTAACACCAGAAACTCCAGAACGCCATGTCCTTCAGACTCTGGCGGCTTTAAGTGTTGCCAGTGAAGAAATCGAATCGTATGGCGAGCACGACTCTCAATTCATCGAATGGTACGGGCCTCGTGATGGTCAACGTGTTGTTTTTCTTCACGGGGGCGGATATCGGACCGATATGACACTCGCACATGCGCGTCCTGCTGCTCTAGCTCTAGGGGAAGAGGGCTACCGGGTGGCGCTGGTAGAGGTTCGTAAAGAACGTGGAAACCCACGATTGACGATGTCCGATCTATCTTTCTTAGCCAACCGCACCGATCTGAGCGACGCGATCTGGATTGGACACTCCCTAGGTGGAACTTTAGTTCTTGACGTTGCCTTGGATCCAGCACTCCCCCCACGCAGAGCGATTGCCTTGGCGCCCTTTTTCTACTTAACCGAACTTGCAAGCGCTAATGCAGGTGTATCTGGAATCGAACGCTGGATGGGTGGGATGCCCATCCAGCTTCCAGAGCTCTACCGTAAATTCGACCCGAGCGTACGCAGTGCAGATCTCGGTGAAACTGGATATATTGACGGCTGTTTGAATGTACAGATCATTTACGGTGAAGATGACCAAACTGTGCCAGCCGCGGTAACGCGAAAAATTGCGGAAACTCCAATTCGTACCGCGATGGTTCCGGGAACAAACCACGTCGATCTGATTCGCCCTGGCCACGATGCGTGGCTCTTTCTACTCGGAGCTCTGCGCGCAGAGTAACCTCCAAAGGGCTAGAATATGAGGTATGACTTACCTCGATTCTTTTAGTCCTCGTTCCTATGCCGAAGCGTTCGGCGAATTCATCTCCCAATCACCGACCTCCTACCATGCGGCAGAAAACGTTGCCCGCATCTTAACCGACGCTGGTTTTGTACGTAGCGAGCAAACCGAAGCGTGGTCGGGCCAGCGTCACGGTGTCATGGTGGTTGGCGGTGCAGTGATTGCGTGGCAGATGCCGCAGACATTCACCGAAAACACTGGTGCGCGCATTATCGGATCACACACCGATTCGCCGTCGTTCAAACTCAAGCCAGTAGCTACCTCCACGGTTACCGGATACTCTCAAGTCAACGTCGAAGTTTATGGTGGTCCACTCCTGAACTCGTGGCTGAACCGCGATCTTGGCATTGCTGGCCAAATCGTCACCACCGAAGGTGAACGTCACCTTGTTAAGACCGACGCCGTCATGACCATTCCACAACTTGCACCACATCTGGATCGCGGGCAAAACGACGATCTAAGACTTTCCCGCCAGCAGGACTACCACCCAATCTGGTCATGCGACGAAGCATCAGTCATGGACTACATTTGTGCCAGTGCCGGAATTGACGCCGAGCAGGTGGCCGGCACAGACTTGTTTGCCTACGATGTCACCCCATACCGCATCTATGGCGGCGCGGCAGGCGACGACTTCTTCTGCGCTGGTCGCCAAGATAATCTCACTTCGGTATTCGCCTCCCTGGAGGCTTTCCTCGCAACCGCACAAACCGATGTCGAACACGACGACGTCCTCATCTTCGTCGCCTTCGATCACGAAGAAGTGGGTTCAGGTACGCCAACCGGCGCTTCCGGTCCAATTCTCGAAAGCACCTTACGCCGAATCGTCGACGCAACCGAGTTTGCTGGCGACGAAGGATACTGGCGGTTTATTGCGCAATCTTCGTGTATCTCGGCCGACGCCGGCCACGCCATCAACCCGAACAAGATGGACAAGCACGACCCAGCTCATCACCCTATTCTCGGTGGTGGCCCACTGCTTAAACTCAATGCACAACAACGCTACGCGACCGACGCTATCGGCTCGGCAACCTGGTTGCGGGCCGCTCACGAAGCCGGTGTCTCCACTCAAGAGTTCGTTTCCAATAACGACGTGCCGTGCGGTACAACAATCGGCCCGCTGACGGCCACCCGCTTCGGCATGACCACGGTTGATGTGGGCGTGGCTATGCTTTCAATGCATTCGATCCGGGAAATCACCAACCCGGCAGATTTGCTGGCAATGGCGAAGATCCTGCACGCCTACTGGATAGGTGCATGAGGTTGCCACAACCGCAATACAATCCGGCGCAATCCCTTGATTTAGCAGCGTTAGCCCACCCGCATCGTGCCTCGATCCACTATGGAGAGGTAACGATTGGCGTACGCCAGGCTGCCGATGTGACGGTGGCGTTGGCCAAGCTGTTGGCCCAACGCGGGGTAGGGGTTAATGATCGGGTGGTGTTGGTTGCCCGCAACAGCCCCTACCATGTGTTGCTACATGTGGCCTGTGCGCGAATCGGCGCGATTTTCACGCCCGTCTCGTATCGTTTCGCTGGGCCTGAACTTGCTGAGTTACTTGATTTTGTTGGCCCCGCCGTCGTCATCGCGGACCCGGAAACCGCGCGGAGCTATGCTGGCGAGCTCCCTGCGGACGTTTTCGTGATTGACGATGATGAACATGCTCCGCTGGACTCGGCTGAGGCGACGAACTGGGAACGGTTACGTGACAGTTATGCCGGGTTGCTCGGCGATTTGAGTGGTGAGCTAGTGAGCGCGGACGTCAAGCCTGACGACGGTGGTGCGCTGCTGTTCACCTCTGGGTCCACTGGACGTCCCAAAGCAGTACGGCTGACCTACAAGCAACTGTGGTGGGGTTCGCAGAATTTTCGGGAAGGGTTCGAATACTCTCATCACGACGTTGAACTCGTCACCGTCCCGTTAACCCACATCGGTGGGTTTAATGGCACAACGCTCGATTTATTTAGCCACGGCGGAACTATCGTGATTGTTCGAGAGTTTTATCCGGAGCGTGTGTTACGTGAGTTGGAGCGTCATCGTGTGGCGATGATGTTTGCGGTTCCCACGATTTATGCTGCTTTGCTGGCCCATCCGCGATTTTCTGAGTTCGATCTCAGTAACTTCCGACTGCCACTTATTGGTGGAGCTGTGTGCCCACCTGCGTTATTGGCAAAGATGGAAGAACGGGGATTGCGCCCGCTGAACGTGTGGGGGATGACGGAGGCGGCAGCTTCAGGATTTATGCTTTCGCAAGATTTGCTGGACCAAGCACGTGGCTCTATCGGGTTACCGTTCGCGCACGTGCAGGCGCGAATCGTCGATAATGCGGGCAACGATGCGCAGTTTGGTGAGCTGGTTATTAGCGGACCGAATGTGGTCGGTGAGTATTGGCATGACGTTGGCTATAGCGCCGAAGCGTTCAAAGATGGCTGGCTTTATACTGGCGATTTGGCGCGCCGCGATGAGCATGGCTTCGTATGGATTGTGGGTCGGGTGCGCTACCAGATCAACACTGGTGGCGAGAAGGTTATTCCAGAAGAAGTCTCGAATGTGCTTATTCAGATGCCCGGTGTCAGCGATGCGTGCGTGGTGGGAATCCCAGATCCGGTGTGGGGCGAAGCGGTCGCTGCGGCACTCGTGTTGGATGCTGGCGCCGATGTACCACAGCTTGCTGAGGTTCGAGAATTTGTTGCCCAGCATATTGCGCGATTCAAAGCGCCGCGCCATCTCAGCGTGGTGGCGAGTTTGCCAACGAACGCTAACGGCAAAGTTGATATGAGTCAGGTGAAAGCTTTCTTTGACTGAGCCGACGAGAGGTTTGCTGGCAGGGTCCACGATATAGCCACTGCTAGTTGGATGAGAACCTGTTAGGTGGTTCAGAAACCGCGGGCAACGAGGCTGGCGGCTTCTTGGCGTGCATGTCCGCCACCAACGCCTAAGCCGTGCTCGGCAGAAGCTCCGATAGCTTTGAGGTTTTCGGGGATTTCCCAGCCCTTGTGTGCCATTGCGCGGGCCCATAGCGAACCCGAACGGTACGAGGAACGCACCAGTGGACCAGCCATAATGCCAGCGAATCCCATTTCGTATCCGATCTTTGACAGCTCAACAAATTCCTTGGGCTTCAACCAGCGATCAATCGGGTGGTGGAGTGGAGACGGGCGCAAGTATTGGGTAATCGTCAACAGATCACACTTGGCGTCCTTGAGATCTTGCATCGTTTCAATAACCTCGTCCATGGTTTCCCCCATACCCAAAATAAGATTGGATTTGGTGATGAGCCCGTTATCGGATGCTGACGCAATTAGCTCCAAGGAGCGATCGTAACGGAACGCCGGTCGGATCTTCTTGAAGATACGCGGTACGGTTTCGAGATTATGTGCGAGTACTTCTGGACGCGAATCGAAGACCTGTTGCAAGGAGTCTTTCCCGCCTCGCATATCGTCAATCAAGAGTTCGACGCCGGTCGTAGGGGACTGGCGGTGAATCTCCCGGCACGTTTCGGCGTAAAGCCACGAAGCGCCGTCGTCGAGATCGTCTCGGGTAACACCGGTGACAGTGACGTAATTAAGCTTCATACTCACCACAGATTCAGCGACACGACGTGGTTCGTCACGGTCATAGCTGGTTGGGCGGCCAGTCTTAATAAAGCAAAAATCGCAGCGTCGAGTACAAATATCGCCACCGATTAAGAACGAGGCCTCGCGATCTTCCCAACATTCATAGATGTTTGGGCAGTTTGCCTCGGCGCACACGGTGTGGAGGCTGGCCCCTTCCATCAAGTTGCGCATATCAGTGTACTGTTCGCCCACTGTTGCCGTTGTTTTAATCCATTCAGGCTTTTTCTCGATAGGGGTTTCGCGATTGCGTTCTTCAACGCGCAACAACTTGCGGTGTTCTGGGTTTACGCGGTCTGCGACGGCCACGACGCCTCCTTTGGTTCTCTGTTAGTTTTCCATGCTACGCCGGTCCGGTGGGGGACAATGGGGTGATGCGTGAGAGCTTCGTCTAAGAGCTGATCGGGGTTCGGATGGTCAGTGATCTGCGCGCTGGGACGTTCAAGGAATTGCTGATATGTCTGACATAAATAAGGGACAAGGTGATGAGCAGTGTCTTTCAACGAGGCATGGACGCCGAGTTGCGCGAGTGAGGTGACTCCGGCATCGGTGATTCCGCAGGGGATAACCCGCATAAAGCGGTCAAGGTCAGTGGTGACGTTAAAGGCCATGCCGTGCATCGTGGTGTCGGCCGCGAACTTGATGCCAATTGCGCAGAGCTTTGATTCCACACTGGTTGGCATATCACGGGCGCTGATCCAGACCCCGGAACGACCTTCGACGGCTTTCGCTGAAATGCCCAAAGTGTCTACTGCGTGAATTAATGCCTGTTCTGTACTGCGGACAAAAGCGACAACATCTTTTGGTGGGTGAACTTTCACAATGGGATAGATCACGAGTTGCCCTGGTCCGTGATAGGTGACAGAGCCTCCTCGGTCCATGGAGATGACCGGAACTTCGTCGTCCGGAATGTCTTGCTGCTGAGTCCGTCGTCCTGCTGTGTAGGCATCCTGTGACTCCCATAAAATGAGGCTATCTGGCGCCTGTAGTGAAGCAACTTTTTCATGGAGATACCGCTGTAAAGCGTCCACCGCCATGTATGGCAGTGGACCGCGATGTAAGAGATTGATGATCTGCACGTCTTAAGCCTAGACCGGGACGTTAGTCGTATGCTAATTGTAGTGACGAAACACAAATAGTAAGCAAAGAATCAAGGTCCTTTACGGTGTGGTGATGTAATCACAACAACTCTCCGAATGGAATATCAGCCACATTCACGCTGTAGAATGTGAGTCGAAGTATTCTTTCGGTATACACTCCACTGTTAAGAGAATAAGAAAATCGGTGTTTTATCGTCCCCGCGAGGCGGAGAACACCGCCGGACAGAAAGCCTCGCATGTTAAAGTTCATTCTACGGCGACTGCTCAATTATCTGCTCTTGCTAGCAGTAGCGGTTACTCTTGCCTATTTCATTGCTGGGACTCAGCTTGATCCACGGTCGATGCTCATCGAAGCTGAAATCACTTCAGGCAAGAACATTCCTTACGAAGAGGTTGTTCGCACAGTTGATGCACGCCTAACCGGCTGGAACATCAACCCAACCGATCCTATCTTGGATCGTTTTGTGAACTGGGTTGGCATGATTAGCCACTGGGATTGGGGCTACTCTCCTAAGGGAGATAGCGTCAACATGGAAATTGCCAATCGTGTTCCGATTTCTCTACAACTTGTTTTCCTTGGCTTCTTCATCGGTATTATCGGTGGTGTTTCCCTCGGAGCTTGGGCTGCTGTTCATCAGTACTCCAAGCGTGACCGAGTCATCTCACTCGCATCGATGATTATCATTTCCACTCCAGCCATGGTTATTGCCGTGTTCTTACAAATCGGCGCGACATGGGCAAACCAGTCGGCTGGCTACCAGATTTTCAACTTCGTTGGTCCAACATCTGCGATTCCGCCTGACGGTTTCTTCCCGCAGCTATTCGATCGCGCACAGCACTTGCTACTGCCAACGATTAGTATGGCTTTGACATCAGTGGCTACATACTCGCGTATTCAGCGAAACTTGATGCTTGATACTCTCGGTGCAGATTATGTGCGCACTGCGCGCGCCAAGGGTGTCCGTTTTGGAACTGCTGTTCGCAAGCACGCACTACGTACCGCTCTTATTCCAATTGCAACCTACTTTGCCTTTGGTATCGCAACCCTGATCTTGGGTGCCGCTATCACCGAGCAGGTATACGGTTGGAACGGAATGGGTATCTACTCCGTAGGTACCATTACCGGTTCTGATATCAACGGAACTGCAGCTGTTGTTGCGTTCGCCGGTACCTGTACTCTCACCGGTGCTTTCCTTTCTGATGTTGCAATCTCAATTGTTGATCCACGAGTGAGGGTAGGCTGATGACTACAACTCCACATTCCCCAATGGTCACCCAGGCCGAAGTCGATGAGGTCCAAGCTCAGCTCAATAAAGATGCTGTCCAACGCTTAGAAAGCGCACATCGCTTCACCCGTGGCCAACTTATTCGCCGTCGTTTCCTACGGAACAAAACAGCAGTCCTCGGCGTCTTCATGCTCATTGCCGTGATTTCCTTTGCACTTTTTGGCTCATATATCGGCCCGTGGGACTACCTCACACGTGATCGAACAGCAGCGCTCCAAGCGCCAAGCACCAATCACTGGTTTGGTACGGATAACCGTGGTCGCGACTTGTTTGCGCTTACTGTTCAAGGTTTGCGTACTTCGCTGATGATCGGTTTCTCCGTAGCCTTCTTGCAAACCGGGTGGGCAGCTCTCTTTGGTTCGTCGATTGCATACTTCGGTAAATGGATTGACAAGGCAGGCTCGTGGATTATCGATCTGATGCTCGTTATTCCATCATTCTTGCTGATCGCAGTTATTAACCAGCGTCTAGGCGGTCAAAGCGGATCAGTGCCAGTATTGATCTTCCTTTTGGCGCTCTTCGGCTGGATGCTCACTGCCCGTGTTGTACGTTCGTTAACTATGTCGGTCAAGAACCTGGATTACGTCCATGCGGCTCAGTACATGTCGGTTCCGCCGTTCGTTGTCATCATTCGGCACATCATTCCTAACATTTCCTCGTTGTTGATTATCGACTTCACACTCGGGATTGCAGGTGCGGTTCTTGCCGAAACAACGTTGTCATACTTTGGTCTTGGTATTAAGGATCCACAGATTTCTCTCGGTGGCCTCATCGGTCAAGGTCAGTCTTCTGCACTGACTCACTCCTGGCTCTTTGTGCCACCAGCACTCGTACTCGTATTCATGCTGGTTTCAGTGAATTTCATTGGCGACGGTCTGCGTGATGCTATTGATCCAACCTCTAAGTCTGGAGGAGACGCATGAGCAAGAAAAATGAAACTGTAACATTTGAGTCTGAGGATTTTCCTCAGGCGCAACCAGGAACTCCGATTGTTGACGTTACCGATCTGCACGTACGTTTCCCATCTGAAGATGGTTCAGTCCATGCAGTGCGTGGCGTTAATTTCTCGGTCAACTCCGGTGAAGTTCTTGGTATCGTGGGCGAGTCGGGTTCTGGTAAGTCGGTAACGTCGATGGCCATTATGGGTCTCCTTGACCAGTCTGCTCAGGTGGAAGGTTCAGTTAAACTCCACGGCACTGAAGTCCTCGGTCGCTCCGATGCCTACATGTCGCAGGTGCGCGGTAAGACTGTCGCCATGGTTTTCCAAGATCCGCTTTCGGCGCTGACCCCGGTCTACACGATTGGCGATCAGATTGCGGAAGCGCTTAAAGTTCACGATTCATCGTTGTCGGATAATGACTGCCATGAACGAGCGATTGAACTGTTGACGATGGTCGGTATTCCTAATCCGGAAATCCGAATCAAAGCCTTCCCGCATGAATTCTCCGGCGGTATGCGTCAGCGTGCGATGATCGCAATGGCAATCGCAAACAAGCCGGAACTGATTATCGCTGACGAACCAACCACGGCTCTCGACGTCACTATCCAAGCGCAGATCCTTGACGTTTTACGCAAAGCGCAAAATGAGCTCGGCGCTGCAGTCATCATGATTACCCACGATCTGGGTGTGGTCGCTGGTATCGCCGACAAGGTTGCAGTGATGTATGCCGGACGCGTTGTTGAATCTGGATCTGTTGATGAGATTTTCTACCACTCGGCAATGCCATACACGATAGGTTTGCTCGGTTCGTTGCCCCGTTTGGATTCTCGCAAGGAATACCAATTAGCTGCAGTCGAAGGTAATCCGCCATCGATGCTGTTTGAGCCAACGGGCTGTCCGTTCGCGGCGCGTTGCCCAGTTGCGCAGCCAGCATGTTTGGATGGCGAACCGAATTTAGCCGATGTTCATAGTTCCGATGGTTCACGTCATCGTGTCGCATGTAAGCGCGCAGATGAAATCCGCGACGAATCCCGTAAGTACACCGATATCTATCCACTTCCAGCCGCTGTTCCGCCACCGTTTGAAGGTTCGCGCGAAGATCGCGAAGAAGTTTTGCGTATCGAAGGTATGACGCGCTACTTCCCGTTGATGAAGGGGTCGGTGTTCCGCCGCCAGGTGGGCACTGTCCATGCTGTCGATGGAATCGATTTGGATATCCGCGCCGGTGAGACGCTCGGTCTTGTTGGAGAATCGGGTTCCGGTAAAACAACTACCTTGATGCAGGTTCTTGATCTTGTTAAACCACAAAACGGCAAGATCGTGGTGATGGGTGAAGATACTGCAAAGCTCAAGCGTGCAGATCGGAAACGCATCCGTGAGGATCTGCAGGTTGTGTTCCAGGATCCCATGGCGTCACTTGATCCCCGTTTCCCGGTTTTCGATATCATTGCTGAACCATTGCGCTACGGCGGGTGGAAGAAGGAAGATATCCCTGCGCGTGTCGAAGAACTTCTGACGATGGTTGGCCTGGAACCAGCGCACGTCAATCGCTATCCACGCAACTTCTCTGGTGGCCAACGTCAGCGTATTGGAATTGCTCGTGCGCTTGCACTAGAACCGAAGCTATTGATTCTTGACGAGCCAGTTTCGGCACTCGACGTTTCCATTCAGGCCGGTGTGATCAACCTTCTGGATGAACTACGATCAAAGATGTCTCTCTCGTACTTGTTTGTAGCTCACGATCTGTCAGTCATTCGGCACATCGCTGATCGCGTTGCCGTGATGTATCTGGGTAAGATTGTTGAGGTTGGTGATGTGGAAGCTGTGTTTGAGCATCCGCAGCATCCATATACTCAAGCTTTACTCTCGGCGATCCCGATTCCAGATCCGCGCAAGGAGAAGAGCCGCGATCGAATCATTCTCGAAGGTGATTTGCCTTCCCCGGCTAACCCGCCTAAGGGGTGCCGTTTTGTGACAAGGTGTCCGCTATATAAGACACTTTCTGACGGGGAGCAGGCCAAGTGCGAAGCTCAGCATCCGGACTTCCAAATTCTTGGGGACGATCACAAGGCAGCTTGCTATTATCCGCGAGCTCTCAAGCTTTTCTAGGAAAGTAATTGTTCCTTTAAACTATGAATAAAATACATTCGGGCAGATAGTAAACTATCTGCCCGAATGTATTTTATTCCACATTTCCTTAAAAATTAAGTAAATAAATTTACCTTTTACTGCAAAGTAGCATATGGTGGGTATAACGCTCCGGAAGAAATCGTCGGAGACACGTCCTAAAGGAGGACCACTATGGGAATCAAGAAAGCAGGCTTTGCGTTAGTCGCAGCCTCAGCGCTCGTACTCAGCGCATGTTCTGGCCCGGCTTCATCCGAATCCGGCTCTGATGGCAAGTCCGCATCATTGCCTGCCTCAGATTACAATAAGGTTGATCCAGCCGATTTGAAGGATGGCGGCGACCTGCGTCTGGCTATCGCGTCGATGCCAAGCAATTACAACCCACTTCACGTCAACGGTAATACAGTTGAAAACTCAGATATTTGGAGCTACGCCCTAGGTAGTAACTTTATCTACGCTGACGATGCTACGTGGGAACCAAACAAGAACTTCCTCGAGTCTTATGATGTTGATACTAAGGCTGATGGCGATGCGAAGATGACCGTCACCCTTAATCTCAACCCTGAGGCGAAGTGGTACAGCGAAACGCCAATCACCGTTGCCGATTACCAGGCGGGCTGGAATGCATGTAAGTCAGAAGATACTGGCTTCGATTGTGCTTCCACCGATGGTTGGAACCGTATTATCTCGATCGAACAAGGCCGGGATGAATTCCAGGTCATTGCAAAATTTGATCGCGAATACCCGGACTGGTCTTCAGTGCTCGGCACCGCATACCCCGCTGCTGGTTTCTCTGATCCAGCAATGTTTAACGATGGATGGACTGATGACGTTAATGTTCTCAACCAGTTCGTTTCCGGTCCATTTAAGTTCAAGAGCATCGATAATGGCGCAAAGCGCATCACTCTTGAACGTAACGAAAAGTGGTGGGGCGATACCGCCAAGCTTGACGCTGTAACCTTCTCGGTTCTCGATACCAAGGCTCAGGCACAAGCATTTGCTAACAACGAGCTTGACATCGTTGACCAGATCCTTGACGCTCCTACATACGAACTCGTTAAGGGACGTCAGAACGCTGAAGTCAAGCAGTCCGCATCAACTAGCTGGCGTCATATCACGCTAAATTCAAACGCTGAATCTCTTTCAGATGTGAAGGTGCGTCAGGCAATTCAAAAGGGTATTGACTCCGCTGACTTCCTCGCCACCGATATGGCTGGCTTGCCGGTCGAAGGTCTAGATCTTTCGCTTGGTAACCACTTCTTCATGCCAGGCCAGGCCGGCTACGAAGATCACGCAGTTAAGTTTGATCCAGAAGGCGCAATGAAGGATCTTGAAGATCTGGGCTACACCATGAACGAGTCCACCAAGTTCTTCGAGAAGGACGGTAAGCCACTCTCCTTCAACTTCACCCGCCTGACCGGCATCCCAGCTTCCGAATCCGCTGCTGCTTTGCTCAAGGAGCACATGAAGGCAATTGGCATCAACGTTGTCTTCGTTGACACCCCGCCAAAAGAGTTCTCTAACGTTCTCGAATCTGGCGAGTTTGAAGCAATCTCCTTCGGCTGGCGCGGAACGCCATACCCAATGGCAAACGTTGGACAAATCTACGGTCCAGGTTCCTCCTCAAACTTCTCTAAGGTTGACGATCCAAAGATCGCTGAATACATCGAGAAGATCGCCTCTGAGACCGACAATGACAAGCGTGTCAAGCTTACCAATGAAGTTGACGAAATCATCTGGGATAACGTTATGACTATCCCGCTGTACTACCGTGCAACTTTGCGTGCAATTCCAGGAGACCTCGCTAACTACGGTGCAACCGCATTCGAGACCTTCCTGCCAGAGCACATTGGTTACACCAAGTAAGCTCAACCTGAAAATAGCGAACAAGGAATTGTTCAGCTAGTTTCTCGATGCGTCCAACGAGACCGGACCGATATGTATCGGCCGGTCTCGTTGTGTCAGTTTCGGTTTTGCTCACAACACTACGTAGCCTTAACGTCTTTTTGGCTACCCCACAACGAAAGTTCACCATGGTTGCCCAGTTCTTCCGTAATACTCATACAATGACGTCCTCGACGTTCAAAAAAATCCAAAAGACACGGCATTCCTCGGTTACGTCACGAAAGTTCGAACTCGGGCCACAACCGCGCAACTGGCCAGAATTCCTCGAATTTAGCGCAACCCCCGTCGCTAACCACCGATCACTGCTATGGTCGACGGTGAAAGTCAACCGAGGATTATTGTTGTGTGCTTTCGTCATGTCACTATTGATGTTCGTCGGATCTGCACTGATCCCGTGGGCGTTGGGAATATTTCTCGATTCTGGACTCGAACGCGGAATGACCTCAGCCCTCATTCCTGGCGGCCTGATTCTCACCTCCGTAATCCTTGTTCGTGCAATTGGCTCCTTTAGTGAACTTGTTCTTGTCGCCTCATGGATGCGTGGCGATTTCGGCTGGCGCCGTACTATTATTCGCCACATTTCAACGATACGTGGTGGTGGTCGAGAACAAATTCCCGCTGGCGAAATCGTTGCATCTGTTACCTCCGATACCGAAAAAATTGGTAATTTCCTTTACGGAGTGCCCGCTATCGCAGCCTCAGCAGCTTCGTTCTTCGTCATCGCGGTGATGATGTTGCGTACCAATCTAGAACTTGGCCTGATTGTCGTGATCGGCCTGCCTATTGCGATCTTGGCAATGTCACTCCTGATTAAGCCACTCCATCAACGCTTGAGCGCCAACCGTGAAGAACGCGGAAAACTCACCACGTTAGCCTCCGACGCCGTCGTCGGGCTACGCGTGCTACGTGGTGTTGGCGGAGAAGATACCTACAACGTGCGCTACCGTGCCCAATCTGAGCACGTGATGGATACCGGCATCCGTACCGCATTTATCCAAGCGATTCTCGGTGGATTGACTACGGCGGTACCAGCCATTTTCACCGTCGTCGTTATTTCACTGGGTTTGTGGGAGGTTTATGCGGGACAACTGACCTACGGCGAACTCGTCGCCTTCTTCGGCTACACCGTCTACCTCTCGGTCCCCGTATCCTCCGCAACCCAGTTCTTACAAATATTTACCGATGCCCGCGTTGGTGCCCGGCGAACCTCACGAATCATGGATTCCACGCCACTAACCAGCGATAACGATGTTGACCCCACTGTCTGCGAGCCACGATGGGAGAGCGCATCGCTCACTGACCAAACCGCTAACATTACCATTGCGGCCGGCAAGCTCACGGTCATCGTCAGCGCACAGCCTGAAATCTCCGCCAAACTGGCGCAACGGTTGGCGCGTACAGATGACCAGTATCCGGTGCTCGTCCAATGGGAAGACGAATCCGGGCATCACAGTGTGCACTTATCCGACATTGCGTTGGCACAGGTGCGTCAAGCAGTCGTGTTCTCCGGTGCAACCGCGCAACTCTTCCAAGGCCGACTGCGGTCAAACCTTGCCGGTTCGCGTGCTGAACTACCACAAGTACGGTCAGTTGCCGACCAGATGCATGACACCGGCGACGGTTCGGGAACCGCCCACCGCGAGCACATGCTACACCCGGACATGCCAACCGAAGATGTTTTAGACGCCGCGTTGAGCGTGGCCGACGCACACGATATCGTTCTTGGCCTCACAGACGGACTCGACGATTACGTGGCTGAACGAGGGCGCTCACTTTCCGGCGGACAACGCCAACGCATCGCGCTCGCACGCGCGCTGGTGACCCAAGCACCGATCTTGATCGCCGTCGAACCCACATCTGCGGTCGATTCGCACACTGAAATGCGTATCGCATCCGCGCTGCGCACCCAGCGCGCCGGGAGAACGACGGTGATCGTGTCAGTATCGCCAATTGTTTTACATCAATCTGACGAGGTGATCGTCCTCAACCCCGACGGTTCGGAGCGTATGCGCGGAACCTACGAACACGTGGCCGCCGATCCATACGTCCACGCCATCGTTCACCGCGGGCAAGAAGAAACTCAGGAGCATCAGGTATGAAGTTACCAATAGCGAATAACGCTACGATTTTTCGCCAGCTTGCCCAGCTAGGTCGGTATTTCAAACGCGACATCACGATCGTGCTGGTCATCCAGCTCTGCGTTGCGCTCGCGAGCGTTGTGACGCCGTGGATCATAGGTCGATCTTTCGATGCAATCAACGAACCAGACCCAGCACGTGCCATCCGGTTTAACATTATTGTGCTGGTGTGTGCAGTGGCCATCCAGTCGGTGCTGGCTGGTTTCGGTGAGTATCTTTCACGCGCACTCGGTCAGCGGTTCTTCCACCGGTTACGTATTGACCTCGTTGACACGGTGACCCATCTGCCGATTTCGACGGTGGAAGCCGCCGGTACTGGCGACCTGCTGGGACGAACCACGTCCGACGTCGATCGCATCGAGTACATCGTGCGTGTTGGTATCTCACGAATCACATTGCTCGTATTGCAGATCCTCGTTACTGTGGTTGCGGCGCTCGTGATCGATTGGCGAGTGGGGTTCGTCGTGGCGTTGTCCTTCGTACCAGTGTTCTTTATTGTGCGTAAATATCTACGTCGTACGATTGCGGCATACTTGGCATCTTCCGCACTCAACGCGGAAATGTCGGGTGATGTGACCGAAACGGTGGAACATTCCGCTACCGTAGATGCCCTCCACATGGGCGCCTATCGGACGGCGCGTACTACGGTGTTGCTAGAAGAGAAATGGACAAATGAACGATATGCAGCGCTCATGCGCGCTTTCTTCTCCTTCGGCATGGTGGTGGCGTTGTTCTCGCCGGTCATCATCGCCGTCGTATGGGGGTCGTGGCTTATCGGGCAAGGCATCGTCACCGTTGGTGCAGTTATTTCGGTGGCCCTCTACGCGCAGCAGTTGCGCGGCCCAGTCGACGAACTATCCTGGTGGATTGACGAAATACAGTTCGCCTCGGTGTCCCTCGCACGTATTTTCGGCGTCAGCCAAGTTGAATCCGACCGGATCACCGGCGAAGACCTCCCCATTGGTGAGGCCATCGAAATTCGCGATGTGTCATTCTCGTATCGTGACGGTGTCGAGGTGTTGCACGACGTCGATCTCGATGTGGTACCAGGTGAACGGCTCGCGATCGTCGGCCCGTCGGGAGCAGGAAAATCTACCCTTGGTCGCCTGATTGCCGGTATTAACCCGCCTTCGGCTGGCCGAATTCGTATCGGCGGGGTAGAGGTGAGCGAAATTGAAGAAAAGCGCGTTCACTCATACGTCGCCCTCGTAACCCAAGAAAACCATATATTTGTGGGGACGCTTGCCCAAAATCTGCGGTTCGCTGCCCCTGAAGCACAAGATGTGCGGCTATGGGATGCGCTCGACATCGTCGACGCACAATGGGTCAAAGAGCTACCGGAGGGACTGGAAACCAAAGTTGGTTCCGGTGGACTCGAACTAGCTCCGGATCAAGCGCAACAGCTCGCGTTAGCGCGCATCGTGCTCCTCGACCCCGATATCGTGATTCTTGATGAAGCTACGTCCTTGCTCGATCCCACGGCTGCGCGTTCAGCCGAACTCGCGCTCGCGCGCGTGCTCGAAGGGCGCACCGTTATCTCAATCGCACACCGGCTCTACACTGCCTACGATGCAGATCGAGTCTGCGTCATGATCGACGGTAAGATTGCTGAACTTGGCAGTCACGAAGAACTCGTTGCGTTAGGTGGCGAGTACGCTTCGCTGTGGGAGACCTGGCAGCAGGACTAAGCGTGGTAGCTGAGGTGTGCGGTAGCTTAGCGCCAGATAAACATGGCAACAGTCAGTGCAAACAATGCAAGCGAACCGATGATATGTACCGGAATAAAATGAGTAGTACTGGTCTCTTCCCAACCAGCAAGGTGCGGGGCAAGTCGGCGTCGTAAAGCGGCATCGGAGCGGATTGCATGGTTGCGAATATTGAGCGAATCAGCGGTGAAGGTCAGTGGCAGGGCGTATTGGCATACCGTATCGGCCTTCCAATCGATGTCGTCTGGCGCGGCCTTCTTGCGGTCGCGCCAGGAATTTTGCAATAAGCCAACCCGGCTCGGCAACGCCCACACCGCAAACGTTTTGTGCGAGCGAGTCAACAGATAAAGTCCCCAACGATTTTGCGCTTCAGAGAAATCTGCCCACGGGATGAGATGTTCGCGGAAGACATTAACGACACGGATGCCGTCAGCGGTGACAACTAATCTTGGATTCCACCAACCTATCCAGGCAATAAACCCGATAAGGAGGCATAACGGCAAAGCAAAGAGGAGTTCTGCTATGCCTCCATTAATCGTTGAAGCAGTCAGAATAATGGCTGCCAAAAACCACAAAAGATAAGCCCACAGCCGGCTGCCTTCACCACGTATGATTACATCCATAATGTCATTGTCGCAGGTTGTTCGTTGGCTCGCATTTCTTAGACTGTATGCGAAGTCTGCTCACATGACAGCGTAAACTTGCACTATCTATCAGAAAATCTTTATTAAGGGAAATATATGACTCAAACACGCGCCGATCTACGAAACGTTGCCATCGTTGCACACGTCGATCACGGCAAGACCACTCTGGTGGACGGCATGCTCTGGCAAGGCGGCGCGTTTGATGCGCGCGCAACAGTGGAAAAAACTGGCGAACGTGTTATGGATTCGGGGGACTTGGAACGCGAAAAAGGCATTACCATTCTCGCGAAGAATACCGCTATTACCTACCACGGACCGTCAGCTGCTGATTTCGGAGCGCCAGAAGGCGTCACGATTAACGTCATCGACACCCCAGGCCACGCCGATTTCTCTGGCGAAGTCGAACGTGGATTGTCCATGGTTGACGGGGTGGTTTTGTTAGTTGACGCTTCCGAAGGTCCGTTGCCACAGACGCGCTTTGTTTTGCGTAAAGCGCTGGAAGCTAATATGCCGGTTATCACCGTCATCAATAAAGTAGATCGTCCTGACGCACGGATTTCCGAAGTCGTTGAAGAAGCCCAAGATCTGCTGTTGAACCTCGCAGGTGATATTGACGAAGCTGATCTTGACCTCGAACGGTTGATGGATATTCCGGTTATCTACGCAGCTGCTAAAGCTGGACGCGCCGATACGGTCCAACCGGCCGACGGCGAACTGCCAGCTAACGAGAACTTGGAGCCACTTTTCCGTGCAATTTTGGAATACATTCCAGCCCCAACGTATGAGGCTGATGCGCCGCTCGTTGCTCAGGTAACCAACCTTGACGCTTCCCCGTTCCTTGGACGTTTGGCGCTTGTGCGTGTCTACTCCGGTGAACTGAAAAAGGGTGCGTGGGTTGGATTAGCTAACGGCCCAGATTCGGATATCGAACGGGTCCACATTACCGAACTTTTGCGCACCCAAGGTCTCGAACGTGTCCCAGCTACAGTTGCTGGCCCAGGTGATATCGTTGCGGTGGCCGGTATGCCAAACATTATGATTGGTGAAACGCTGGTCGATCTTGAAGATCCACGACCCAAGCCACGTATCCATATTGATGACCCAGCAATCTCGATGACCATCGGAATCAACACCTCGCCACTAGCTGGCAAGGTCAAGGGGCACAAGCTAACCGCCCGCCAGGTTCGCGATCGTCTCACCCAAGAACTCGTTGGCAACGTCTCGATCCGAGTTTTGCCAACCGACCGTCCAGATGCGTGGGAAGTACAAGACCGTGGTGAACTCGCGCTCGCGATCCTCGTTGAAACGATGCGCCGGGAAGGCTTCGAGCTTACGGTGGGCAAGCCACAAGTTGTGAAGCGTGTGATCGACGGTGTCGTGCACGAGCCGTGGGAGCGCGCAACAATCGACGTTCCAGAAGAACATCTTGGTGCTGTCACTCAGCTGATGGCCGCCCGTAAGGGACAGATGGAAACCATGTCCAACCACGGCAGTGGTTGGGTGCGGATGGAGTTCGTCCTCCCATCGCGCGGTATGATCGGCTTCCGTACCCAATTCCTTACCCAAACTCGCGGTACCGGTATCGCCGCCTCAATTTCTGAAGGCTACGGCCCATGGGCCGGCGAAATCGAATCGCGTAACACCGGTTCGCTCGTCTCCGATCGTGCTGGCCAAGTAACTGCGTTCTCACTACAACGTCTTGAGGATCGCGGCACGTTCTTCGTCGACCCAGGTGAAGAAACCTACGAAGGTCAGATTGTCGGTGAAAACGCACGTAACGAAGACATGGAAGTCAACGTCGTCAAAGCTAAAGAAATGACGAATATGCGTTCGGCAACCGCAGATGCCTTCGAAACATTGCAAGCCCGCCGCAAGCTCACACTCGAAGAGTGTATCGAATTTGCTGCCGACGACGAATGCATCGAAGTAACGCCAGAAGTCGTCCGCGTGCGCAAGGTCATCTTGAGCACCACCGAACGCCTCCGCGAAGCTGCTCGCCGGAAGCGTGCGAACGGAAAGTAACGAGCTCATGATCCGTGTTCTCGCTGGAATTGTTCTCGGTGCGTTATCGGCAGTGATGTCGCTAGTGGCCTATTCTGGGCCACTAGACCAGCCGTGGATCGGTTTGGCTCTAGCAACCGGAATTGTTGCTTCGGGAGCGTGGTTAACTGTGCGCTTGGCTGGCATGCTTGGCTGGGTCTGCTACGCGCTCGTAGGTTGTGTAGCGACGGTTTGGCTTTTGTACTTCCCGCCAGCAAATATCGCCCTCTACACTGATTACGCGTGGGCCGATGATGTGTGGTTGTTGCTTTGCTCTGTTGCGTTATGGTTGCCAGTACTGATAGATAGATTCTTCGGACGCACCGATCGGGCAGGTGGAAGTGGTGCTACGGTTGTGAATGAAACGCGGAACGAGGAGTAAAGTATCGTGCCCATTAACGCACTTAACCTACCGAATATCTCGCTAAAGAAAATCGGTGCAGGTTTCGCAGTACTCGTCGTCTTGCTCTATCTCGGCATGGCGTATTCATTTTCTGGTTATATTCCGAACAACACCAAAGTCTCGGGTGTTGACGTTTCTGGGCTCACCCAAGAACAAGCGCGCGAAGCGCTCGCAAGTGAACTTGAACCGCTACTCGCCCAATCCCGCCCAGTTCAGTTAGCCCAAACTGAGGCAGAACCGGTTACGTTTGATCCTGCCGGTGTAGAACTAGCCATCGACTATGATGCCACACTCGAGAGATATACTGGATTCTCCTTGAACCCGATACGCTTGTGGCGCGATATTTTTGGTGGTGAGAACGGCTCAGCGGTTGTCACTGCTAATCAAGAGAATTTAACGAATTCACTGACGGCGATCGCCGAGCAAACTGTCCTAGAGCCGGTTAACGCCGAAATATCTCTCGAACAAGGGCAGGCAACTGTTACGGAATCGCACGACGGTATCATTCTAGATATCGATTCTGCAATTGATACCGTGACGCAGGAATGGTTCTCCGGAAGCGAGGTTTTGACACTGCCAGCGACAGTTCACAAACCTGAAATAACCACTGAGGCTGCCCAAGATTTTGTTGACGCAATGATTGAGCCACTGATCTCCCAACCGTTATCACTAGAGCTCAAAGAAGAACTTATTGAACTCTCTGGCGGTCAGGTAGCGCAGATACTAGTGATCGGTCACGATGCTGCTACGTTCTCCGTCGGTGTCGATAATGACAAACTGATGGGACTAGTTGACGCAGCAAAGCCTGGCCTTCTTCTCCCGGCGAAAGACGCAACGATATCTATCGAGAACTCTGCGGTGCATATCGTTGATTCGCAAGACGGTGAGGGGATAAACATTGAAGAATTTACTACCCGTTTAGTAAATGTAGTTAACACCAGTAATCGCACAATCACTGTGCCGATCGACGTGGTCAAGCCCGAACTTTCTACCGCTGATGCACAAGGTTTGGGTGTCACCGAAGTTGTTTCGGAAATAACAACGCCGTTAACTTCAGACCCGGTACGAACCACGAATCTTATTGTAGGTTCGAAATATGTCACTAACACGTTGGTTAGGCCAGGGGAGACCTTCGACTTGCAAACTGCGCTTGGTCCGTTAGAGGAATCACGAGGATTTGTATCCTCCGGTGTGCTTGTTGATGGTTTCCCGTCTACTGCGTTAGGTGGTGGATTGTCGCAACTTGCCACAAACATATTCAATGTGGGGTATCGTGCTGGGCTTGAAGATGTGGCTCACACGCCGCACTCGGTTTACTATGATCGCTACCCACGAGGCCTAGAATCGACGATCTGGTACGATCAGATCTTTGTGAAGTGGAAGAACACCACGCCATACGGTGTGGTTGTTGAATCGTTTGTTCATGGTTCGAATGTGACAACTCGCCTGTGGTCGACGAAGTATTTTGATGTTCAGGTCCATCAAGGTCAACCGTATGGAATTGTTAAAGCGCAAACCGAAATCAATCCAGCTGCAGACTGTGAGCCGTCGACATATTCCAAAGATGGCTTCTCCGTTGATGTCGGACGTACGGTGACGCTTAATGGCGAGGTTGTAGAAGACTCTCAACATACGGTCCACTATGATGCCCTTCCGCAGGTGCGATGCCAATGAATGATTGGTACTTAAGAATTAACTAGATCACCTCACCCAAGTTAGCGCCCGGTGGCAAAACGACGGATAAGGGCAGATAATTGAACCAGCGTAACGAATAGAAAGAGGAACTCATGACTTACGTAATCGCATTGCCATGTGTTGATGTTAAAGATCGGGCATGCGTTGATGAATGTCCAGTCGATTGCATCTATGAAGGCGAACGTTCACTGTATATTCACCCGGATGAGTGCGTGGATTGTGGCGCTTGCGAACCAGTGTGCCCTACTGAAGCCATCTATTATGAAGACGATGTACCGGCAGAGTGGAGTGAATATTACCGGGCAAATGTTGAGTTCTTTGATGACCTCGGCTCGCCGGGTGGAGCTACGAAGCTTGGTCCGGTAGCAAAAGACCATCCGATTATCGCCAATTTACCGCAGGGTATCAACGATTAATCGCCGACGTCCCTAGGTGAAGGTTGCAGTTAGCTAATCTTGGCCTAGGGATTTACTTTTGCTTTTATCTCAATATCAAAACATTTTTTGTGAAGTGTTGTAATGTGTCTTATATCGCACCGTTTCGATGTTGAGCGGTAAGGAAAGCTAAGGAGACGCATTATGCCCAACAACGCGCACCTCAACGTGGATGGCCAGGAGCTCGAACTGGAACGCGTCCGCGCAGTGTCAGGAAATGACGGATTCAAAATCAATTCCCTCCTTTCGACAACAGGAACAGTAACGCTAGATCCAGGGTTCACTAACACCGCTTCGTGTGCTTCGGAGATCACCTATATCGACGGTGACGCCGGAATTCTCCGGTATCGCGGTTACCCTATCGAGCAATTAGCTGCTCATTGTTCCTTCCTTGAAGTTGCCTACTTGCTGATCTACGGACAGCTACCGGATGTCGAGTCGCTGTCGAAGTTCACTCGTGGTATCAAACGGCATACCTTGTTGCATGAAGATTTTCGGTCGTTCTTCACTGCCTTCCCGTCCTCAGGTCACCCGATGTCAATCCTGCAAGCTGGCGTAGCAGGATTGGGTACTTACTACCAAGACACGCTAGATCCGCAAGACAAAGAACAACGCAACCTCGCTTCGGTACTGTTGTTGGCAAAGTTACCAACGATGATTGCCTACATTTCGAAGCGATCGACGGGTTTGCCGTTGCTTTATCCAGATTCGTCGAAGTCGTACACTGAAGATTTCATTCGCATGACGTTTGCGTTGCCCTACCAAAACCACGACGTGGATCCAACTATTGTTAATGCGCTTGATAAACTCTTCATCCTCCACGCAGACCACGAACAGAATTGTTCGACGTCGACCGTCCGACTGGTCGGTTCAGCCCACGCTAATATTTATGCATCGATTGCAGCCGGGGTGGGTGCGCTCTCGGGCCCATTGCATGGCGGTGCCAACGAAGCGGTTTTGTCTATGCTTGACCATCTGCGGGAAAGTGGGACTCCGATTAAGGACTTCGTCACCCAGGTTAAAGACAAGAAGAATAACGTTAAACTCATGGGGTTCGGACACCGGGTCTACAAGAATTATGATCCGCGCGCCACGATTGTTAAGGAACTCGCAGACGATATTCTTGGCGCCTTGTACGGTGATGAAGAATTATTCGATATGGCTCGCGAGCTTGAACAAATCGCCTTGGAAGATGACTATTTTGTGGAACGTAACCTCTATCCGAATGTTGATTTTTACACGGGACTTATTTACAAGGCGATGGGGTTCCCAACAAAAATGTTCACCCCGCTGTTTGCCCTAGGCCGCCTGCCCGGATGGATTGCGCAATACCATGAGTTAGTAGACGATCCAACTCAGCGCATCGGCCGGCCACGGCAGGTTTATATCGGCGCCCAAGCGCGTGACTGGGTGCCGATGGCGGAGCGTTCGGAGAGCTACTCGGGATTCCACGAACCAATCGACTACCGGGTGTGATAGGCGTTAACGGCTGAGACTTCGCTTGCTGTAGTTGAGGCTTGTCAGGCTGAAAACGAGCACGTGGGGCTCGCAATGACTTTCGTCGTTGTGAGCCCCACAGTCAGTTTTCACGGCCGTCAGCTTCGGCAGATCGGTTGCTACCGATGAGTCATGACAGATCTCCGATGGCCCAAAATTCTGTGATTGAATGACCTAGCTCGGTAAGGAGTGAACGCAACAGCGGCAACGAGATGCCCACAATGCCGTGATAGTCACCTTCAATACTTTCGACGAACGGGCCGCCAAAACCGTCAACTGTGAATGATCCAGCAACATGAAGTGGTTCGCCGGTGCGAATATAGGCGTCAATATCCGCATCACTCAGATGAGCAATATACACAACAGCCGTTGATACGCCCTGCGCGAGCTTCCCAGTGGCGGTATCGATCACGCAGTGTCCGGTATGTAGGTATCCCGCGTTACCGCTCATAGCGCGCAAGCGTTCCCGGGCAATCTCCGAGGTATGTGGTTTGCCCACAATGATGCCATTCATTTCTAGCATCGAATCACAACCAACAATCACGTCACATGACGGTTGTGTACCGATGTTCGGTTGCACACTATCGGGCGAGTGACTGTCGAGGAGGGATGCGTAAATCGTCTCAGCTTTGCGTGTAGCGAGAAGCTGAACTTGGGTGCGCGCAAGTTCACCTCTGGCTAACGACGGATGAGCTCTGCGAAATTGCTCAAGCAGGCCTTCTTCGTCGAGATCGGCGATCATCACCTGCGGATGGATACCTGCGTTGATGAGTGTCTGTTTACGTGCTGGTGAAGCAGAACCTAAAAGCAGTTTTTTCACGCCAACGCCTCACGCAACACGTCGAGTCCCACAGAACCGAGCGAGAGAGCTTGGGTGTGCCAGTCTTTGAGACTGAACTTAGAACCTTGCCGCTGTTCAGCTTCAGCACGTAGGTTTTTCCACATGCGATGGCCGATCTTGTATGACGGAGCCTGACCTGCCCAGCCGAGGTAGCGGTTGAGCTCAAACTGTAAAAACGAGCGCTCCATGGCGACGTTATCTTGTAAGAACTGCCAGGCAACGTCACGGTTCCATACGGGATTAATGTGCTGGTATTGCACCGGAGCTGGCTTTTCCAGATGAACGCCGATATCGAGGACAACACGTGAGGCACGTAGCCGCTCGGCGTCGAGAACACCCATATAGTCACCAGGCTCATCCATGTAGCCTAGCTCGCGCATCAATCCCTCAGCATACAGTGCCCAGCCTTCGCCATGCCCCGAGACCCAACAGAAATTACGGCGCCAAGTGTTGAGTTGTTCGCGCAGGTAGGTAGTGTAACCGATTTGAAGGTGGTGACCTGGAACGCCCTCGTGGTAGACGGTGGTCTTTTCTTGCCACGTGGTGAAAGTTTCGGTGCCATCTGGAACAGACCACCACATCCGACCAGGACGGGAGAAATCGTCAGATGGCCCCGTGTAATAAATAGCGCCAGTGCCTGAGGGTGCAAGCATGCACTCGATCTTTTTCATCGGACGTGGAATGTCAAAGTGCGTCCCTGCAAGATCGTCAAGAGCCTGGTCAGAGATGCCTTGCATCCATTGTTGCAAGGCATCTTTACCATGTAACTGGCGGGTGGGATCGTTGTTGAGCCGCTCCATTGCTTCGGTAACACTCACGCCGGGACCGTAAAGTTTCGCAGAAATTCGAGCTTGTTCAGTGACGATCCGATCGAGTTCGGCGACACCCCACTCGTAGGTCTCATCGAGGTCGAGCTTCGCGCCGACATATTGGCGGATCCGACGCTCATAGCGTTCGCGGCCGAAGGCGTCTTTCTCGCTGCCGTAGGGAGCGATTTCGGTTGCGATGAACTCAGAGAGTTCGCCGTATGCTGCGCGTGCCAGCTTTGAGGCTTCGGAGAGTTCTTCAGCTAGTTGTGGATAGGCGGCTGCACCGCGTTGTGCAAGGCCAGCTAGTGCAGAGGAGTCGCTGGCGACAGCCTTGGCTTCGGCAACAGCTAGCTCGATCTGGCGAGTGGCGTTCGCAGGTCCGCTTTGGGCGCGCAACGAAAGAGTTTGCTGCCAGCCCTTAAGTGCTTGTGGTACTGCACGTAACCGAGCTGCGATGAGTTTCCAGTCTTCTTGCGTCGAGGTAGGCATGAGATCGAAAATTTCTGCCACCCCTTGCAAGGGTGTCGTGATGTTGTTCAGGTCGCCAAACTCCTTGGCATCGAAAAGTTCAAGTTCGAGCCCGAGGCGTTCGTTCATCGCAGCTACTGTGACCCGATCGACGTCGTCAACTGGGGTGAGGGTCTCAAGCTCGCGAAGCGTGGTGCGTTGGATATCGGCTATCTGTTCCAAACCGCGAGGCGAGTAGTCCGAATAGGTTGATTCATCGGCGCCGGGTAAACCTAACGAGGTTACTGATTCAGGCGAGTGGTCAAGGACTTTTTGGGCGTAGTCGTTCGCTAACTGGTCAATGCGTGATAATTGTCGAGTCATAACATTAAGTTTACCGGTACCCAGTGTGCAGGTACCCGGCAAGAATGAAATCGTAGTAATCTAGGGGAGTTGCAATATTGATTGTGGAAATCTCTTCAAATATTGAGAATTAGTTGCTAAAGTGGTTGATGTGATACAAAACACACCGAATTCTCCGCAGGAGGATGAACTCACCACCGTCGAAAAACATGCTCGACGGCTCTTAGGTGGCGCCCCGAAATACGCTGTCCATCAAGCCGCAGAGCTCGCTGGAATGGATGTCGATTCTGTGCGACGTTTTTGGCGTGCAATGGGTTTCCCATACATTAGCAATGCTGAATCGGTCCTTTTCACTGAATATGACATCGATGTGATGCGCGCGCACCAAGATTTCGTCGAGCGTGGAAAAATGGATGAGGATACACAAAATTCGCTTATCCGCGCACAGTCGCATCTCGCAGATCGGATTGTGTTGTGGCAGTATGAAGCTCTAGTTGAGGAAGCAGAAAATAGATACGGATTAGATGAAGTCTCGGCGCGCTACTGGGTTTTAGACCACATCCAAGATTATGAACAATTCTTGGTCTACCAAACCAAATACGCATGGCGCCGCCACCTGACTGCATTCTTGCGACGAACTGAAGTTGAACTAGAAGGTATGTCGTATCACGGGGAAGATGCTATGCCACTTACCCGAGCAGTGGGGTTTGTTGATCTGGTCTCATTTACTCAGCGTTCAGGCGAATTATCTCCCCACCAACTCGTCGATTTTATCCAGACCTTTGAGTTCACCTCCCGAGATGTCATCTCGTCCTACGGTGCACGGGTCGTGAAAACGGTTGGTGATGCGGTCCTATATATTTCCGATGATTTAGAAATCGGTGCCACAGTCGTTTCGGAAATTGTTCAAGCTCTGGATGAAACTCCAGGGATGCCGCAAGTGCGTGCATCGTTGGTATGGGGCGGTTTGGTCTCGCGTTTTGGCGACGTATTTGGGCCCAAGGTCAACCTGGCGTCGCGCCTATGCTCAGTCGCTCCTGTCGGTGGAATTCTTGTCGATCGCAGCACTGCTGAGGCGTTGATGAAAGCCAATGAGCGAGCCTATCGGATTGAACCCTTCGGTTCTCCAGATCTGCAAGGCATTGGTAATATAGACGCCGCTCAATTATTTGTGGAAAAAAGTTCAGGATCCTGACCACAAAAAGTTGAATGTTCCTTTACTATAGATAGTAGCGGTTTACTAGGCTAAGCTGGTGTTTCTACATAAGCAGGGAATTGGATATGACTAAAGTACTTATTGTCGAAGATGATGCGGCTATTTCTGGACCGCTCGTGCGAGCCTTTACCCGTGAAGGTTATGATGTGACCGCCGTCGATAACGGGCAGGCAGCTATTGATCTGGTCTCCTCCTCGATCGACCTCATGGTTCTCGATCTAGGTTTACCAGACGTGGATGGACTGGATGTTGCACGTGCCGCACGCACCGCGGGGCAATCGTTCCCAATTTTGATCTTGACTGCGCGTGCTGAAGAAGTTGATATGGTTGTCGGTCTCGACGCCGGTGCTGATGACTACGTAACAAAACCTTTCCGTTTGGCCGAGTTATTGGCTCGAGTGCGGGCACTATTGCGCCGTACCTCGCCTCATGAAGAAGCTACCGGCATGCTCAAAGCCCAAGACGTCTCTGTCGATATCGGCGCCCATCGTGCATATCTCGGTGACGAAGAGCTTCAGTTGACCGGCAAAGAGTTTGAGCTTTTGACCATTTTGTTGCGCTCAGCGGGCTCTGTGGTTTCACGTGAGACCCTCATGTCAACGATGTGGGGCAAAGACGTCGAAACATCAACCAAAAAGCTCGACATGCACATTTCGTGGTTGCGCCGCAAGCTAGGTGAAGACGTCAGCGAACCGCATTATATTTCTACCGTACGAGGTATGGGTTTCCGCTTCGAAACACAGTGACAAGGCTTTACCCGTTGTTCGGGAATCGGTGCCAGAAAAGTTTCGACTAGAAAAGGTAAAAGATGCGGCAACGCACAATCGAGTTGATGCGAGTCGTGGTAGCTGTTGCAGTGCTATTTTTTGCGATTCCGGGAGTCTTATTAGGAAGTTTCCTTATCTGGCGCGATACCCAAACCAGCATCGAGGTGCGTTCACAAACGGTTGTTGAGATCATTGGCCGCCTCGAGCAAAATGATGCTAAAGTCTGGCCGAATCTGCTCAATTCACTTGCCGAATCCTCACGACTATCTGAAGTTCATATTTCCGTAGCTTATCCCAACGGGCAAACATTTGAATCAACAAACCCGGTTGCTCCGTTGCGCTTTGAGATCCGTCGCTTCTCCCCACAAGGTACGCTGGTGACGATTTCCGCTCCGAAATACGCGGCACTCGGTAATATTTTTAAACTCTGTGGTGCAGCCTTAGTGCTCGTCGTTTCCGCATACGCAGTCGGTGGTCTCGTTGCCCACCGTCGAGCTCGTACGCTCTCTGATCCACTTGTGTTACTCGCAGCTACTGCTGAGCAAATCGGAAATGGGCGCGTGCGGCCACACATGGAACCGTCGGGCATCGAGGAAATCGATCTAGTTTATCAAGAGCTCGAACGAACTGCTACACGTATGGCCGGACGGATCGCTGCCGAACGCCAATTTGCGGCAGATGCTGCCCACCAGTTACGCACTCCACTGACTGCATTATCCATGCGGGTCGAAGAAATCCAGTATTTATCCGACGACGACGAAGTACGTGAAGAAGCATCCCGCGCCCTTGAACAGATCGACCGGCTCAGTGGTGTGGTTGCCGAGCTGATGCGCACCTCAGCATCTGACGTGAGTGCAACAACCGAAGCAGTATCGATTCGTGAGATCTGCGAGCAACAATACGATGAATGGAACGCTGTTTTTCGCAACGAACACCGTGAGCTTGTGCTTGGTGACGGCGACTACGACTTCGTACTCGCCACTCCTGGATCTCTTTCTCAAATCATTGCGACCCTGCTCGAAAACTCGTTGAAATATGGTGCCGGTACAACGACCATTACACCAATCAAATCCGGGCGAATGATCAACATAAAGGTGCGTGACGAAGGACCAGGAGTGCCCGACGAACTTGGCGATACGATTTTCCACAAAGGCGTTTCTGGATCGGGCTCAACCGGAATTGGTCTAGCAGTGGCCCGTCAACTCGCCTCGAGCAATGGCGGACGCTTAGAACTGACCACGCGACAGCCTGCAGAGTTCACACTGACGCTTCCTTCGGTCCCAGAGCATCTTGATCCTAGTCATGTAGTTCCTCAAGGAGCCGTTATTTCTTTAGCCTCACGCCGTCGTCGACGTTAAGCTCAGACAACGATAGCCAAAAGAACCAGAAGGAACGTTAGAACGAAGCGAAGGAATCGTTCGTGACTGTACCGTCACGAACCTCTGCCCAGAAATTATCTATGGTATCTTCGTCGAGCAACACGTACGATGCTCCATCATAGCCGACATAATTTAATGAGCTAATCGGTGGTGCGCCCATGAGGCCATCGGGGCCCATTGCGTTGCGCAACGCAAGACCAGCCCAAGCGACGTCAAGCAAGGAGTCAGACGTATCGGCTGTCAGGACTGCTGCGGCGGATTCGACAAGCTGGCGTTGCTTACCAGGGTTGAAGAAGGTCGACGTAGAGGCGGCCTTACTAATAATTTTAGAAACCACCTGACGTTGACGTGCGGTACGCCCAATATCGCCCAACGGATCCTGGTAGCGCATGCGAGAGAAAGCGAGCGCTGTCGTACCATCGACGTCGTGACAACCGGCCTCCCACACGAGTGTGGAGTACGGATCATCCACATCGTAATCGAGGCAAAGATTCACTCCGCCAACCGCATCTGTGAGCTGTTTGACGCCATCCATGCCGATCTGCACGTAGTGATCAACGGTTAAGCCACTGAGATTTTCCACAGTCGCAACTAATGAGTGTGCGCCATCGATATTGAATGAAGCATTAATTTTTCCGGCGTCCCCATCTGGATAATCGACAAGCGAATCACGCGGAATCGAGGTTAACGATGTTGTTCCAGAATCGGGTACGTGCAACACCATAATAGTATCGGCACGATGACCTTCCGTGGGATCATCGACAACACCACCGCGTTCATCTGAACCCACGATCAGATAGGTAGTTCCGGGAGTCGGTGGCCGGCCAGTCAAAGCTGAGGTTCGAGACATTTGAGAATCACCGAGATCATAGAGATAGTAGCCCCAACCAACTGTTGCAAAAACAAAAAGCGCGACCACTATCGCACTAGCTTTTGCATAATATTGCCAGCTGCGGCGAGTAGCACGGTGGGGATTCGGCTCGGTGTTGCCTGACGGCGAATGTGGACTAGGCACACTAGCGCGGGGGCGAGGAGAGTCGCCGGCAGTGCGTGGTAGCCGCACAGGAGTGGCCTGCCGGTTAGTAGCGCGCTCATGAGAGGGCTGGGGTGGAACCGACGGAGGCATCGCACCATGCGAGGTCGAGCCTTCGGGCATTGGAGTTGGCGCATGCTCTGCTCGTGACTGAGGATCGCGGAAAGCAGATCTCCTGATCGGACCGCGTGGGGCGCGAGCCTGGCTTGCCGCCGAACGCTGATCGCGGGCGTGAGCACTTGACTGGTGTGATTCGGAACCTGTAGGCCGAGAAGTCGGACGTGTTTGCGACGCACTCGACGATGGGCGTCCGACTGGTCGGGCGCCCTGGGCATGTGGACGCGGGCGCCGCTTGCGAGGTTCGAATGACGGAGGTTGAGTCACAGGTCAATCCTAACAATTACTGGACAAGCCCAGAGCCGAGGTTATTGGAGAATTCTTCTAACTGTTCTGGAGTTACACTGCGAACAATGTCCGGGCCAGAGTCATTAGCCGAAGCTTCAGCTGGGATGGGTTGGTCCTCAACTAGTGCCTTCCATACTAATGAGGCTGAGTACGATGGCCGTACACGCGGGCCTTCGTAGATAAATGGCATAGTTGTAAAATTAATTTCGTCCGGATCGACATTTCGAAGCGAGTAAGCAAAGCCACCTAGCCACTGGATGTCGCCAAGTCCCGATGAAAGATCCATATGGCTAGTGACGTCCTTGAGGATACCGTAGAGCGTTGGGATATCCGTGAACAGGTTGAGTGCCAATGTTTTCTTCACAATCGCCGTCACAACCTGATGTTGGCGTGAAATACGACCGATGTCAGACCCGTCGCCAATGGAATAGCGTGCACGAGCAATGCCAAGAGCTTGAGTTCCATCTAAATGATGGCAACCAGCACTGAGACTAATACCGGAGTATGCGTCGTCAATATCCTCATTGAAGCACATATCGATTCCGCCGATGGTGTTTACTACGTCACGGAATGAATCAAAATTTAACACGGCAAATCCGTCGATATAGATGTTGGTGAGTTCCTCAACGGTACGCATTGTACACGCAGCAGCTTGTGCTACCGACCCGCCAAAGGTACCACCAGTAGAGAAAGCGGCATTGAACATCGCATCTGTTTGACGGTAAG
This sequence comes from Arcanobacterium phocisimile, assembly GCF_016904675.1. NCBI lineage: Bacteria > Bacillati > Actinomycetota > Actinomycetes > Actinomycetales > Actinomycetaceae > Arcanobacterium > Arcanobacterium phocisimile. Next base: position 1,591,992 of record NZ_CP070228.1, on the reverse strand, counting down.
AAGATTCATCATTGCCCATCATGCAAGGCGGAATATCAACAAGAGTGTCGCGTGGGATTGAGACGACATCGACGCGCTGGCGATCGGCTGAAACGTGGACGAGCATAGTCGTATCCGAACGCTGGACTCCGCCGTCGGCCTGATCTGCACCAAGGAGTAAAATATTTAGTGGCTTGCCAGCTTTTTGATCAAGCGGAGCCTGGTTTTCGACTGGACGATCTTCTTGGACGACTAAATTCGAGACATCGTGTTGCTTAATCGAACTCTGCAACTGTTGGAGCATTGTCGCGAGTGCTGTCCCGCCAGTGAGAGTACAGGCTAAGAGCGTTAAGAGGAACGCCCGAATGCGGTTGCGCCACGGGTTTAATTTACGTTGATGGGTTGCTGACCTTTGGGGCAGTTGAGAAGTGTCGCTCGAATGTTTCACGCTCTAGTCCTACTTCGCTTAGTAATAAAAACAGTGCTGCCGAAAGGTTGGCAATCAGTGAGTGGTCAAATTCTATCCCATATCGTCGCGTTTTCAGCTTTAAGAATGGCTTCTTCGTTATTTTCTGGGGTAATTATCACCAAGTTGTGGTTACTTATTATAGCTCCGATCAACCGTGTAGTGACATCAGAAAACGTTGTGGGATAGATTGCTAGTGAGCTACTTGCCGTTTGTGGTGGCAGTTCGACGGTAAGTTGCTCGGCGTGGAGAGTTGAAGTGTCGATTGTGTCGGAAAAGCGCATCGAGGCGGCAGTCGCATCTTCGTATCCGATAGGTAAAGGCCCGTTCCAAGACAGCGCAAGCGACTGCAGGTTGAGTGCCAGGTGCACGCCGTCGTCTGGCTCGGCCTCCGGAGTGTTAGTAATGACGACGTCGTCCCAGGAAAGCTGTTCAACTTCAGTAAGAACCTGGCACCCGGTCACTAATCCGGCCAGATGCCACAGTATGCTTTTCCAATGTATCGGTAGGTCGAGGATAAGACGGGAGTTCGCATCGAGTCCGAGATCATCACGCAGATACTGCAAAATTTTCACGATGTGCATAGCTGTGACTTTTCCGGACAGCTCTATGCGCTCACCGTCCCCATACCAGGTCAAAGCCGGCATAGTTCCGCGTGTGAGCATCGCGGAGATGACATCAGCAGGTTGGTAAGACATGTTTTCTCTTTTCGTGTGATTATTTCGAATGCTAGGGGGCAGTTTGCCTTATCGCCTTGACTTTTGGGGTATGACACGCGTGTAATTTACATAGCAAGTTTTTTCGAAGGGACTATCGTATGTGGGAACCAGAGGCACAAGTGACGGACAGTAATTCCGATGCGCCCAATGCCCAGGCCCTCATGCAGGGAATCTTTAATCTTGGGTATGGCACGCTTGTTGCTGAAGATCTTAGCTGGATGGAAGAGGCGTTGTGCGCCCAAACTGATCCAGATATTTTCTATCCGGAAAAAGGCGGTTCTACCGCCCCTGCAACATCGGTATGTGCGAGTTGCTCAGTAAGGGCAGAGTGCTTGGAGTATGCCGTCTCACACGATATTCGCCACGGAATCTGGGGTGGCACGTCCGACAATGATCGCAAGCGTATGGCTCGCGAACGGAAGGTAGCTCGGGGTTCGCGCGGGTAGTGCAGCCACCGCTGGACGATCCCATGAATGAATTCAGTCGCGACCGGGTAACAGCTGTAGTTATTTCCCAACGTCATGACGTCGCATTTTTACCTGAAACGCTACATGCACTAAAAACGCAAACCTACCAAGCTACACATGTGGTCGTTGGAGTTGCAGAACCTGAGCATGTATCCATTGTTGCGGATGCGTATCCCGATGCCGACGTTGTCACAATCGGCGAGCAGAAAACGTTCGGGCGTGCAGTAGCTGCGACGATCGAAAATCGTCCATTAACTGACCCTTGGATATGGTTCTTGCATGCCGATAGCGCTCCAGAACATCAGTCTTTAGAGCTTCTTGTGCAAACTGGGGAAGCCTCCCGGCAGATCGGCGCAGTGGGCGCCAAACAGATTGGTTGGGGTTCGCAGCACCGCACCCTTCTAGAGGTCGGTATCCGGGCAACGCGTTCAGCTCGCCGGATACCAGATGTCGAGCCGGGAGAAATTGACCAAGGTCAGCTCGATTCGCGCACAGATGTTTTGGCAGTTGGCTCTGCCGGAATGCTAGTGCGTGCATCGACGTTTGACGAATGTAGCGGATTTGATGAAGCTTTCGGGCCGTTTGGTGAGGGCCTAGAACTTTGCCGTCGATTCCGTTGCGCAGGTTTTAGAGTAGTGATCGAACCAAAGGCGCGGGTCCGTCACAAGCAAATATCCTTAGGGCAACCGCGAGTGATATCGTTTGCTGCTCGCCGAGCGGCACAACTCCATAACGCCTTAATTGCTGCCCCGACGGTGCTGGTGCCATTCCTGTGGCTGTCGTATGTGGTAGGCAGTATCCCGCGTGCTTTTTTACGGTTGATGGGCAAAGATGTCGCATACAGTCGTGCCGAACTTGTTGCCGGATGGAAACTTGCTGGCTTGCTACCAGCGATCTACCATTCCCGACGGCGCAACCGCGCGGTACGTCGAGTACCGCGTCGTGCCTTGGCTGCGTTAGAAGAAAAACCGTGGAGTGTCCGGCTAGCCAAACGGCAATCACGGCGCGCACACGCAGACGCGGCAGCATTGTCACAAGCTCCGGATCAATTCACGATTATGGAATGGCGAGAGCATTCTCGTGGCGTGCGTATTGGACGCATGCTTACGCTGGCATTATCGACGGTACTCGCTGGTATTATTTTTATTCCGGTTGCTTCCAACGGAGCCTTAACCGGCGGTGGCTTGGCAGTAAGCTCGTTGACGGGGTTTGACCTTACGCGTGAAGCTATGACGGGATGGATTTCCTCAGCAGACGGTTTTCCCGGAACAATAGATCCTTTATGGGTTTTCCTCTCCCTGCCACTCGCATTGTTGCAGCCGTTCCAGATCACTCTCGGGCAACTCGTGACCGTGCTGATGTATCTGGCATTGCCGTTGGTCGCGTTGCTGGCATATGCGGCGGTGGGCCGAGTCGTTGTGAGCTGGCCGGCACGTGTTGTGCTCACTGTGGTGTGGATTGTTTCCCCGGTGTTTCTGATTTCACTGGCGACGGGTAGGGTTGCGGGCGTCGTAGCTTTTACAGGGCTATCTGGTTGTGCCTATGCGTTAGGCGGGGCATGGCGAAACAACAGCCGTGACGCAAGTATGTTGGCGTTCTTTATGATGATCGCCTCGCTTGCAGCACCGATATTTTCTGTGCTCTGTGTGGGGCTGTGCGTGCTTGGTTTTATCGCCCATCAACGTCGGTGGCGATGGTTTTTCCTCGCTTTGCCAGCTATGGTGGTTCATCTTCCTGGATTGTATCTAGCTAGGGAACGTTACCTTTTCACCACTACCGGTATCGTCCAGCGTGATCTCAGTAGTGGGCGTGATGTACTTGATTTGGTCCCGTATGCGTCGCCGTGGCCGCTTGGTTGGTCAACAATAGCATTTGCCCTGCCGGCTGGGTTGGTGGCCGTCGCTGTTGTCGTATTGGTTCGAACATCGCTCTATGGGCGTATTCGTGTGGCGTGGCTGTGGGCGATTCTCGGCATGTTGCTTGCTTTGGGAACTACACGTATTACGGACCCGGCACTGAATTTATGGTCTGGTTTAGGGCAGGAACTGACCTGGGTCTCACTGGTGATGGCTGTTGCGTATGGATTTGCCGGAGGGAGAACCTGGCTACGAGCCTCATCGTTTGGTTTTAAGCATCTTAGTGTCGCGGTTATCGGCATAATTTTAGTGCTAGGAGTTTTCGGAACAACCACTCATTTTGTGCTCAGTGTTGCACAGTTGCGTGAGGTTGCTCCAGTATCCCAAACTTTACTTCCAGCAGTCGGAGTTGAAGATCAACGCTCGGGATCGAAGGTTTTAAGTTTGTCGGTTGACGCTGATCGGATTGTTGCCCAGCTGTGGCGTGGATATGGAACTGAGCTAACTGAAGCTAGTATGAGTGGTCGAGCAAAAGGAATCGATAGCTGGGCCACTGAAGAACTTGCCCAAACAATCGCAAATATTATTGGACGTTCACAGTCAGTTAACTCGGCACTTCGGGTGCATGGTGTTTCCCTTATTCTTGTGCCGCCAGGAGACAGTCTCGAACGGGCACAGCTCGTAGCTGCGCTCAATGCATTACCTAACATCACGTATGTTTCCGGACACGAATCCGGGGATTTCTGGCGGGTTGACGACGTCGATGAACCAGTTGTTCATGCCTTTGTAGGACGTCCTCAGTTGTTGACGGGCGTAGCCTCTGAACGAATTGTTGTTATCCCGGAGCGGGTCTGGCCACACTGGCGCGCACGCGTTGGTGATCAGGAACTTGACATAGCGAAGCTGGGCTGGCAACAAGCATTTGCCGTTCCACCAGGTGCCTCCGGCGAGCTTGTCGTTGAACCAGACAACACAGTGCATGAAATGCTGACCTTAGTCCAATATCTATTCATGGCTATAGGTATCTTGGCAGGTCTACCGCGCATCGGCCGGAGAGTACAACTATGAAATTCAAACCATTAGTTTCAGCAATTGCCATCCTTGCGCTAGCTGGAGGAGTAGTTGTTGGCGGATTGGCCATGAAGCCGATTGTCCATGAGAGTGTCGAACCCACACGCTATCTACCGGAGGGTCAGACATTTGCTCTTGCTTGCACCCCTGGCCTTAGGCGCACGGTGGAAGAAGGTGTCAATGTCACTCAGGAAGCAGAATCAGTTCTTGCTGGTGCATCAGTTTTCGTTCACAATGGACAGTGGTTTGATAACCGAAGCCAAACGCTCACATCGCCGCCGACTATTTCGGCAACGAGGCAAGATTTTGCGCCGGAACTAGGTGCAGGAACGGTGCTGACCTCGAGCTCTGACGTATCTGCAAAGAGATTTATGGGCGGATCGTATGCGCGTATCGGTGGCGGTGATATGCGCGGGCTAGCAGTTAATCCATGCCAGTGGACACGCCAATCCATGTGGCTGGTTGGTAGTAAGGCTCAAACAGGTACGTACAACGTTGTGAGTATTGCCAATCCAGGGCAAAATCCGATTACCGTGACTCTCACCGCCTACGGTGAACGCGGTCAGGTAGATTTAACGAGCTCGCAACAGATTGCGATTGCACCCCAATCAACAACCGAGCTAAACATGGATGGCCTTATCCCAGACACCCAACAACTCGCACTTCATCTTTCTTCTGATTCGGGAACGTTTGCGGCGACGATGCAAACAAATGAACTCGAGGGGTTCACCCCAAGTGGGGTATCGGTTATCAGTAATTCGGAAATCGCAACTAAGATCGTGATACCGGGTATTGTGGTGCCAGAAAAAGTGGCAGCAGATGCGAGTATTCCTGCTGAAGAACGAACAGCAACATTACGTATTGTCAACCCGCATGCCGATGAATTAACCGCGCAGATCAGCTTGATAGGCGAAACTGAACAACCTCTACCAGGAACTCCGGAAGTGACAGTTCCTGCTCAGTCCGTATTAGATTTGACACTTGATGGATTGCCAGCCGGTACTTATGCGGTACAAATCTCAGCAGACCAACCTATGACAGCAAGCGCCGAGATTGCTCTTGCTTCGGGTGGTGCTAGCGATCATGCATGGATAGCTTCACAAACTCCAATTCGTGCCGGGGGAGCAGCAATAGGTGTCGGAGACGCACGTCTGATTGCCGTATCGCCAGATGAATCTGAGGTTACGGTAACTGGGTATGACGAAACCGGCAAGGAAACTTATTCTACGACGGAACGCCTCTCGGGCACCCAGATGATCGATATCGCACCCGGAACACACTTCGTGTGGCTCGATAGTTCACGGTTGCTCAACGTCGGCGTCGAAATAACAACGCCATTGAATAACGGAACTGGTATCGCGTATGTTCCGCTCGTTTCGCAAGGTGCCCAAGACCAAGCCATAACAATCAGCGTTGGTCCGTGAAGGCATTGAGCTGGATGTCATCGCGTAAAATCAATATCGTCTGCAGAAGCGTTCAATGCCGTGGCGATTTGGCTTACCATAACGTTGTGAATAAAAGTACGCGGATCTTCCTCAGCTAAGGCAGCCATTGTCATGGGCATTCGATAGAAAACTATTCGACCCAAAATTTTCGATGGCCGCTCAAACGGTAGGAACCGGGCTAAGGGAACTCCATCTTCCCAGGGAGCAGGATCAGTTGCGGGCACGTCAAGAACAGCAAAATCGTAGCGTAGGAGCACGTGTCCTAAATGCTTGCGAAACTCATCCAGTTCCCACGCCAAAATGTCGTCGAATTTACGTGCACGGGTGCGATAGGCTGGCGAATCTGTCCCGACAACCGGGCCTCGAATTCCACGTCCGTGTCTGTCCCGTCGTCGTCCTTGAGAGCGTTTTGGCAAAGTAGTCACATAACGTAGTTTATGCCACTTCGAATGATTTCGACGAGCGATGTAAACTACGTTATGTGAGTCCAATTCGCCATTGCAGCCGAGGCGCCTGTAAAAATCCCGCAGTCGCCACGATGACCTATGACTATAAACAAGCAACCGCCGTCATTGGCCCGCTATCGCCGGTGCCATTGCCAGGTGCGTTTGATCTATGTGTCGACCACGCCCACTCGGTTACCGTCCCAGTGGGATGGCAGATGATTCGCCTGAAAACTGAATTTGAGCCAGTACCACCGTCGACCGATGATCTCACTGCTTTAGCTGACGCTATCCGAGAAGCCTCACGAAAAGAAGTTCCACCGCCGAAACCTGCGCAGCGTGAAATCCGGAGAACCGCTGTAGATATTTCCGCTACGCCACGCCCGCGGCCACGGCCACGTTTTTCCGTGGTCGACGGTGGGGGTGAAGAAGATTCTGACGCCAATCAACCGCATAATCTCACTCCGGTCTCTGATGAAGAAGGATAGGGCTAACTTCTAGTAGAGTAGAGGGTAGCTGTATGAAAGAAAGGCAAACTCATGCGTATTCTCGTCGTGGATGACGATCCGGGTATCTCAGAGATGGTCGCTATCCTTCTTGAGTCAGAAGGATATGATGTTTCGGTTTGCGCCAATGGTTCAAACGTCTTGCCGTTATTCCGTGCTGAGCATCCAGATTTAGTGCTTCTCGATGTGATGCTCCCCGGATTAGATGGTGTTTCGGTATGCCGCTTGTTGCGTGAAGAATCAGACGTGCCGATTATCATGATGAGTGCGAAAACTGATTCGGTCGATGTGATTGCTGGTTTGGAAGCAGGCGCCGATGATTACGTCACTAAGCCATTCGAGAATTCGGTGTTGCTTGCTCGGGTCAAGGTACGTCTTCGTCGTCAGGAAACTGAAGCAGAGATCTTACGCGTGGCAGACTTGAGTATTGATCTCAAAGCTCACGAGGTAACCCGCAACGGCCAACCGGTTCATTTAACACCACTGGAATTCGATTTGTTAACTGTGCTCGCACGCAAACCGTATCAAGTATTTTCACGTGAAGAGTTACTCGAACAGGTCTGGGGCTACCGCCACTCGGCAGATACTCGGCTTGTCAACGTTCATATTCAGCGGTTGCGTGCCAAAGTAGAACACGACCCGGAAAACCCTGACGTTGTGCTGACCGTTCGCGGTGTCGGGTACCGGGCAGGAGCGGTTAAGGAGTGAACCGCGTGTTTGCGAAAAAGTCGCGCAAACTCAGTATTTTTGAAACTCTAGAACGCAAGATAACGCAAGCCAGCCATTATTGGCAATCGTCATTGTCGATACGTACAGTATCGTTTATCGTTATTGTCTCGGTACTGGGTATTGCGATCACTGGAACTGCCATCATCCATCAAGTGCGTAACGCCGTTTTTTCGAGAACTGTTTCAGTTGATATCGAACGATTCGCCACTGATACACAGCTAGCGCAGGAGAAATTTTCGGTAGGTGTTTCACCAACAACTGCTCAATCGCAACGGGTGGCTGTCGAACTCGTTTCCTCGCTTTACGATCCGGCGCGTGAGCTTTTGGGTGGCGTATTGCTCCGCTCACCAAATCAAGAATTCTCTGGAACTCCGATTCTTGAACCCGAAACTGCAACCACCACTCGAGTTCGTTCTTTGGTTACTCCTGAATTACGCGAAATCGTGCGTTCCGATGCTGACCTAGGCTGGCAACCTGTTTCTACGGAAAACATTGATAATCGAAAGATCCCGGGTATCGTTGTTGGAAAGAAGATAACCATTCCCGGTTCCGGAGATTATGAACTCTACGTAGTGTTTTCCCTTGAAAACCAACAAGATTTACTCGATGTTACGATCCGGGCTTTGCTTGTGGGAATGATCGGCTTACTTGCCTTACTGATCGTTGTTGCTTGGGGCATGATCCGATTTATTTTACGGCCCATTCGAGCAGCAGCGGTTAACGCGCAAAAACTTTCTCAAGGAAATTTCGATTCGCGGATGCGTGTTCGAGGGTCCGATGAACTTGCGCAGCTGGGTGAGTCTTTCAATACGATGGCCTTATCGCTCGAGGAACAGTTCACCAAGCTTGAACGTATGTCGGCGGTGCAGACCAATTTCGTATCAGCAGTTTCTCACGAACTACGTTCCCCGGTAACAACAATACGTATGGCCGGGCAACTCATATATGACAAGCGTGAAGATTTACCGCCAGCACTTAAACGTAGCGCAGAACTCCAGCACACCCAACTACGCAACTTAGACGCGATGCTCTCAGATCTACTAGAAATCTCGCGGTACGATGCTGGCGGGATGGCCCTCGTGCCTCAGGAAGTGGATATCGCAACTATTGCCCAATCTGTTATTGACATGGCTGACCCCTTAGCGATAGATAACGGAGTTGTTGTTCGCATGGACGTTTCTGGAGATACCCAGGCGCACGTTGAGCCACGGCGTATTGAACGAGTTATCCGGAATTTAGTTGTCAACGCGCTTGAGCACGCAGAAGGAAAACCTGTTCATGTTTCAGTTGTCGGCGGACGTGACGCGGTAGCTGTACGCGTCCAAGACAACGGCGTAGGTTTATCGGAGGAACATGCGGCACATGTCTTTGATAGATTCTGGCGGGCTGATTCCTCACGTGTGCGTAAATCAGGTGGAACTGGTCTTGGACTGACGATTGCCAAAGAAGATGCTCTGATTCACGGGGGAACGCTTCAAGCGATTGGCGAGCTCGGAGTTGGTTCAACATTCTTACTCACGATCCCGCGTTCCCCAGGCGAAGATTTCACTCAGCCGTTGCCGTTGGAAGTTCCTGAACCGTTTGTTGTACCCGATATGCATTTTCAGGAGGAGGAATGAAAAAGGCCCTGACTGTGCTTCTGGTGTTGTCTCTCGTGGTAGCGTGCACCCGAATTCCTACGTCGGGTATGCCCCAAGCAGTTGAACGCCCGGCACAGACAAGTAATGGAATTGTCCTCGATCCCCAAGGTCCAGCAGATGACGCAGATCCCCAAGATATCGTTGTCGGTTTCATGCGAGCTTCATCGGCAGGTTTTTCCGATGACTTTGTTGTTGCTCGCCAATTCCTCACGTCGAAGGCTTCAGCTACGTGGAACCCGACGACACAGGTGCGAATTTACCCCGATTCTCAAAATCAGCAAGTAAGTCAGACTCGTTCTGGTGCCTATCGAGTTACTGTTCAAGCCGGTGGAAACGTTGATTCTACAGGGCGTTATACAGCAGCAACTGCTGATTCGACACTGTCAAGCGAATTCTCGTTAGTGCGCAACAAGGCCGGTCAGTGGCGTATTGCCGTTGTTCCTGACGGTGTGACTATGCCAGAGTCGCTTTTCCAAACTTTATTCTCTCGTACTGCACTATATTTTCCGACTCAAGACCTCAGCGCTTTCATTGCTGACACTCGGTGGTATCCGCGCAATCAAGTAGTTTCTTCTGCAGCTCGCGGATTGGTTGACGGGCCAGCTCGGTGGCTAGCAGGATCAGCCTCGTCGCTGCTTCCATCTGGCACCCGGTTAGCTAATCCGGTTGTTATCGTCAACGGGACTTTGGCACGAGTCGATTTAACTGGTGATATTGCCGAGCTTTCTGAGCAAACTCGCAATATCATTTATGCCCAGTTTATAAAAACCCTCACCTCTCTACCTGGTGTCGCAGAAGTCGAAATTTCAGCCAACGGTGTGCCTCTGCCAAGTCAAAATGAGACTGAACTGCCGACCTATCCCTACACGTCTTCGTCGGTTCTGATGCTTTCGAATGGTGAACCGGCGTTTGTCAAAGACGATGGTATTACCCTTATCAACAATGCTCAGGAATTGCGCGCATTAGATCTTTCTCATTTAGCGGTTCCTTACGGTGAAAATCCAAGTCAGTTTGCCGCTCTCGGCGATGATAGGCAAACACTTTACCGCATCACAACTGATGGTCGGTACAGTGCTCTCGTGACCGGAGACGGTCTCATTGGTCCTTCAATTGATCGACAAGGTCAGACGTGGGTAAGCGAGAACGTCGCAAATGCTCAAGTCCAAGCGGTTGATCTCGGAAGCGGAAATGTTGCACTCGTTGATGCTCCATGGTTAGAGGGCGTAAAAGTCCGGAGTCTCGCTGTTTCGCGCGAAGGGGCCAGGCTGGCTATCGTCATTGAAAAAGATGGTATTTCCCAGCTTTTAGTTGCTGGTATTGTGCGGAATAGTTCCGGCCAGCCAATGTCGTTGTCTGAGCCGATCCGTATCGGCCAGCGTCTAACGGATATCGAGGATATCGCCTGGATTGCTGACACACGTTTGGTGGCTGTTGGCAAAGGGCAAAATAGTTTGACCAATGCGTTGTATATGGTTCCACTAGGAGAAAACGTCTCAGTCATGGCGTCCTTGGATGATATCGTCTCCGTCACGGCTGGGCGCGCAGAAGAATCTATTTTGTTGGGCACTTCCGATGGAGATGTGTTTACGTACGATGCGGGTGGGTGGCGCAAGGTCATCGAAGGCGCCATGCAACCTACGTTGCCGGGCTGATCACAGTGGTTGTTTCGGCGACGTTTTCTCGGTTATGGGGCCGAGTGTGCGATATTGTTTTTCCTCGCTGGTGCTTAGGCTGCGGAACGCCTGACGAAAGCTTGTGTCCGCAATGTCATACTGCATGGGCTGCCCCGTGGTGGCGCGCAGAGGCTGATGCCCGCTATTTAGTTCAATTTGATAGTGAGGGTGACGATCTAGTTGTTTTCCCGGTGTGGGGAAAGGCTCGATATGCTGGAGTCGTTTCACGTGGCGTTGTGGGTTGGAAGCATATTCGCGATCGTCGCGCTGATGTGGCCTTTAGAAAATTGATGGCAAGTAATGTGGCGAGTTTGAATGTCAGTGAGGCGTTCCCAGCTGTACGTTGTGGGCAGGTGACAGTCGTTCCAGTCGCGTCGGGTCGCTCACGACGGCGGGATGGATTTCGTACGACGTCGATTTTGGCGCAGGCTGTGGCTGACGTGTGGGCAGTGCCGATGATAGATGGCTTGCGTGCAGTGCACAGAAACGAAATGTCGAACACTGTGGCTGGCCGAAGCCACAAAAGCCGAGGGCAGCGCGCTGTTGTCGATTTTCGCGGCCGAGATATCGTGTTGGTTGATGATGTACTGACAACTGGTGCAACTATGTTGGGTGCTAAACGAGCTGTGGAATCAGTTGGTGGGCGAGTGGTAGGTGCCATCGTCCTAGCGGTGACAACTCGGACGTGAGTGTATATGCGTGTGGCGCGGTTTTTACCGGTTGCTGAGTCTGCTGTTGGCTGAATTAACTCTCGAGTGCCTGCCACACGTCGCACTTTGTGATCTGAGGCACTATGATAGAGGTATCAGTTGATGAGTACTGATAAAAAGTTTGGTACGTGCTGGTTGAAAGAAGGTGATGGTGTTTCTTTCTCGCTAAATGCGAGTTTTAAACCTTCAAAGTAGCATCGAGGAAGTTGCTACCCTCACGACCCGAGGAGGTCATTGTGGAATTCGTAGTTAAAGGCCGTAATGCCGAAGTTACTGAAAGCTTTCGGGAGTTCGTCGAAGAGAAACTGGCGAAAATTGAACAGTTTGCCCCGCGAGCGCAGCGTGTTGAAGTTGAAGTAACGCACGAGCCAAATCCTGCTCAAGCAGAAGTTTCTGAGCGGATTGAAATCACAGTCCGGGATAAAGGGCCAGTTGTACGCGCAGAAGCTGCGAGCTCTGACCGCTACGGCTCGGTTGATATGGCTGCCCAAAAGCTTTTTGAGCGGTTACGTCGCAAGAGCGAAAAGATGAAGGATCGTAAGCACCACGCGGTTAAAAATGGTCCAGCAGAACTTAATGTCGACGAATTACTTGCTGAAGTCAAAACTGCGCATGCAGAAAGTAAAGATCCCAATGAGGTACCTACTCGACCAACCGCAGTTGGTGAAGCAGTAGAAGTCCAGGTCGGAGACTCGCCAGTCGTTGTGCGTGAAAAGCTCTATGAAGCGAAGCCAATGTCTGTCGAGCAAGCCATCGATGAAATGGAATTGGTAGGACATCCGTTCTATTTGTTTATTGATGAAGAAACTTCCCAACCATGCGCGGCGTACCGTCGTCGGGGATGGACGTACGGTGTTATCCGACTAGATGCGACCACAGGTGGATTTGGTCCTGGAGATCCAGCCTAAGCGTCAGGTAAGCTGATCACCCCGAAGCAGTATTATATTAAGTGATCAGTGAGCTTGAAATGAGACATTGATGGTGGGCGTGGCATTGTGCCACGCCCACCATCAACACTGGCAACTTTCCTCACGACTGGATTGAAGATTTATTGACGTTCAGTTCTTCTTGTGTCCGATCCGAGGCAACCCAGCACTCCACAGGGACAAGCCGATGAGGACCGGCTGGAAAAAGAGTCGTCCGAAACGCTTGGCGTCAGTATCGAGCCCAAAGGCGTCCACCGCGTTGACATACTGACTGATATTGCCCGGGAAAATTGCGACGTAGAACAGGGCTAAGGCAGTGCCGGTCCACAAGCGTTGCTTGGGTAAAAGAAGCGTAGATAAGCCTAAACCAATTTCTGCGACGCCAGAGGAAATAACGACGAAATCAGTATCGAGAGGTACCCAGTTGGGGACTTGGGCTTGGAATTCATCGCGAGCAAAAGTCAGATGAGATGTGCCCGCAATTGTCATAAATGTGCCTAAGCCAAGACGAGTAAGAGTTCGAGATGCTGTTATCGCTAGTTGTGTTCTTGAGCGCGGTTTGTCATTGTTAGGCGATGTAGAATCAGGGTTGTTCTTTTTCCAAAAAGACATATCTCGACCTTTCACGACGACATTGTGTATCTGTAGTCTATCCTGCTCCCATCGCATTGGGGCACGAAACTTCCCAGTGACGGCGCGTCTGGCTAGTGAGTAAGCGAAATTTGTCGATATGGTCACCCAGTATTTAACCCGTCACTCTCTTTCGATAGTATTGACCATGGTTTAACTTCGAACATCATCACAGACCGTCATCAAACGGTTGAAAGAGGTAATTGTGACTCAACGTCCACTCCAGGTAGCGGTTATTGGCGCCGGCCCTGCAGGTATCTACGCATCCGATATTCTGTCTAAGTCAGACGTCGATGTGCAGATCGATTTATATGAAAAGTTACCAGCGCCTTACGGGCTCGTTCGTTATGGCGTAGCGCCAGACCACCCACGAATTAAAGCAATTATCACCGCATTGTACAACGTGCTACAGCGTGGGGATATCCGCCTTGTCGGTAACGTTGAAGTGGGTAAGGATATCACTTTCGAAGAACTGCACGAGCACTATGACGCTGTTTTGCTGGCGACTGGTGCGGATCGAGACCGCCCGTTTGATATCCCTGGTTCGGATCTGCCGGAAGTCTATGGTGCAGCAGATTTCGTATACTGGTATGACGGGCATCCAGATGTGCCACGTACGTGGCCGTTGGAAGCTAAGGAAGTCGCGGTTCTTGGTGTGGGTAACGTCGCGCTCGACGTCGCACGAATTCTCGCTAAGCATCCAGACGATCTGATGGGGACCGAAATCCCAGAAAACGTTGAGGCTGGCTTGCGTCAGTCGCCGATCACCGACGTTCACGTTTTCGGCCGTCGCGGCCCAGCTCAGGTGAAGTTCACGCCAATGGAATTGCGCGAACTTGGCCATGTTCCCGACGTCGATATCGTGGTATACCCAGACGATTTCGATTACGATGCCGGTTCGGAAAAGGCGATGGATGAGTCCAAGATGGCTCGCCAAGTGGTCGATCAGTTGACTAACTATGCATTCCAGGACGCTGAAGATCTCACGGCTTCACGCCGGATCCATATCCACATGCTGCAGGCTCCAGTTGAGGTTCTTGGTGATGAGCATGTTGAGGGTATTCGGATGGAGCGTATGGAGCTCCAAGGCGATGAGACAGTAAAGGGCACAGGGGAGTTCATCGACTACCCAGTCCAGGCTGTCTACCGTGCGATTGGCTACGCATCCTCACCAATTCCAGGAGTTCCGTTCGATGAGCGCCGCTACATCGTGCCAAACGAAGGTGGACGCGTTATGGACAATAACGGGGAAGTTGTGCCTGGCATGTATGCCACTGGTTGGATCAAGCGTGGACCGGTTGGATTAATTGGTTCAACGAAGTCAGATGCGCAAGAAACGATCGGTAATCTCGTTGACGATTACAAGGCCGGAAAGCTCCATGCCTCAACTGAGAACGTAGGCTGGGACGCTTCGCGTGCTGTGCTCGATGAGCGCGGTGTACGCTACACCGATTGGGAAGGGTGGCACCTTCTGGAAAACTTTGAAAAGGAGCTTGGAGCGCAGGCAGGACGTGAGCGGATTAAGGTTGTTGAGCGTGAAACGATGACCGCGGTTTCGCGTGGGGAAGAGCACGACGGCAAGCTCTACTGAACAAACTTGTGACAGGCGCGATGAGCGCTGTGTCATGAGGTAAGCGATAGTTGTGGGCGGGCACTGGCTAGAAAAGCTGGTACCCGCCCACAACTGCTTTTTAGTACGAGCGTGACCTGGTTGCGCACCTGACGGACGCATCTGCACAGAGCGCTTGACACATTCGCCGTGCACTCCCAGCTAATTAACGGAAGTTGACGAACTGGAGGGCGACGTCGAACGAGGCGTTCTTCAGCAATGCGATAGTTGCTTGTAGATCGTCTCGCGACTTGGATGAGACGCGAACTTCATCGCCCTGGATCTGCGCCTTAACTGATTTCGGCCCTTCGTCACGAATGAGTTTGGTGATCTTCTTGGCGTTGGGCTGATCAATACCCTTCTTCAGGGAACCGCCTAGTCGATACTCTTTTCCGGAGGCTTTTGGTTCGCCGTCGCCGACATCGACCTGCTTGAGGGAGAGGCCACGCCGGATAAGCTTCGATTGGAGCACATCCCAGATGGCGAGCACGCGCTCAGGGGTGTTAGCGACCATGGTGATTGATTCTCCGCTGAGCTCGATGGAGGCACCAACGTTTTTAAAATCGTAGCGCTGCCCGATCTCCTTTGCGGTCTGATTTACTGCGTTATCAACCTCTTGGTAGTCGTAATCGGAGACGACGTCGAATGATGAATCGGCCATTTTTCCCTGCTTCCTAGTAGTTTTTTGTAAAATGTGACGTGCGTAGCACTGTTTTTCTACCATTATAGTTTGACACGGTATGGGGTGGAGCTGGTAATCTCTTTATCCGCACGGGTTGTTAAAAAATCCGAGCACGGCAGGTTTGCAGAGCGGCCAAATGCATCTGACTGTAAATCAGACGGGTAACCTTCGGGGGTTCAAATCCCTCACCTGCCACGAACTAGTTGTGCACACAACTAGGGAGAAAATCTCGTGATATGTATCACCGGAAATTCTCAAATAATAGTTGGTTTTTTATCATATGACTTGGTAAGCTTTCCAACGTTGCCCCGATAGCTCAGTCGGCAGAGCGTCTCCATGGTAAGGAGAAGGTCAAGGGTTCGATTCCCTTTCGGGGCTCCATTCATTTCACACGAAATGGATTTGAGGCGGGGTAGCTCAGTTGGTCAGAGCGCACGACTCATAATCGTGAGGTCGCGGGTTCAAACCCCGCCCCCGCTACAAACGAAATTGAAGCACCCGCTTCTCAACAAGCCGAACGTGAGGTAACAACAGTGGCTAGCAAGTCTGCAGACGTTCGCCCCAAGATCACCCTCGCTTGCGAGGTTTGCAAGGAGCGTAACTACATTACGAAGAAGAACCGTCGTAACACGCCGGATCGCCTGGAACTGAAGAAGTACTGCCCAAGGTGCAACCAGTCCCAGACTCACCGCGAGACTCGATAAGTTTCTTACGAAAAAGCCCTTCCACTAGGAAGGGCTTTTTGTTGTCTCAATGCCACTGCGACTATAATCAGTTAAAGATTTTCGTTAGTCCACTCCGAAAGCAGGAAACGCATGAGCTGTTCACTAGGTGAAGGCATGATCGGGCACGACGCTGTTGCGCCAGCAGTACCATCTTCCCGAGCCCAACAAGGTGCCACCAGCTTAGCTGAGCTCACCACACTAGGAGTTGGCGGCGCAATCGGAACCCTCGTCCAGGCGCAAACAGAAGCCGAGATCGTCGACGTGGTACGCGATGCCGATGAACGCAAGCTTCCAGTACTTATGGTGGGTGGTGGCTCAAATATTCTCGCTGGCGACGAACCCTTCCCCGGTGTCGTTATCCGCGATATGCGTAATGATATCCGCACCACATTGGACGATGGCTGCGGTGGGGGCCAAATGAGCGTTACGGCCGGCACTGGATGGGACGACGTCGTCGTTTACGCTATCGAAAACGAATGGATGGGGCTCGAAGCCCTCTCCGGTATTCCAGGCTCTGCGGGTGCAGCGCCGGTGCAAAACATCGGGGCCTATGGTCAAGAAGTTGCGGAAACAATCGCATCCTTGCGCGTCTACGATCGTCAAGAAAAGCGTATCACCACCCTTTTCCTGGCAGATCTTGATTTCGGCTACCGGCACTCAGTACTCAAAGAATCCATGGTCAACGGTCCGTGGGGGCCCAGCCCGCGGTGGATCGTACTCAGCGTGAACTTCCATATGCGCCGGGCAACGCTCGGAGCGCCAGTCAAATACGGGCAGCTTGCCCAAACCCTCGGCGTCGAACTCGGCCAACGTGCTCCGGCAACCGCGGTACGCCAAGCCGTTCTTGAGTTACGTCGATCTAAATCGATGGTGCTAGATGATAAAAACCGCAACACCTACTCGGCCGGTTCATTCTTCACCAACCCGATTCTTACCCCGCAGCAGGCAGCCCAGTTGCCCCCGCAAGCTCCGCAATTTCCGGTTACTGACCACACAACAATCAACCAGATCGGAGGAGCGGCCACTCCGGTTCCCGGACTCGTGAAATCTTCAGCAGCGTGGCTCATCTCGCATGCCGGGTTCGATAAAGGTTTTAAAATCTCCGACTCAGCCTCGCTATCCACCGATCACTCTCTGGCCTTAACCAACCGGGGTGACGCTAGTGCAACTGACATTCTCAACCTTGCGCGAGTGGTGCGTGACGGCGTCCGAGAAGCCTTCGGGGTAGAACTAGTGCCGGAACCTGTTTTCGTCGGTCTGAGTTTCGACTAACGCGCTCTGAAAGCAGATCAGGCCGCGGTAGTTGAGTCCTCGGCGTGCTTGCGAAGTAACCGGCGAACACATTCGTGGACGTAACGCTGTGTTTCGGCGGTACCCAATGGGTAGAAATGACCGGCAGTGGACAACCGAATATTGTGGCCGCCGTCGAGATATGAACCATTAGGCACATGCGGATCCCAACGCGGGATCAGTGAATAGATCCGGTGAGCGTGCGTGCCCAGCAACTGCGTTGACCCAAGATCTAACCCACGCGGGGCCAATCGGCGCACCGGTGTGCGCGGCGGGAAAAACTGGGCCAAAGAGGAACCTTGCCACGGAGTTGCGATCGCAATCATGCCAGCCAAATGCGGTAGCGACGGCTGAGAAGCCATGGCTGCGCCCCCAACAAGCCCGCCTTTGGAATGAGCCAGTAAAACAACTGGACCAGCAATCGAAGCAACTTTATTGGTCACTATGTCTGCCAGTTCGGATGTTGGACGAGTCAAAAATGCCAACTCTGGAATACGTTCAATCCGATAACCAGCTCGATGGAGGGAACGGGCCAACGGATCTAGTTGTGTAGGTCCCTCATAAATTCCAGGAACGACGACGATCGCCGCTCCTTCATTTGAGTTTTCCAACGCTGGCTGACGGTTGAGTAAAGTGCGCAAGAACCAGAAATAGTCCGTGGCCCGGTCACCTATTTTCATGACTCAGTCCCGGGAATGAGAGAGATGATATGGCGCGAAACCTCACGATCATCGTTGTATAGCGTGGAGTGTGCTGCGCCAGGGATCGTCACAATTTTGCTACGGCCAACCTTATGTGCCAAGAATTCGAGCCATTGGACAGGTGCCAAGTAATCATGTTCACCCCGAATAAAAACAATGTGGGCATCCGGATGCGCCTGGCTGATGCGCTCTTCGATAGGGTAGGACAATACCCGTGGCATGATCCGCGCCATCCATACAGTAGCTGCTCGGACATATGACCACAATGCGATATGGATGAGTGAAGGCCGTTCCCAGATCGACGATTGCGAATATCTGGCAATCACCCAGCCAGGGCTACGTTCCTGATTAAAAACCGGTGGCCCAATCAGCGCTGCACGCTGGAAGTTTTGTGGGTGCGACGCTAACATTTCGACGACGATCTGAGCTCCCATGGAGTGACCAACGAGAATAGGATGATCGATACCGTTAATGTCAAGAACTTCAGATAAAATCTCGGCAAAATCTCCGATAGTTAAAGCTTTTTCAGGTGCCGGAAGATCGCCAAAGCCAGGTAAGTCAACAAGGAAAACCTGCCCGTAGCGGGATAAGCGTTCAGCCAGCGGCAACATGTAGGTTGCCGATAGACCGATACCGTGGACCAGTAAGAATGTTAACGGGCTGTGATCTCGGGTGTATCGGTCGAGACGTTGGGCACTTGGTCCAGCAACATGCTGATCGTGGCGGGAGAGGCGATACACGCGGGCGAAGGCCGAGCCAATTTTAACGAGTGAGCGTTGGGGCTCAACATAAGGATCATCGTTAATGAGGTAATTAAAACGATCAGGTTTAAGCCGCATGATCGTCCGTATCTGGTGTCGCTAACCAAGCATCGATCTCGTCGTGCCACTTACTCTTCGACTGTGTACTAGCAAGCGAGGCACTAATCGAAGAATGCGCAAGCATCGCGATCTCGTAATCGTCGAAACCGAGCTCGCGCGCAATCTCATACTGTTCAGTCAACCGAGACAAGAACAACAGCGGGTCGTCAGCGCCTAGCGCAACTTGAGCACCGGCGTCGAGCAGAGTGCGTAACGGAACGTCGTCTTTTTGCCCATAAACGCCCAACGAAACATTTGACGCTGGGCATACCTCGAAGGCAATGCCGGCATCGACAATTCGGGCTAACAAATCAGGATCTTCCGCAGCGCGTACGCCATGCCCCAAGCGCACTGGACGCAAATGCGCCACAACCTCACGCAAATGATCCGGACCGAGCAATTCGCCGCCGTGGGGAACAGCTGCGATACCGGCACGTCGCGCAATATTAAATGCCGCAGACCATTCGGAGGTCGTACCGCGTCGTTCGTCGTTACTCAACCCAAATCCGACTACGCTACCTGGTTCATCACCGGCATGCTTTGCCGCCAGCCGAGCTAACGTACGAGCCTCAAGCGGATGACGAATGCGTGAAGCTGCCACAATCACGCCAACCTCAATCCCTATCTCACGCGAAGCGCTAGCAGCCTCATCAAGAACGATCTCTAATGCGGGAGTAATACCTCCCACGAACGGCGCATATGACGTCGGATCGATCTGGATTTCGAGCCGCCGCGAACCTTCACGTTTATCATCTTCGGCCGCATCGCGAACAATGCGACGCATTGCTTCTTCACCGCGCACAACTTTACGTGCCGCATCATAGGCACGTTGAAATCGAAACCAGCCGCGTTGATCGGCAGGTACATGCAACGAAACGTTATCTGTGAGATTTTCGGGAAGACGAAGACCTTGTTCTTGAGCCATCTCAGACAGCGTCGATACACGCATTGAGCCGGTGAAGTGAAGATGAAGATGAGCTTTAGGTAAGGCGTTGAGGTCTCGCATAAACCAAGTCTGCCAGCGCCGCGCCTACCTTTCAATGTTCTAGAGTGTGAGACTGTGCGCTTAGCTATGAAGTTGCCGGCTGGCACAAAGTTCTCTATAAATGGTTACGTGTTCAGCCAGCTCAGTTCTTCCGCGCCATCAAGGAGTGTATCCGAGCGTGAGCGTACCGTGCTTGGGCTACTCGCCGGAGGTGACGCAGCTCAGATGCTCTCGGTTGCCTTAGCTCACCGTGGCATTGTGCGTTCGTGGAATGTGCATACCGTCCATCACCGCCCGGGAGCGGGGATTTCGGTTGGGTACAGTGTAGTACTCGATCACGAGACCGGAAATGGGGCGCGGACTCGCTACCACACCTATGTAGTTGCCACATCAGCGCGAATCAATGAAGAACGCCTGTTGGCGTGCGAGGGGAGGACTGTATCGTGGCGCGATGTGCGGATACATGTGTGGGAGCACCCGCACGATCCGCAACTTCCGGCGCTAGAAAAAGCCTGCGACCAGGGGCTCTTCGAGCAGTGGCTGGGAGAAGAAACCGATATTGAACTTTTAACATATCGACCTACTCGCCGAGCAGTAGTAAAAATCCTGCCCCTCGATAGTGAGGCAACTTTTTTCGGCAAAGTTATGGAACCCGGACAGGTACCTGGGGTAGTTTCGCGATTGCGCATGTTAGAACGCAGTGGTGTACCAGCTCCGCGCGTGAGTCGAGTCGACGACGCCGGGCTAGTTGTGACGACTGCGGTGTCGGGTATGCCGTTGAATAAGGTCTATGCCAGCGTGCATCCAAACAATATCGAGCGAATGCGGGGAGTTCTCGATTCGCTGGCCGATACCTTAGATAGTCTTCCAATGGTGGCGATCGGTTTGCCTGCGCGCCCGGCGTGGGCAGACCGTTGCGAGCATTATGCCCACGCAGCAGGAGTTGCGCTTCCGGAACAGGCGGCGCGCTCGCGGGCAGTGGCCCAGCGGATTCGTCAGCGCTTGGCCAATGCCGATATGGGGCCTCTTGTGCCAACGCATGGTGATTTTTACGAGGCAAATATTTTTATCGACCAGGCCTCAGGCCGGGTTTCTGGAGTGCTCGATGTTGACAATTTAGGGCCGGGCTACCGAGTACATGACTGGGCGTGTTTGCTTGGGCATATGTCAGTACTGCCTGGGTTGGCGCCGAAAACCTATCCACATGTTGACCAATTGTTAACCGATTGGACCGCGCGAGTAGCACGTTGGGTTGATCCGCAAGCTTTAGGGGCATGCGCAGCAGGAGTTGTGTTGTCGTTAGTTGCCGGCGCACGGCGGTCAAAAAAGAAGAATTGGCAGGTTGAGGCGCTTTCTCGGCTGGAAGTTGCTGAAAAATGGTTAGGGTAAAGATAGCCATCTGCCAAGATTGACGCGATGGGATTATGTTCGCGCACATGATCAAGAAACTCGGCCGAGTTTTAGGTCAGCGTGGGGACATGAGGTTATTGGTGGCTTTGATTTTGGTTTTAAGGGATTGTCGCTGAAAATTCCAGCCGGGACCTTGGCACATGATATTCAAGGAGGATCAACGTATATCAGAAGCGAGGTTGCTCAGTATCTTCTCCTTGCTTCGGCCAATATATGTCACTACCGCATCGATTTCCAGAACCGAGATATTCATGGAAACATTATGAAAACGTGGGTAGGACCGACACAGTATAATTGCGCATGGCGCTGGAGTATGAAATGCGAAATCAATCAACCATTTCATGTCTCGCGTGGCAAACAGTGCGCACGGTTATTCGTAGGAGGAGCGTTCCGTGGAGAACAATGTCATAACATCTTCTAAGATTCCGATGCGCCAGTCGCAACAATTGTATTTCGGCTTTATCTTAGCTTTGCTCAGTGTTCCGCTGTTTTTCACAGTAATTTTGCCGCTCAGTGCGATTATTGTTTCGCGCAAGGAGCGCCAAGCTAACCCAGAGTCGTTGCCATCTGCTGGTGGTCTGTACCTTGGAATAGTTACGCTGATCGCCGGACTGATTTTGGCTGGTGTGATTCTTTTCCGATTACTTAGTGCCCTGGTCTATCCAGGCTACTAGTAGCTATTCCATATACACGTTGCCGGGGGAGAGCATGTGTTCTCCCCCGGCAACTATCTTCGGTTAGGTGCTTATCTCGTTACGCAAATAGTTCTTGCAGTCTACGGGCACCGGCAACGAGGTCGTCGTCGGCAAGCGCATAGGAGAAGCGTAGGTAACCGGGCGCTCCGAAGGCTTCGCCGGGAACGACGGCTACTTCGGCTTCTTCTAAAATAAGTTCGGCAAGTTCAGCCGAAGTCTGTGCGACTTTGCCGCGGATTTCTTTACCGAGTAGCGCTTCGATGTTGGGGAAGACGTAGAATGCACCGGTAGGCTGGGGGACAACAAAGCCATCAATCTCGCGAAGCATGGCAACCAGCGTCTGCCGACGTCGATCAAAAGCTTCTTTCATTGGAGCGAGTATGCTTTGATCGCCGGTGAGTGCGGCGATGGCGGCACGCTGGGAGACGTTTGAGACGTTGGACGTAACATGGGATTGGAAGTTGGCTGCTTTCTTGATGACGTCGGAGGGGCCATACATCCAACCCACGCGCCATCCAGTCATGGCATAGGACTTGGCAACGCCGTTGACGACGATGGTCTGGTCGGCGAGCTCTGGCACGACCTTTAGTAGGTAGGACATCTCACCTTCATAGACGAGCTTTTCGTAGATCTCATCGGTGATGATCCAGATTCCGTTATCGAGCGCCCATTGGCCGATTTCGCGAAGTTCGGCTGGAGTGTAGACTGAACCGGTGGGGTTGGATGGGGAGCACATGAGAAGGACTTTTGTTTTGTCCGTTAGTGCGGCATCGAGTTGTGCAGTGGTGACTTTGTAGTCTTGGTCTGGACCGGCAAATACTTCGACGACGGTGCCGCCACACAGTCGGATAGCTTCGGGGTAGGTGGTCCAGTATGGAGCCGGCAAAATGACCTCGTCGCCGTCGGAAACCAGGGATGCGAAAGCTTGGAAGACTGCCTGCTTGCCCCCGTTGGTGACGATGATGTTGGCTGGATCAATGGTAATTCCGGCATCTTCGCGGGCGCGCACTGCGATTGCTTCTCGTAGTTCGGGCAAACCGGAGGCTTGGGTGTACTTGTGGTTCTTCGGATCTTGAGCGGCGGCGACAGCGGCGTCGACGACGTGTTGCGGGGTAGGGAAGTTCGGTTCGCCGGCACCGAATCCGATGACTGGTTTGCCGGCGGCTTTGAGGGCTTTGGCCTTGGCGTCGACGGCGAGGGTGGCTGATGGTTGTAATGCCCCAAGGCGCTGAGAAACGCGGGAGCGAGGTGAAGTTTGTGTCATAGTCCAATACTGGCACGAAAGACGCACACTGTCACATAACTCGAGGATCAGGTCCGAAAGATGAGACGTGACTGTGGTACGAATTACATCTATCTGATTGTATATATGGCGAATAGGAAGTAAAGTAGGGGGAGTTGTGGAACGCATCTTCGCGCTAGCCTGCTCAGGCTTCGAAGTGAAGAGCTTTCCCTTATAGGGTAGTGGCGCAATTGGTAGCGCACCGGTCTCCAAAACCGGCGGTTGTGGGTTCGAGTCCCTCCTGCCCTGCTAGAAGGCGGCCCACAAGGGCCGTTTTCCACATTATCGAGAGGATAACAAATGAGCCAGGCTTCCGCGTCTAGTCACGGCAACAAGCCAGCGAAAACTGAATCGCAAGGCTTCTTTGCTCGCATTATTCAGTTTTTCCACGAAGTTTTCGTTGAGCTAAAGAAAGTTCAGCGCCCAACTCGCTCTGAACTGTGGAAGCTATTCCTTACGGTGGTTTTCTTTGTCACCGTAGTGATGATTTTTGTGGGTATTATCGATCTGGTATTTGCCCAGCTCGTCCTTGTTATCTTCGGCTAGCGCTGATCTACAGGTCAATTGAAAGCAGGAAACATGTCTGAGGAAAAGCTCGACAACACACAAGCTAACCCAGTATTCTCCGATGCTGCTCCAGAGCAGGCGTCGGGTTTTGCTATGCCTGTAGAAGAAGAAAAGACTGAAGTTGTTAATGCTGAGCAGATAGTCGAGGATGTCGCAGAGGAAACTGAACCAGTACAAGAGCCGGCACCAGTTCCCGAAACTCCTTCAGAAGTTGATGAAGAACGTACACTGACTGAAGAGAAAGTTCGTGAGCAGTTGAAGGGCTTGCCAGGTCGCTGGTACGTCCTGCATACCTATGCTGGCTACGAAAAGCGCGTCAAGCACGATCTTGAAACCCGTATGCGCTCCTTGGACATGGAAGATTACATTTTCCAGATTGAAGTTCCAATGGAAGAGGTCTTCGAAGTTAAGAAGGGGCAGCGCAAGCTCGTCTCTCGTGTGCGTATCCCAGGATATGCGCTTATTCGCATGAAGATGACTGATGAATCATGGCGAGTAGTGCAGGACACGAATGGAGTTACTGGTTTCGTTGGAAACGGACGTAACCCAGTTGCATTGATGCCCGATGAAGTTGTGCAAATGCTCACTCCAGTTATTGAAAAGGAAGCCGCTGTAGCCGCCCAAACCGCAGGCGCACAGGTAGGTTCAGTTGGTTTGACGCTCGAGGTTGAGTACTCTGTTGGAGAGACAGTGACGCTCACCACCGAGCCATGGGTTGGAATGCCAGCTACAATTTCTCAGGTTGATGCTGTTAATCAGCGATTGACTGTTCTCATGACACTTGTCGGCCAGGAAACCCCGGTCGATTTGTCCTTCGGACAAGTTAAGAAGATGGACTGATTATTCACTAATCAGCGTTGTGTAGGCTAATCTCCACATCACAATGCGTATCTCTTGATTCAACGAAGGCACCCGTCGTCATTGCCAGGCGGCGGTCACAGATAAGAAAAGAAGGATCAAAATGCCACCGAAGAAGAAGGTTGCCGGTCTGATCAAGCTCCAGATTCAAGCTGGAATGGCCACACCGGCTCCGCCAGTAGGCCCAGCACTGGGTCAGCACGGCGTTAACATTGTGGAATTCACCAAGGCATACAATGCTGCGACTGAATCCATGCGTGGAAACATCATTCCAGTTGAAATTACGGTTTACGAAGATCGTTCGTTCACCTTTATCACCAAGACCCCACCAGCTGCTGAGCTTATTAAGAAGGCTGCTGGCATTAAGAAGGGTTCTGGCGTTCCACAGGCCAACAAGGTTGGCCACCTCACTGCAGATCAGCTCCGGGAGATCGCAAAGACGAAGGAACCAGACCTCAACGCCAACGATATCGACAACGCTGCACGCATTATTGCTGGCACCGCTCGTTCGATGGGCGTTACTACCGACGAGATCTGAGAATCTCAACCGCTCATCCCGAGTAAATGATGCCACCATGGCATCGTGGTAGAGTCCGAGCGGGCTCGTTCCCCACAACTGCTGACAAGGAGAAAAGCAGAATGGCAAAGCGCTCAAAGAATTACCGTAAGGCTGCTGAGCTCATCCAAGCTGGTGAAATTTACACACCAGACGAGGCTATTGAGCTAGCACAGAAAACTTCCGTCACGAAGTTCCCATCAACCGTTGAGGTCATGTACCGCCTCGGTGTTGATCCGCGTAAGGCAGATCAGATGGTTCGTGGCACCGTTAACCTTCCACACGGCACTGGTAAGACGGCTCGCGTTATCGTCTTCGCCGTTGGTGACAAGGCTCAGGCAGCTCTTGAAGCTGGCGCTGACGAAGTCGGCGGCGATGAGCTCATCGAAAAGGTCGCAGGTGGCTGGACTGACTTCGATGCAGCTGTTGCAACCCCAGACCTCATGGGCAAGGTTGGTCGCTTGGGACGCGTACTTGGTCCGCGTGGTTTGATGCCAAACCCAAAGACTGGCACAGTCACAATGGATACTGCCAAGGCTGTCAACGATATCAAGGGTGGCCGTATCGAGTTCCGTGTTGATAAGCACGGCAACCTTGCGTTCATCATTGGTAATACTTCCTTCTCGAAAGAGCAGCTCGTTGAGAACTTTAACGCTGCACACGAGGAGATCATGCGTTTGAAGCCAGCTTCGTCCAAGGGTCGTTACCTGCTCAAGGCAACCATCTCGACCACCATGGGTCCTGGTATTCGCATTGATGCAACCAAGTCTTCTTCTAAAGAGGCCTGAACTCCATCTGAGTTGATAGTATAGAGCGTTAGACGTTCAACTGACGGGTGTGAGACTAGTGTGCTAGTCTCACACCCGTCAGTTCTATATGTCGGCAATGTGTTCTCGCGCGCGTATCGCTGGCGAGGATGTGGGTTTGGGTTGTCTGGGGACTGTCTTGAGCTGATCAAGAGTAGCAACCGCGACCGCTGGTTTGCTTCCAGTCGATCTCGTATTCGTAACGTACAAGCGCGATTTTCACTTTACCTTGAGTCAGACGCAATGAATTCGCATCCATCGCGGTACAATCGTCAACAAGACAACGGCAGAGCCATGAAGGGGTTTTTACGGTGCAGAAATCTTTAGTTATTGGGATAGCGGGCGGTACTGGTAGTGGTAAAACCACACTTACGCGCGCAATTGAATCGCGTTTTGCGCCAAACGCCTCAGTGATTTTTCACGACTCGTACTACAAGGCGCACGATGACTTAAGTTATGAGGAGCGCTCGAAGCTCAATTATGACCATCCACAATCGTTCGACAATGCGTTGTTAGTCCAGCATATTCATCAGCTGCTCAAGGGCCAGGCAATTGAAGCTCCAGTCTACGATTATGCGAACCATAATCGTGCTGAGCATACGCAACATATTGAGCCGGCGCCTGTGTTGATCATAGAGGGAATCTTGATATTCGCTGAACCTCAACTGTGCGATCTGTGTGACGTAAAAATCTTTGTTGATACCGATGCTGATGTCCGTATCCTGCGTCGGATCAAGCGAGATGTTGTGGAACGTGGCCGGTCTTTGGAATCAGTTGAAGCGCAGTATCTCGACACCGTGAAGCCGATGCATGAACTCTACGTTGAGCCCTCCAAGCGTCGTGCAGACCTCATCGTTCCCGAAGGTGGGCACAATATGGTTGCCTTGGACATGCTCGTTCATCGCATTGAAGGGGAGCTGAAGCGCTTGTGAGAATGTTGGACGGCTCACGTCGTCGACTAAACTCTTGCTAAACGAGGTCAGGTGAAGTAGTCTACTAAATGCCCAAGACCGCAGGTCGCCTGAAATTTTCAGGGCGAAGTTCGCACGGCGAAGCCCGCGTAGGTACGATTTGAAAACAGTGTACTGTTATTCTCCTCATGCCTGCGCATGAGGATTTTTTATTTCTCGAGTTTCGCGTCTAGAACTTCCGACCACGGCATTCAATCGGAAGGAGGTCCCATGGCACGGACCGACAAGTCTGCAGCGATCGCAGAGCTCAAGGAGCTATTCTCGGGTTCTTCGGCCGTTCTCGTAACTGAGTATCGCGGACTGACTGTTGCACAGATGAAGAATCTTCGTCGCGCAATGGGTCAGGAAGCAACATACGTGGTTGCTAAGAACACCCTCGCTCGCATCGCGGCTAAGGAAGCTGGCGTCGAAGGACTCGACGAAGCTCTCTCTGGCCCGACTGCACTGGCATTCGTCACCGGTGACATCGCTTCCGCAGCTAAAGCAGTAAAGAACTTTGCTAAAGAAAACCCAGCACTTATTGTCAAGGCTGGTGTTCTCGAAGGTACTCTTCTGGCTGCTGAAGATGTTCAGAAGCTCGCCGATCTCGAATCTCGCGAGGTCCTTTTGGCCAAGGCCGCAGGAGCTCTCAAGGCTTCCATGCAGAAGGCTGCATTTGTATTCAACGCACCAGCAACCAAGCTGGTACGCACCGTCGACGCACTACGTGCGAAGCAAGAAGAAGCTACTGCCTGAGTGTAGTAGCATAACTTAATCAATAAAACCCGCCTCACACGTAGGCAAAGGAAGGTAGGCCAATCATGGCTAAGCTCACCGCTGAAGAGCTCATCGAAGCTTTCAAGGAGCTCACCCTTGTTGAGCTCAACGACTTCGTTAAGAAGTTCGAAGAAGAATTTGACGTAGAAGCAGCTGCTCCAGTTGCAGTTGCTGCTGCAGCTCCTGCTGCTGGTGGTGCCGCTGAAGTTGCAGAAGAGAAGGACGAATTTGACGTCATTCTCGAATCTGCTGGCGACAAGAAGATCGGTGTTATTAAGGAGGTGCGCGCCCTTACCTCCCTCGGTCTGAAGGAAGCTAAGGACCTCGTTGATGGTGCACCAAAGCCAGTTCTCGAAGGTGTCAACAAGGAGACCGCTGAGAAGGCTAAGGAGCAGCTCGAAGGCGCTGGCGCAACCGTCACCCTTAAGTGATTTTCGCGGTTTAATCCGCAATCACGAACTAAAACTTGTTGGTTAATCACCAGCGGTTGAGACGATCCCCCAAACATTACTGTTTGGGGGATCTCTCTGTGTTCCGATAGTGAAAGATTATCGAGGGTTAGGCTCGCCCAATCGTGCCCCTACTTGCATCGCAGCCGAAAGTGTGGGAGAGTTTTCGCGTTGAGATATTTTCTTAATCCTCAGGTTAATCGAGGGGCCTGTACGTAGCACGACGGCTGTACAGTGATTCGAGGATTGTCTGCAGGTCTATAGGAGTCGTGACCCCTACCACAGTGGTTAGGGGTAGACTTTCCTGTGTGTGAACGGTAAATTAGAAACTTGCATGGCTTGTCTTTTGGCTACCATTTTTCCTTGAAAATAGTTCATTCTACTGGCATATCCGGCAAAATGAATGGTTGTCGAAAGCGAAGTCAATGCATATCCCTTACCAGAACCCAGGGAAGGATCACCTTTGGCTGTGCATAGCACCCCTACGCCCACCGTCGTGAACGGCAAATTAGTTTCTGATCGTGTTTCGTTTGCAAAGATCAACGAACCACTATCAGTTCCAGACCTCCTCGGTCTTCAGACCTCCAGTTACGGCTGGCTCATCGGATCTGATGAATGGCGCGAAAGCGCTGCCGAAGGCGAGAAGTCTGGCCTTGAAGAAATTTTTGATGAAGTATCCCCGATCGAGAATACTGCCGGAACGATGGGGCTTGTCCTGTCGAATCCGCATCTCGAAGAGGAAAAAGCGTCCATTGCAGAGTGTAAGGAGAAAGATCTCACTTACTCAGCTGCGTTGTATGTTACTGCAGAATTCCAAAACTACGAGACCGGCGAAATTAAGTCTCAAACCACCTTTATCGGCGATTTTCCGTTGATGACTCCACAAGGAACCTTCGTCATCAATGGTACCGAGCGTGTTGTCGTCTCCCAGCTTGTCCGCTCGCCAGGCGTCTACTTTGAGCGCGCGGCCGATAAGACCTCGGATAAGTACATCTACTCAACGAAGATCATCCCATCACGCGGTGCATGGTTGGAGTTTGAAATCGATAAGCGTGACTCCGTTGGTGTCCGCGTCGATCGTAAGCGTAAGCAGTCAGCCACCGTCTTCCTCAAGGCTCTGGGTATGTCTGAAGCTGAGATTCGTGAAGAGTTCAAGGACTTCCCGATTCTCCTTGACACCTTGGAAAAGGACTCGGTTAAGACTCAAGAAGAAGCTTTACAAGATCTTTACCGCAAACTTCGCCCAGGTGAGCCACCCACAGCTGAAGCTGGTCGTGCGCTGATCAACAATTTCTACCACAACCCGAAGCGTTACGATATGGCAAAGGTTGGCCGGTATAAGGTAAACAAGAAGCTCGGTACCGAGATTGATTCCGATCAGCGTCAGCTCCAGCTCCAAGACGTCACCGCAACCCTGCGGTACCTCTTAGCTCTCCATGCGAACGAATCAACGATCGCAACCGTTGAGGGTGGCAAAGAAGTTCCAGTCGAAACCGACGATATCGACCACTTCGGCAACCGTCGTATCCGTGCAGTAGGCGAACTGATTCAGAATCAGGTTCGCACCGGTTTGGCCCGCTTGGATCGTATGGTTCGTGAGCGCATGACCACTCAGGAAGCGGAAGCAATTACGCCGTCATCGTTGATTAACATTCGCCCAATTGTCGCAGCAATCAAGGAATTCTTTGGAACCTCCCAGCTGTCGCAGTTCATGGACCAAAACAACCCATTGGCAGGCCTGACCCACAAGCGTCGTCTGTCAGCGCTTGGTCCAGGCGGTCTATCCCGTGATCGCGCATCGATGGAAGTCCGAGATGTCCACCCATCGCACTATGGCCGTATGTGTCCAATCGAAACCCCAGAAGGACCAAACATTGGTCTCATCGGTTCGTTGGCTACCTACGGACGCGTGAACGCATTCGGTTTCATTGAAACGCCATACCGTAAAGTCGTTGACGGGCGAGTCACCGATCAAATCGATTACCTCGATGCGGCAGATGAAGATCGTTTCAATGTTGCGCAGGCATCGGCACCGCTCGATGAAAACGGTCATTTCGTTGATGAAGAAGTCCTCGTACGCCTCCCAGGTGGCGAGCCGGCGCTCGTTCCAGCAGACGAAGTGGGCTACATGGACGTTTCCGCACGCCAGATGGTTTCCGTCGGTACCGCGGCAATTCCATTCCTCGAGCACGACGACGCTAACCGTGCACTGATGGGTGCGAACATGCAGCGCCAGGCCGTGCCTCTTATCCGCCCAGTCGCCCCATACGTGGGAACTGGTATTGAAGTTCGCGCCGCAGTTGACGCAGGCGAAGTTATCGTCGCTAAGGCAGGCGGCGTCGTCACCGAAGTATCGGCAGACGTCGTCCATGTCGAAGAAGACGACGGCACCCACCGCGTCTACAAGCTCCTGAAATTCGAGCGCTCCAATCCCGGAAACTGCACCAACCAGATTGTGCGCGTTTCGGAAGGCGACCGCGTCGAACAGGGCTCACTCATTGCAGACGGTCCAGCAACCGACGGCGGCGAACTCGCACTCGGTCAAAACCTTCTCGTTGCCTTCATGGCATGGAACGGCTACAACTACGAAGACGCCATCATCGTCTCCCAGCGTTGCCAGTCAGAAGACTTGCTGACCTCCATCCACATTGAAGAGCACGAAGTCGATGCTCGTGACACCAAGCTTGGACCAGAAGAAATCACCCGCGATATTCCAAACGTCGGTGAAGATATGCTCGCTCACCTCGATGAGCGCGGCATTATCCGCATCGGTGCTGAAGTCTCTGCTGGTGATATTCTCGTCGGCAAGATTACCCCGAAGGGTGAAACCGAACTAACCTCCGAAGAGCGTCTCCTGCGCGCCATCTTTGGTGAAAAGGCCAAGGAAGTTCGCGACACTTCCCTGCGTGTTCCACACGGTGAGTCCGGAATCGTTATCGGCGTTAAGGAATTCTCTTCTGAGAACCACGACGAACTAGCCGCTGACGTACGTCAGACCGTGCGTGTACACATCGCCCAGCGCCGCAAGATCACCATTGGTGACAAGATGGCAGGACGACACGGAAACAAGGGTGTTATCTCCCGTATTCTCCCATTGGAAGACATGCCATTCATGGCTGACGGAACCCCAGTCGATATCGTCCTCAACCCATTGGGCGTGCCATCACGTATGAACCTAGGTCAGGTCTTCGAACTTCACCTTGGTTGGGTAGCTTCCCAGGGATGGGATGCTACCGCAGCCCGCGAAGCCGGTGAAGAATGGGCAGTTCGCCTTCCAGATAACGCAGTCGTAGGACAGCGCGACGGTCGAGTAGCTACCCCAGTGTTCGACGGTGTTGAATCCAACGAACTTCGTGGTTTGCTCGATAACACCAACCTCAACCGTGATGGCGAGCGACTTATCGGGGCATCCGGTAAAGCGCAACTCTTCGACGGTCGTACCGGTGACCCATTCCCAGAACCAGTTTCTGTGGGTTACATGTACATGCTCAAGTTGCACCACCTGGTTGACGATAAGATCCACGCCCGCTCAACCGGACCATACTCCATGGTTACTCAGCAGCCACTCGGTGGTAAGGCTCAGTTCGGTGGACAGCGTTTCGGAGAAATGGAAGTGTGGGCCCTCGAGGCCTACGGTGCAGCGCACACCCTCCAAGAAATGTTGACCATCAAGTCTGACGACACCGTCGGCCGTGTCAAGGTTTATGAAGCAATCGTCAAGGGCGATAACGTTCCAGAACCTGGCATCCCAGAGTCCTTTAAGGTTCTGGTACAAGAAATGCGTTCCTTGTGCTTGAACGTCGAAGCTTTGGATGCTGCCGGTAACCCGATCAACCTCCAAGATTCCGACGACGATGCCTTCCGCGCTCCGCAAAGCGCCGGTATCACCACCGGTTTGGAAGATCTTCAAACCGGTTCGGAACTCTAACAAACGTCAGTGAGGTGAGTAGCTTCAACGCCTGCTACTCACCTCACGAAATGCCCCATAATCGGCGTAAATTAGTGAGGAAGTAGGAATCTTGCTCGACGTCAATCTTTTTGATCAGCTACATATTTCGCTGGCCACATCCGACGATGTGCGCAAGTGGAGTCATGGCACTGTTACCAAGCCAGAAACCATCAATTACCGTACGCTCAAACCAGAAAAAGACGGTCTGTTCGGTGAACAGATCTTTGGTCCAACCCGCGACTGGGAGTGCGCTTGTGGAAAATACAAGCGTCCACGTTACAAGGGTATTGTCTGCGAACGCTGTGGCGTAGAAGTCACCCGTTCAAAGGTTCGCCGCGAACGTATGGGCCACATTGAGCTCGCAGCTCCAGTTACCCATATTTGGTATTTCAAGGGTGTTCCATCACGCCTTGGCTACCTGCTCGATATCGCACCGAAAGACCTCGAAAAGGTCATCTACTTTGCGGCATACATGGTCACCGACGTCGATACTGATCGCCGTCACAATGACATGCCTGCATTGACTGCAGAATACGAGCTCGAGCGCGCAAACCTCGAAAAGGAACGCGACGCTGCAATCGAAAAGCGCCTCAAGGCCGAAGAAGAAGCTCTCGCAGAAGCTGAAAAGAACGGTCAAGACGCTGCTGCTCGCGCTAAGATCAAGCGCAACGCAGAAAGCGAAACCCGTCGAGTTCGTCGCGAATACGATGACGATCTCGCACGCCTCGAAGACGTGTGGGATAAATTCACCAAGCTCAAGGTTGGCGACCTCGAAGGCGACGAAGAAGTCTACCGTGAGATGGCTCTGCGTTGGGGTGACTACTTCCAGGCATTCCGTGGCGCAGAAGCTATCCAGCGCCGCTTGAAGTCCTTCGATCTCGAAGCTGAGCATGAGGCACTCATTGAGCAGATCGAAACTGGCACTGCACAGCGCAAAACTCGAGCACTCAAGCGCATCAAGGTCGTTAATGCATTCTTGCACTCTGGTACCAAACCAGAAGCAATGGTTCTTGACGCACTTCCTGTGATTCCACCGGATCTACGTCCAATGGTTCAGCTCGACGGTGGCCGCTTCGCAACCTCCGATCTTAATGACCTCTACCGTCGCGTTATCAACCGTAATAACCGTCTCCAGCGCATGATTGATCTCAACGCGCCAGAGATCATGGTTAATAACGAAAAGCGTATGCTCCAAGAAGCTGTTGACGCATTGTTCGACAACGGTCGCCGTGGTCGCCCAGTTCAGGGAGCCGGCAACCGTCCGTTGAAGTCCATTTCGGACATGCTCAAGGGCAAGCAGGGACGTTTCCGTCAAAACTTGCTCGGAAAGCGCGTGGACTACTCAGGTCGTTCCGTTATCGTCGTCGGCCCAACCTTGAAGCTCCACCAGTGTGGTTTGCCAAAGACGATGGCTCTTGAACTCTTCAAGCCATTTGTGCAAAAGCGTCTCGTCGATCTTGAATTGGCGAAGAACATCAAGGCAGCTAAGCGGCTAATCGAACGCCAGCGCGACGAGGTCTTCGACGTGCTTGAAGAAGTCATCCGCGAGCACCCCGTGCTGCTTAACCGCGCACCTACCTTGCACCGTCTAGGTATTCAGGCCTTTGAACCACAGCTCATCGAAGGTAAGGCTATCCGTCTTCACCCACTCGTATGTTCGGCATTCAACGCTGACTTCGACGGTGATCAGATGGCGGTCCACCTACCGCTATCGGTTGAGGCTCAGGCAGAGGCTCGTATCCTGATGCTTTCGGCCAACAACATTCTTAAGCCATCCGATGGTCGCCCAGTGACTGTTCCGGCACAGGACATGATTATTGGTCTATACCATCTCACCGTGGTTCGCGATGGGGGAGACGGCGAAGGTCGTTTCTTCTCCTCGGTTGCTGAAGCGCAGATGGCCTTCGATTTGGGTCAGCTTGACCTCAACGCGAAGATCAATATCCGTTTCCCAGCTAATGACATCGTTCCACCACGTGACTGGCAAGCACCAGCAGGCTTCGAAGAGCGCGATCCGATCACCCTCGAAACTACACTCGGACGCGCAATCTTCAACGAAGCATTGCCAACCACTTTCCCATTCATCAACACTGTTGTGGGCAAGAAGGTTTTGGGTTCGATTATTAATGAACTCGCTGAGCGTTACCCGAAGGTAGACGTTGGTGCATCGCTTGACGCATTGAAAGAAACCGGTTTCTACTGGGGCGGACGCTCCGGTGTGACAATTGCGGTTTCTGACGTTATCCCACCGGACACCAAGAAGGATATCTTGGCAGCTGCTGAAAAGCGTGCAGCTAAGATCGAGATGGACTTCCAAGAAGGTAACATTCGAGACGAAGACCGCCGTAAGGATTTGGTTGCGCTATGGACCGAAGTAACCGATGAGGTTGCTGAAGAAATGCGTAAGAACTTCGACGACTGGAACAACGTCAATATCATGGTTACCTCCGGTGCTCGTGGTAACTGGATGCAGATTCGCCAGGTTGCTGGTATGCGTGGCCTCGTGGCTGATCCAAAGGGTGAAATTATTCCTCGTCCGATTACCTCGAACTACCGTGAAGGCCTGTCCGCCCTTGAATACTTCACCGCTACCCACGGTGCACGTAAGGGCCTAGCCGACACCGCGTTACGTACCGCTGAGTCTGGTTACCTGACACGACGTCTGGTTGACGTGGCACAAGATGTGATCGTCCGTGAACACGACTGTGGCACCTCACGAGGTTTAGCTAAGTTCATCGTCGCCGTTGATAAAGAAGGCAACGAACTTCGCGAAGTTGTTATCGACGGTGTTCCGACGTCAGTCACTGAGAAAGAAGTCTCTGTTGCGCAATGGGAGACCGGTAAGGTCTTGCCGAACGACGAGATCGATACCTCGGTTTACGCACGAACCTTGGCTAAGGATGTCACAGATACTGAAGGCAACGTCGTTGTTGAAGCTGGTACTGATATTGGAGACGTTGCTCTTGAGCAGCTGCTCAATGCTGGTATCAAGCAGATTTCGGTACGTTCGGTTCTCACTTGTGATTCACGTGTTGGCACCTGTGCTATGTGTTACGGACGTTCGTTGGCAACCGGTAAGCTCGTTGATATCGGCGAAGCTGTTGGTATTGTTTCGGCACAGTCGATTGGCGAGCCTGGAACTCAGCTAACCATGCGTACCTTCCACACTGGTGGTGCTGCTTCTGCAGAAGATATCACGCAGGGTCTACCTCGTGTTCAGGAACTCTTTGAAGCTCGAACACCTAAGGGTGAGGCGCCGTTGGCTGAGGCCGCTGGTAAGCTCGAGATCGAAGATATGGAACGTTCACGCCGCTTGATCATCAAGCGCGACGACGGCGATGAAGACTTGGTTTACCTCGTCGGCAAGCGCGCAAAGTTGTTGGTGCCAGAAGGTTCGCATGTTACCGTTGGGCAGCAGCTTGTTGAAGGTTTGATCGACCCGAAGAAGGTTCTGCGTATCTCGGGCCGACGTACCACTCAGTTGCACTTGGTCTCCGAAGTTCAGCACGTTTACCGTTCGCAGGGTGTTGAAATCCACGATAAGCACATTGAAGTTATCGTGCGCCAGATGCTCCGACGCGTCACGGTTCTCGATTCTGGTAGCACTCGGTTGCTTCCGGGTGAGCTTGTTGACGTGGCAGTATTCGAAAGTGCTAACCGTGCAGTCTTGGCTGAGGGTGGTCGCCCAGCTTCTGGTCGTCCAGAACTGATGGGCATCACCAAGGCGTCGTTGGCAACTGATTCATGGTTGTCGGCTGCTTCCTTCCAGGAGACGACGAAGGTTCTGACCGAAGCTGCGCTCAATTCTAAGTCTGATCCGCTTGCGGGTCTGAAGGAGAACGTCATTCTCGGTAAGCTTATTCCGGCTGGTACTGGCCTTGAGACGCTACGTCAGCTCAAGGTTGAACCAACCAATGAGGCTCGTGCTGAGTATGAGCAGTTGAATTCGTTCATGGGCGGTGGCATGGAACCATTTGATGATTTCTATGGTTACGGCTCATTTGATGATTATGATGCTGCAGGCTACGGCTACGGATCTAATTTCTAAGACGGATCTGTGACTGTTT
The DNA here is from genome assembly GCF_016904675.1 of Arcanobacterium phocisimile. NCBI lineage: Bacteria > Bacillati > Actinomycetota > Actinomycetes > Actinomycetales > Actinomycetaceae > Arcanobacterium > Arcanobacterium phocisimile. Next base: position 1,555,514 of record NZ_CP070228.1, on the reverse strand, counting down.
GTTAATGTTAATGGCGGTGGTTGTGATACCACCGCCATTAATTTCATAATGAAGGATAGCAACGATGGTGGAACCAACTGGATCGATACATGATGTCCCGGTAGATGAACTTTTCTTTTCTACGACCGATGCAAAAGGAATTATTGACCTGTCTAACAGCGTCTTCACGCGGATGTCACGCTACCCGAGGGAGAAGCTCCATGCTGCTCCGCACAATATTATCCGTCATCCGGATATGCCGGCAGCAGCGTTCAAAGTTATGTGGGATACGTTGCAGGCAGGGGAGCCGTTTGCTGCCTACGTACGAAATCTTGCTGCTGACGGTTCGGAGTATCGTGTTTTTGCTACCATCACACCGTTGCACGACGGTGGTTATTTGTCTGTGCGCTCGCGACCGTTAGACGAAGCTCGATATGGTGCTGTGGCAGGTATCTACGAAGTAGTGCGTCAGGCAGAGCGTGAGTTACTCAGCCAAGGCGCCAATCGTCGCTTGGTCGCTGAGCAGGGAGTGGGTGTTTTAGTTCAGACGCTGGCGGATGCTGGCATCGATTCATATGAGGGCTTTCAAAATGACGCGCTAGTGTCGGAGGTCCATCTACGAGAGCAACTCAGCTCAGGGTTCCCGGTTCGTTCTGGTGAAGGAGAACTCGTCGGTGTTCTTGAGCGTGCCAACGAGGTATGCGAATTGTTGAATTCGTGGATGAGCAAGCAGAAATTCCTTGCTGATATTGCACAGAAAATATCGGAGACTTTAGTGCAAGCTGGTTCTGACATGACCTATATGAGCTCAGCGGGCGAGAAGTTCGTCGAATTTGGCGCGCAGCGACCACAATTAGCGTCGTTGACGATGCCACTAACCGTGTGGGCACAGATGCAACCGATTGTTAGTGGGTATATGAGCTCGTTGGCTGAGCGGTTGGCTCAGTTGCAGATGAATGTTTCGCGTACTCAGTTCCGGATCGCCTTGAGCCGCTTGCACATCTACATGTATGGCTTGTTCGTAGCTGAAATTTTGGATGAGAGTCACGAAGATAACCGCGAGCGTATCCGGGCATTGACAATGCTAGGTGAAGCGCTGATAGATGATATCCACACATTAGATGTTCAAGCTCAGCGCACTATCTCGTATATGGGCGAAGTCGGTGGTTATATGAGCCAAGTGGTTCAAGCCTTGGCTATCCCGCGCCAGCTTTTGGGGATGTGGGGAACTGGAGCTGATTTAGGCGAACAGGGTGAAGAAGTGGTGGATATCGTTTCGATGGTGAGGGCAGCGAAAAATCGCGCGGATGAATCGTTGCAGACACTGGCGGACTTAGCGGATCGTTTGAGCAGTGTTACTGAACTGAACGCGAACAGCGACTTAATTCAGGGGCACTTACGTTCGGTGTGTGAGGTTGTTAACGCTTTAGGTTGATTGTAGCGGGAAAATGTCGAGATTTCACCATCTGTGTGCCTAGTGCCACTAAGTAATATGCTCCGAATCTTTGACTGACACAGTGCCAATTCGTTAGTCTTATGAACGGTGCCCGTTCCAGGCGTATGTCGTTGCCAATTCGGAAAAACCGTATGCTTTCTCATGAAAGCCCGTCTCCACACGGCCGGTATTTCGAATATGCATTCGCGTGGACGTTAGGAAAGAACGGTGTCTTTCCGACCGCAGGTTCGAAAAAGGCGAGCAGGCGGGCAGTTCGACTATTGACATATCAACAGGAGAAATAGTGCCAACTATTCAGCAGCTGGTCCGTAAGGGCCGCTCCAGCAAGGCGAGTTCATCAAACACGCCGGCGCTGAAGGCTAGCCCGCAGCGTCGTGGCGTGTGCACCCGTGTGTACACCACAACCCCTAAGAAGCCAAACTCAGCGCTTCGTAAGGTTGCTCGTGTCCGACTCTCATCGGGCATCGAAGTTACCGCTTATATTCCAGGCGAAGGCCACAACCTCCAGGAGCACTCAATCGTGCTCGTTCGCGGTGGTCGTGTTAAGGACCTTCCTGGTGTGCGTTACCACATCGTTCGTGGTGCTCTAGATACGCAGGGCGTAAAGAGTCGCAACCAGGGCCGTTCCAAGTACGGTGCGAAGAAGGAGAAGAAGTAATGCCACGTAAGGGTCCAGCGCGTAAGCGCCCACTCATTGCCGATCCGGTTCACGGCTCTACAGTCGTTACCCAGCTTATTAACCGCGTCCTTCTTGATGGTAAGAAGTCCACTGCAGAGCGCATCGTTTACGGCGCACTCGTAGCAGTAGGCGAGAAGACTGGCCAGGAGCCACTTTCCGTCCTCAAGCGCGCTCTAGACAACATTCGTCCCCAGCTCGAGGTACGTTCCCGCCGCGTTGGCGGTGCGACCTACCAGGTTCCAGTCGAGGTCAAGCCTGGCCGCGCTAACACCTTAGCTCTTCGCTGGCTCGTTGATTTCTCCCGCGCACGCCGTGAGCACACCATGCTCGAACGTTTGCAGAACGAAATCATGGACGCCGCTAATGGCCTCGGCGCTGCTGTTAAGCGTCGCGAGGACATGCACAAGATGGCCGAAGCAAACCGTGCGTTTGCACACTACCGCTGGTAAACCGCCGTCGAGCAAATCTTGCTCGGCATAATCAGGAAAGAGATCCATGGCACACGAAGTGCTTACCGACCTTAAGAAGGTCCGTAACATCGGAATTATGGCGCACATTGACGCGGGTAAAACCACTGTCACCGAGCGCATCCTCTTCTACACCGGTATTAACTACAAGCTCGGTGAAACACACGATGGCGCATCCACCACAGACTGGATGGAACAGGAAAAAGAGCGTGGTATTACGATTACCTCGGCTGCTGTTACTTCCTTCTGGAAGGGTCATCAGATCAACATCATTGACACCCCAGGACACGTTGACTTCACTGTTGAGGTGGAGCGTTCGCTCCGCGTTCTCGACGGTGCGGTGGCAGTGTTCGACGGTAAGGAAGGCGTGGAGCCACAGTCTGAGACTGTTTGGCGCCAGGCTGACAAGTATAACGTCCCACGTATCTGCTTCATCAATAAGATGGATAAGATGGGTGCTGATTTCTACTTCTCAGTACAAACGCTGAAGGATCGTCTACACGCAACACCAATCGTGATGGAACTTCCCATCGGTGCTGAGTCAGACATCGCAGGCGTGATCGATCTTCTCACGATGAAGGCTTTGCGCTTCCCAGAGAAGGACGACAAGGGCAACGCAACTATGGGTGCTTTGGTCGTTGAGGAAGAAATTCCTGCCGACATGCTTGACAAAGCTGAAGAGTATCGCGCAGTGCTTGTTGAGCAGGTTGCTGAAAACGATGAAGAGCTTCTCGACAAGTACCTAGGTGGCGAAGAACCAACCATTGACGAGCTTAAGGCTGTTATTCGTCGTATCACTATCGCTGGCGAAGCTTTCCCGGTTTACTGTGGTTCTGCATACAAGAACATCGGTATTCAGCCAGTTCTTGATGCAGTTGTTGACTTCCTTCCTTCCCCGCTTGATGTGGGCGAGGTTAAGGGCGTTGATCCACGTGATGAAGAGGTTGAGCTCGTCCGTCAGCCAGATGAAAAGGAACCGTTCGCTGCGCTTGCCTTCAAGATTGCAGTTCACCCATTCTTTGGTCGTCTGACCTACGTCCGTGTTTACTCGGGTACGATGGATGCTGGTTCCCAGGTTCTTAACGCAACCAAGGGCAAGAAGGAACGTATCGGCAAGATTTTCCAGATGCACTCCAACAAGGAAAATCCTGTTGACACTGCACACGCTGGCCACATCTACGCCGTTATCGGTTTGAAGGACACAACAACCGGTGATTCCCTCACAGACCTCAACCACCCAATCTCACTCGAATCGATGACATTCCCAGAACCAGTCATCCACGTCGCAGTTGAGCCCAAGTCAAAGGCTGACCAAGAGAAGCTTGGTATCGCAATTCAGAAACTTGCTGAAGAAGATCCAACCTTCACAGTTCGCCTTGACGAAGAGTCTGGTCAGACCGTCATTGGTGGTATGGGTGAGCTCCACTTGGACATCATTGTTGACCGCATGCGTCGTGAGTTCAAGGTTGAGGCTAACGTCGGTGCGCCGATGGTTGCCTACCGTGAGACCATTCGTTCGACCGCAAAGTCGATCGACTACACTCACAAGAAGCAGACCGGTGGTTCCGGTCAGTTTGCAAAGGTTATTGTCACCTTCGAGCCTCTCGAGGAAAACGAAGAAGGCAAGACTTACGAGTTTGTTGACGCTGTGACCGGTGGCCGCGTGCCACGCGAGTACATTCCGTCTGTTGATGCAGGTATTCAGGCAGCTATGGATAACGGCGTGCTCGCCGGCTTCCCAATGGTGAACGTGAAGGCCACGCTTGAAGACGGTGCGTACCACGACGTCGACTCCTCCGAAATGGCGTTCAAGATCGCTGGTCAGATGGTGTTCCGTGAAGGTGCTAAGCGCGCTAACCCGGTTATCCTCGAGCCAGTCATGGACGTGGAGGTCCGTACTCCTGAGGAGTACATGGGAGATGTGATCGGCGATCTTAACTCTCGCCGTGGTCTGATCTCCTCGATGGAGGACGCGACCGGTGTTAAGATCGTTCGCGCTCTCGTTCCGCTTTCCGAAATGTTCGGTTACATCGGTGACTTGCGTTCAAAGACGCAGGGTCGCGCGGTGTACTCCATGCAGTTCGCGAAGTACCAGGAAGTTCCGAAGGCTGTTGCCGACGAGATCATCCAGAAGACCCGTGGCGAGTGAGCCAACAGGTCTGATTCACAATCAAACCAATCGACCAGTAGGATCTCTTTAGCCACGGTTTGGTGCTAGCGCACAAATCATATAAGCTGAAGACCAAATAACATCGAGTCCCAGGAGGACAAAAGTGGCCAAGGCCAAGTACGACAAGTCAAAGACACACATGAACATCGGTACCATCGGTCACGTCGATCACGGTAAGACGACGACGACCGCTGCTATTACCAAGGTACTAGCAGAAAAGTACCCAGAACTTAACGAGTTCACCCCATTCGATCAGGTGGATAACGCTCCAGAAGAGCGTCAGCGTGGTATTACCATCAACGTTTCCCACGTTGAGTACCAGACCGAGAAGCGTCACTACGCACACGTTGACGCCCCAGGCCACGCCGATTACATCAAGAACATGATCACCGGTGCTGCTCAGATGGACGGCGCAATTCTCGTTGTTGCTGCCACCGACGGCCCAATGGCACAGACCCGTGAGCACGTTCTTCTTGCTCGCCAGGTTGGCGTTCCACAGATCATCGTTGCGCTTAACAAGGCTGACATGGTTGACGATGAGGAAATCCTCGAGCTCGTCGAAATGGAAGTTCGTGAGCTTCTTTCGTCCCAGGAGTACCCAGGCGACGATCTCCCAGTTGTGAAGATCTCCGCTCTTAAGGCTCTCGAAGGCGATGCTGAGTGGAGCAAGTCGATCGAAGAGCTTATGGAAGCCGTTGATACTTACTTCGACGATCCAGTCCGCGATCTTGACAAGCCATTCCTCATGCCTATTGAGGACGTCTTCACCATTACCGGTCGTGGAACCGTTGTTACCGGCCGTGCAGAGCGCGGTATGCTCAACTTGAACGAAGAAGTTGAGATCCTCGGTATTCGTGCACCACAGAAGACCACCGTTACCGGTATCGAAATGTTCCACAAGGCAATGGATCACGCAGACGCAGGCGAGAACTGTGGTCTCCTTCTCCGTGGTACCAAGCGTGAAGATGTTGAGCGTGGTCAGGTTGTTGCCAAGCCAGGCACCATCACCCCACACACCAACTTCGAAGCTCAGGTCTACGTGCTCGGTAAGGAAGAAGGTGGCCGTCACAACCCATTCTTCTCCAACTACCGTCCACAGTTCTACTTCCGTACCACCGACGTTACCGGCGTGATCACCCTTCCAGAGGGTACCGAAATGGTTATGCCTGGCGACAACACCGACATGACCGTCGAACTCATCCAGCCAATTGCTATGGAAGAGGGCCTCGGCTTCGCTATTCGTGAAGGCGGCCGTACCGTTGGTTCAGGTCGAGTCACCAAGATCATCAAGTGATGCACCTCTAGGTAACTAATACCTTGTGTGGGTCCTACCTTCGGGTAGGGCCCACACGTTAGTTTGGGGGATTGGTACTCCATCATTCCTCATAGATGTGGAATGGCACACCAACCGCCAACAAAACTTGATGGTAAGCACGAAAGTTTGCAATACTTATCAAGTTGTCTGGTTCTAACCAGACGTATGAACTTGGCCGAGGTACAAAAGTATTTCGGTACATAAGGCCGGTTCACCGAAAATCTCATAGGGCTGACGTTGTTGATTGCTTAACCGCGACACGCCCGACTGCGGGTTTCGGTGTTCCGCGGTAGAAGAGAGGGAGACGACGCCATGGCGGGACAAAAAATCCGCATCCGTCTGAAGTCTTATGACCATGAGGTCATCGACAACGCAGCGAAAAAGCTCGTCGACGAAGTTACCCGTACAGGAGCGTCGGTCGTGGGCCCAGTGCCGTTGCCGACCGAGAAGAATGTTTTCACGGTCATTCGCTCGCCCCACAAGTACAAGGACAGTCGCGAACATTTCGAAATGCGTACGCATAAGCGACTGATCGACATTGTCGATCCGACTCTGAAGACCATTGACACGCTACGCCGTCTGGATCTTCCAGCCGATGTCAGCGTCGAGATTAAGCTCTGAGGTAACGCATAAAATGACCAAGAACATCACTACTGCTAAAGCAGCGCCAGTAAAGGCCCTGCTTGGCATCAAGCTCGGCATGACCCAGGTATGGGATGAGAACGCTAATCTCGTTCCAGTGACTGTTGTTCGTGTTGGTAAGAACGTTGTTACTCAGGTTCGTACACCTGAGACCGATGGCTACTCAGCTGTCCAGATCGCCTCTGGTGAGTTGAAGGCCAAGAACGTGACCAAGCCACTCAAGGGACACTTTGAGAAGGCTGGCGTAGAGCCACGTCGTCACGTAGCAGAAGTCCGCACATTTGACGCCAGCGAATACACGCTTGGCCAGGAACTCGGTGTTGATACATTCGAAGCTGGTCAGACCGTTGACGTTATCGGCAAGTCAAAGGGTAAAGGTTTCGCTGGTGTTATGAAGCGTCACGGCTTCGCTGGTGTTTCCGCTTCCCACGGTGCACACCGTAATCACCGCAAGCCAGGTTCCATCGGCGCATGTTCCACTCCATCCCGCGTTTTCCGCGGTATGCGTATGGCTGGCCGTATGGGCAACGCTCGCGTAACTGTGCAAAACTTGACCATTCACGCCATCGACACTGAGAATGATTTGATTCTCGTGTCAGGCGCTATCCCCGGTAACAAGGGTGGCGTCGTCGTGATCCGTACTGCCGTGAAGGGAGCCTGATCTAAATGGCAGACCTCAAGGTTGACATCCTCGACACCACAGGCGCAAAAGCCGGTTCGGCAACTCTGCCAGCAGAGTCCTTCGACTTGGAAATCAACATTCCGTTGATCCACCAGGTTGTCGTTGCCCAGCTAGCTGCTGCACGCCAAGGTACCCACAAGACCAAGACCCGCGGTGAAGTCCGCGGCGGTGGCGTCAAGCCGTTCAAGCAGAAGGGTACAGGTCGCGCTCGTCAGGGTTCGATTCGTGCACCTCACTTCACCGGCGGTGGCGTTGTTCACGGTCCGCGCCCACGCGATTATTCGCAGCGCACCCCAAAGAAGATGATTGCTGCAGCACTGCGCCAGGCGCTTTCTGATCGTGCGCGTAACGGCCGTGTCCACGTCGTTACCAGCATCGTTGAGTCAGTAACTCCATCCACAAAGGCCGCTCTCAATCTTGTGAATAAGGTTGCTGAGCAGCGTGGCGTTCTCGTTGTGCTCGAGCGTAACGATGAAGCTGGAGTTCTCTCACTTCGCAACTTGCCAGAAGCTCACACCATCTACGTTGACCAGCTTAACGCATACGATGTTCTTGTTTCTGACGACGTCATCTTCACCCAAGCCGCTCTTGACACCTTCACCGGTGCACACAGCAAGGAGGAGACGAAGTGACTCAGTACGCAGCGTTTTACAACAAGGATCCGCGTGACGTCATCCTCGCCCCAGTAGCAACTGAAAAGTCTGCTCGTGGCGAAGACGAGGGCAAGTACACCTTCTTGGTGCACCCATCCGCAAACAAGACGGAAATCAAAATCGCTATTGAAAAGATTTTCGGTGTCAAGGTTGAATCCGTCAACACTCAGAATCGTGCAGGCAAGACTCGCCGTACCCGCAACGGCATTGGCCGTCGCAAGGCTACTAAGCGAGCAATTGTCACCCTCCGCGAGGGCACGATCGACATCTACGGCGAGATCGTCGGCTAACGCCGGCAGGATATTGAGGATAAGAACTCATGGGAATTCGTAAGTACAAGCCGACGACACCAGGTCGTCGCGGTGCGAGCGTCGCCGACTTCGCTGAGATCACCCGATCTACGCCGGAGAAGTCGCTCCTGCGCCCGCTCTCAAAGACTGGCGGCCGTAACAATAGCGGTCGCATCACCACCCGTCACAAGGGTGGTGGACATAAGCGCCAGTACCGCGTGATCGACTTCCGTCGTCACGACAAGGATGGTATCCCGGCACGCGTTGCTCATATTGAGTACGATCCAAACCGTACCGCTCGTATCGCACTGCTCCACTACGTGGACGGCGAAAAGCGCTACATTTTGGCTCCGCTCAACTTGAAGCAAGGCATGATGGTCGAGAACGGTCCGTCCGCCGACATCAAGCCTGGTAACAACCTTCCACTTCGCAACATTCCAGTTGGTACAGTCATCCACGCTGTGGAACTGCGTCCAGGTGGTGGAGCTAAGATCGCCCGCTCGGCAGGCGTTTCTGTGCAGCTCGTTGCTAAGGAAGGCAAGTACGCCCAGCTACGCATGCCTTCTGGCGAAATTCGTAATGTCGACGCGCGCTGCCGTGCGACTGTTGGCGAAGTTGGCAATGCAGAGCAGTCCAACATCAACTGGGGTAAAGCAGGCCGTATGCGCTGGAAGGGCGTCCGTCCAACCGTCCGCGGTGTTGTTATGAACCCGGTTGATCACCCACACGGTGGTGGTGAAGGCAAGACCTCAGGTGGCCGTCACCCAGTTTCACCATGGGGTAAGAAGGAAGGCCGCACCCGCCACCCCAACAAGCCCAGCGACAAGCTCATTGTGCGCCGTCGCAAGACTGGCAAGAAGCGCTGATCAGGAGGATTTGAGCAATGCCGCGTAGTTTAAAGAAGGGCCCGTTCGTCGACGATCACCTTATGAAAAAGGTTGATGAACAAAACGAAAAGGGTACCAAGAACGTTATCAAGACCTGGTCCCGTCGGTCGGTTATTACCCCCGACTTCCTAGGTCACACCTTTGCAGTCCACGACGGCCGCAAGCATGTTCCGGTGTTCGTCACCGAATCCATGGTCGGCCACAAGCTCGGCGAATTCGCTCCAACTCGTACTTTCCGTAGTCACGAGAAGGACGATCGCAAGGGCCGCCGCCGCTGAGGCAGCGCAGAGAGTTAGGCAGGATTATGGAAGCTAAGGCACAAGCACGTTACGTACGTGTCACGCCGCAAAAGGCACGTCGCGTGATCAATGAGATCCGTGGTATGCGTGTACCAGCAGCGGTTGACCTATTGACATTCGCTCCACAAGCTGTTGCAACCGACATCAAGAAGATCCTTGAGTCCGCAATGGCTAATGCTCGCTACGCAGCTGAGCAGGCGAACGAACGATTTGATGAGACTGAGTTTGTCGTCAAGGCAACTTACGTCGATGAAGGCCCAACGATGAAGCGCATCCAACCACGCGCTCAGGGTCGTGCAAATCGAATTTTAAAGCGTACAAGCCACATCACCGTTATCGTCGGTGACGAGAAGAAGGGAGCCTGATTGTGGGACAGAAAGTAAACCCGACCGGTTTCCGTCTCGGTATCACCACCGATCATCGGTCCAAGTGGTTCGCAGATTCTTCTAAGGAAGGTCAGCGTTACCGCGATTACATCGAAGAAGACATCAAGATTCGCCGCAAGGTAGAACGTGACCTTGAACGTGCGGGTATTTCCCGCGTGAACATCGAGCGTCGTACTGAGCGCGTTGTGATCGACATTCACACTGCCCGTCCGGGCATTGTGATCGGTCGTCGTGGCGCAGAAGCTGATCGTCTTCGCCAAGACCTTGAGAAGCTCACCGGCAAGTCGGTGCAGCTTAACATCCTCGAGGTCAAGAACCCAGAAGCCGACGCACAGCTTGTTGCACAGGGTATTGCTGAGCAACTCGCAGCACGTGTTTCCTTCCGTCGCGCAATGCGTAAGGGCATTCAGTCCGCGCAGCGCGCCGGCGCCAAGGGTATTCGTGTTCAGTGTTCCGGTCGTCTTGGCGGCGCTGAAATGTCGCGTGCAGAGTTCTACCGTGAAGGTCGAGTTCCGCTCCACACATTGCGCGCTAACATCGACTACGGCTTCTATGAAGCACGTACCACCTTCGGCCGTATTGGCGTGAAGGTATGGATTTACCGCGGTGACGTCACCGACGCAGAATACTACCGTTCATTGACCGAGGCCCCACGTGGCCGTGGTGGACGCGGTGGTGAACGTCGGGGCCGTCGAGGCGATCGTCCGAACCGTGGATCCCGTTCGAACCAGTCGGCAGAGCAGAAGTCTGCTCAGACCGAAGCACCGGCAACTGAGCCGGCACCTACCCAGGAAACGGAGGCCTGAGTTACATGCTCATTCCCCGCCGCACAAAGTACCGCAAGCAGCATCGTCCGACTCGCTCGGGCATGTCAAAGGGCGGAAACCAGATTGCATTCGGTGAATTCGGTATCCAGGCTCTGGAGCCGGCTTATATTACCAACCGTCAGATTGAAGCAGCACGTATCGCTATGACCCGTCACGTGAAGCGTGGTGGTAAGGTGTGGATTAACATCTTCCCAGATCGCCCGCTCACCAAGAAGGCTCTCGGCCTTCGTATGGGTTCTGGTAAGGGCCCAGTGGAAACCTGGGTTGCCAACGTCAAGCCTGGCCGTATCATGTTCGAACTCGCTGGTGTGCCTGAGCAGCTAGCGCGTGAGGCTATGTTGCGTGCTATGCACAAGCTCCCAATGAAGACCCGTTTTGTTACCCGTGAGGATGGTGAATGATGGCTAAAGGCATCACCACTGATGAGCTAGACAAGCTAACTGATGTTGAGCTTGCCGAGCGTCTGAAGGAATCGAAGGAAGAACTTTTCAACCTTCGCTTTTCAGCCGTGACCCACCGTCTGGAAGATTCCGGTCGTCTAAAGGAAGTGCGCCGCAATATTGCACGCATTTACACCATTGCCCGCGAGCGTGAGCTCGGTATTCGAACCGCTCCAACGGCTAAGAAGTGAGGTCCCACATGAGCGAGCAGGAAAAGTTGACTGAAACCACAGAGCGAAACATTCGCAAAGTTCGCCGTGGTTATGTAGTATCTGACAAGATGGACAAGACCGTTGTGGTCGAAGTCGAAGACCGCCGTAAGCACCCGCTTTACGGTAAGGTCATGACTCGAACCAAGCGCGTCAAGGCCCATGACGAATCTAACGAGGTCCAGGTTGGCGATCTCGTACGTATCATGGAAACCCGACCGTTGTCTGCGACCAAGCATTTCCGCGTGGTCGAGATTATCGAGAAGGCAAAGTGATCTATCCCGGGCGGCAACGCCCGGGAAAGCAAACCATCCGTTCGGCAAGGCTCGTTAAACGAGAACCGGCACGACGACAGGAGAAATGTAAATGATCCAGCAGGAGTCGCGGCTTAAGATCGCCGACAACACCGGTGCAAAAGAAATTCTTTGCATCCGCGTGCTTGGCGGTTCTGGCAAGCGCTACGCCGGAATTGGCGACACGATTGTCGCTACCGTCAAGGATGCTATTCCTGGCGGAAATGTTAAGAAGGGCGACGTCGTCAAGGCGGTCGTCGTCCGTGCAAAGAAGAGCACTCGTCGCGCTGACGGCTCATACATTCGTTTCGATGAAAATGCAGCTGTCATCCTGAAGAACGAGAATGAGCCACGTGGTACCCGTATCTTCGGCCCCGTCGCTCGTGAACTTCGTGACAAGAAGTTTATGCGTATCGTTTCATTGGCACCGGAGGTGATCTGAGTAATGGCGAAGATCAAGAAGGGTGACCTAGTTCAGGTAATCGCTGGACGAGACAAGGGAATGCAGGGAACAGTTTTGTCTGTTATCCCAGCAGAAGACCGCGTCATCGTCGAAGGCGTTGCTCGAGTCAAGAAGCACACCAAGGTCGGTCGTTCCGATCGTGGCGTTGCTACTGGCGGTATTGAAACCGTTGAAGCTCCAATCCATATTTCAAACGTGGCCCTCGTAGGCCCAGATAAGAAGCCAATTCGCGTTGGTTTCCGTGAAGTAGAGGTTGAGCGCAACGGACGTAAGAAGATCATGCGTGAGCGCATTGGTCGTCGTGGTGGAAAGGAAATCGAACTGTGAGCGAGAAGATTACTCCACGTTTGAAGACTAAGTACGCCGATACGATTCGTTCCCAGATGAACGAAGAATTCGCATACGCAAACGTCAATCAGATCCCAGGTCTGACCAAGATCGTCGTGAACATGGGTGTCGGTGACGCTGCCCGTGATTCGAAGGTTTTGGAAGGCGCTATCGCCGATATGACCGCGATCACCGGCCAGAAGCCACAAATCAACCGAGCTCGCAAGTCGATCGCTCAGTTCAAGCTACGCGAGGGTCAAGCAATTGGCTGTAACGTAACTTTGCGCGGCGACCGTATGTGGGAGTTCCTCGATCGCCTACTCGCAACTGCTTTGCCACGCATCCGCGATTTCCGCGGCCTGTCCTCAAAGCAGTTCGATGGCCATGGCAACTACACCTTCGGCTTGACCGAGCAATCCGTGTTCCACGAGATTGACCAGGACAAGATCGATCGCGTCCGTGGTATGGACATTACCGTTGTCACCACAGCTAATACCGACGACGAGGGACGTGCATTGTTGCGTTACCTTGGATTCCCGTTCAAGGAGGACTGACTCTCATGGCAAAGACCTCACTCAAGGTAAAGGCTGCACGCAAGCCTAAGTTCGCTGTCCGCGCTTACACTCGTTGTCAGCGTTGCGGCCGCCCACACTCCGTTTACCGCAAGTTCGGCTTGTGCCGTATTTGCGTTCGCGAGATGGCCCACCGTGGTGAACTCCCCGGTGTCAAGAAGTCCAGCTGGTAAGAATCTACGTCGCAGGTCTGAATAGGAAACCGCGACGAGAAAGGGCAAAAGCCCGATGTCTATGACAGACCCAATTGCAGACATGCTCACGCGTCTGCGTAACGCCAACTCGGCGTTCCACGAGTCGGTTTCAATGCCGTACTCGAAGATGAAGGCGAATATCGCTAACATCCTTCAGCGTGAGGGTTACATCGCCGACTTCACCGTCGAAGATGCCAAGGTGGGCAAGACGCTCACACTCAATTTGAAGTTCGGTCCAAACCGTGAGCGATCACTTGCTGGTTTGCGCCGTATCTCTAAGCCGGGCCTTCGTGTTTACGCGAAGTCCACCAATCTTCCTCAGGTTCTTGGCGGCCTAGGCGTGGCTATCTTATCCACGTCCTCTGGTTTGCTTACTGACCGTGAGGCTAAGGACAAGGGCGTAGGTGGGGAAGTCCTCGCCTACATCTGGTAAGGAAGGAGTGCAACAATGTCTCGTATTGGTAAGCTCCCAATTGCTATCCCTGCAGGTGTAGAAGTCAAGCTTGATGGTAATGTTATTTCCGTTAAGGGCCCGAAGGGCGAACTTTCGCACACCATCCCGGCTCCGATCTCCGTTGAAGTTGAAGAGGGAATGATCACCGTTCGTCGTCCAGATGACGCACGCGTATCTCGCTCGCTCCACGGTCTCACACGTACACTGATCGCGAACAACATTGTTGGCGTAACTGATGGATTCACTAAGGCTCTTGAGATTGTTGGTACTGGTTACCGCGTCGTCGCCAAGGGTTCAGACCTAGAATTCTCTCTCGGATACTCCCACACAATTTTCGTTGAAGCTCCAGAAGGTATCACCTTCGCTGTTGAAGCTCCTACGAAGTTCTCGATTAGTGGCATCAATAAGCAACTAGTCGGTGAAACGGCTGCTCGCATCCGCAAGCTCCGTAAGCCTGAGCCATACAAGGGCAAGGGTATTCGCTACGCTGGTGAGCATGTTCGCCGCAAGGCCGGAAAGGCTGGTAAGTGATGGCTGTTACTCCAAAAGGCAAGGGCAAGTTCGTATCACGTACTCGCCGTCATATCCGACTCCGCAAGCGCATTTCCGGTACAACCGAGCGTCCACGCTTGGTCGTTACCCGGTCAAATCGCCACATGGTTGCACAGATCATCGACGATACTGTAGGCAAGACACTCGTCTCTGCTTCCACTCTCGAAGCTGATTTGCGCGCCGCATCCGATTCCAAGGTCTCTAAGGCTCGCGTTGTTGGCGAACTCGTCGGCAAGCGTGCAATCGAAGCTGGTATTTCCACTGTTGTCTTTGACCGTGGTGGTAATCTTTACCATGGTCGCGTTGCTGCTGTCGCTGATGGCGCACGCGAAGCTGGCCTGACCCTGTAAATTGGCGAAACGAGAGGAAATTCTTATGGCTGCACAGCAGCGAGGACGAGCCACTGGCTCGGAGAACGACGGCGCACGCAACGAGCGTAATAACCGTCGAGATGATCGTCGAGGCGATCGTCGCACCGATCGTCGCGCCGATGACCGCAATGCTTACGTAGAGCGCGTCGTGACGATTAACCGTGTTGCTAAGACCGTTAAGGGTGGTCGTCGCATGTCATTCACCGCACTTGTTGTGGTCGGAGACGGCAACGGCACCGTGGGTGTTGGCTACGGCAAAGCAAAGGAAGTACCAGCAGCAATCGCTAAGGGTACTGAGGAAGCTAAGAAGAACTTCTTCAAAGTTCCTCGTATCGGCACAACCATTCCACACTTAGTCCAAGGCCGCGACGCCGCAGGTGAAGTTTTGCTTCGCCCAGCGTCCGCAGGTACCGGTGTTATCGCCGGTGGCCCGGTCCGTGCGATTATGGAGTGCGCTGGTATCCACGATGTCCTATCGAAGTCCCTTGGTTCTTCGAACGCATTGAACATTGTCCGTGGCACCATTGCTGCTCTCAAGCAGCTTGAACAGCCTGAAGCAGTCGCGGCTCGCCGTGGCCTTCCTTTGGACGATGTTGCCCCTAAGTCCATGCTCCTTAAGCGTACCGAGCATGAAGCTAAGGAACGCGAAGATGCTGAACTCGAAGCACAGCGTGCTGAGAACGAGGCTGCAGCAGCAGGAGTTGGTGCATGATGAAACTCAAGATTACTCAGACAAAGGGTCTTGTAGGTACCAAGCAGAACCAAAAAGACACGGTTCGTTCACTTGGTCTGCACAAGATTCACCAGTCGGTCGTTCGTGAAGATACCCCGGTTGTGCGTGGTATGATCCGCACGGTTGCTCACCTAGTTACTGTGGAGGAGGTTGCCTGATGGCTGATGTTCTGAAGGTACATGACCTACGCCCGGCTCCTGGCGCCAAGAAGTCCCGCACCCGTGTGGGTCGTGGTGAAGGTTCCAAGGGTAAGACTGCTGGCCGTGGTACCAAGGGTACCAAGGCTCGCTACCAGGTTAAGGCTGGATTCGAGGGTGGCCAGATGCCATTGCATATGCGTCTGCCAAAGCTTCGTGGTTTCAAGAACCCGGCGCGCGTCGAATACCAAGTTGTTAATCTAGACAAGCTCGAGTCGCTCTTCCCAGAAGGCGGCACCGTTACCGTTGATGATCTCGTAGCGAAGGGCGCAGTTCGCGCTAACAAGCTTGTGAAGGTCCTCGGTACGGGCGAAATCTCAGTAAAAGTCAACGTCACTGTTGATGCTTGGTCTGCTTCCGCTAAGGAAAAGATCGAAGCTGCTGGTGGTTCGCTAGAACAGCGCTGAGCTTAGCTCAATAGCTTAGAAGGCGGGTTCTTCTGTCCAAAGGGAGAGAAGAACCCGCCTTCTTGCATGTAAAATGTCTCAAACATTACCCATTTTTAGGTATATCTAAAGTGCTATTAACAGGTATAGTAAGTGCAGTACGTGTATTTAGCATGTGTTAAATGTGCGTAACAGAATACCTGTTATTGATCAATTGTTGGCGTCAGCCGGCATCCCTTTCCCGGCATTAGCCGGTACCAACACCGGAGGAACTTCCTTGCTACGAGCACTGATATCTGCCTTCCGTACCCCTGATCTGCGAGCAAAGCTCCTGTTCACCGTACTTATCATGGTGATTTATCGTCTCGGTACGTTTATTCCAGCACCATTTGTATCTTATGAGAATGTCACTCAGTGTTTAGACGAAGCAGGTAGCGACGGTCTACTGACACTCATCAATATGTTCTCCGGTGGCGCAATGCTTAAACTCGCAGTATTCGCACTTGGGATCATGCCTTATATTACTGCATCGATTATTGTTCAGTTAATGAAGGTGGTCATTCCACGCTTTGAGGAGCTTTCAAAAGAAGGCCAGACCGGCCAAGCTAAGCTCACTGAGTACACTCGTTACCTCACGATCTTCCTGGCTATCCTACAATCATCCGTTACTGTTTCTGTAGCTAATGGTGCACTCTTCCGTAACTGTTCAGTGGATCCGATTCCGGGCCCATCGGCAGGAAAGTATATTATTGCGATTCTTGCCATGACAGCCGGAACAGGTCTTATCATGTGGATGGCAGAGCTTATTACCGAACGTGGTGTTGGAAACGGTATGTCTTTGCTTATCTTCACCGGTATCGCAGCCAACTTCCCTGCAATGCTCGGAAACGTCAGCCAATCCAACTACGGTTGGTACGGTGTTGTCATCGTGCTTGCAATGTTCCTCGCAATTACTGTTGTTGTCGTTTTCGTTGAGCAGTCGCAACGTCGTATTCCGGTCCAGTACGCAAAGCGTGTGGTCGGTCGCCGTACTTACGGTGGCACCTCTACTTATATTCCGCTGAAGCTCAACATGGCGAATGTTATCCCGGTCATCTTCGCATCATCGATTTTGTCGATGCCCAATATGATCGCTCAGTTCTCGAACACACAAGACGGCTGGGCCGGCTGGATTCGCACCTACTTCGCGCCACACTCATTCTGGTACTTGGTTGTCTACTTCTTCCTGATCTTATTCTTCGCCTTCTTCTACACCTCGATTACCTTCAATCCAGAAGAAGTCGCAGATAATATGAAGCGTTACGGTGGTTTTGTGCCGGGTATTCGAGCCGGACAGCCTACTGCTGATTACTTGCGCTACGTTATCAACCGTATTACTTGGGTTGGTGCATTCTACTTGGCGATCATCGCACTCATTCCGCAGATCGTCTTCACCCAAATGGGTCTAACGACGTTCAGTTTTGGTGGAACGTCGATTATCATTCTCGTTGGTGTTGGACTTCAGACAGTTAAAGATATTGACGCCCAGCTCCAGCAGCGACACTACGAAGGATTCCTACGATGAGTTTCCGGTTGATTCTCGCCGGCCCTCCAGGTGCAGGCAAAGGCACTCAAGCAACCACAGTTTCTGAACGACTTGGCATTCCCGCTATTTCAACAGGTGAAATCTTCCGTTCAGAAATGGCAAGCCAGTCCGATGTCGGTCTCGAAGCACAACGTTACATCAGCGAAGGCAATCTGGTTCCAGACTCGGTGACCAACGAAATCGTTCGGCGGCGCCTAGCTCAACCAGATGCAGCTGAAGGCTTCTTACTTGATGGTTACCCCCGCACACTGGATCAGATTTCTGCACTCGATGAAATGCTCGCTGACGATGGTTTGAGCATCGATGCGATGCTTGACATCGAAATCTCAGATGAAGAAATCATGGGACGCTTACTCAAGCGTGCTGAAATCGAGGGACGTGCGGACGATACTCCTGAAGTTATCGCGCACCGCATTTCCGTCTATCATGAAGCTACCGAGCCAATTCTCGATGCCTTCCGGGAGCGGGGAAAGCTGATTTCCATCAATGGCCTCGGAACAATCGGTGAAGTCCGTGAACGAATCGTTGCAGCTGTTAATGAGCGATTAGGTCTTGACTAATTTAACTAAATAGACTGCTAGCTATCACAATAGTTAGCAGTCTATTTTTGTTCTAACTTCTATTTCCAAGGGGCAATCGTGGGGAATTCAATCCAATACAAAACAAATGAACAGATCATCAAAATGCGCCAAGCGGGGCTCGTTGTTGCACAAATTCATGCTGCGTTGCGCCAGGCTGTTAAGCCTGGAGTGACAACTGAGGATATGGATCAGGTTGCGTTGGATGTACTGCGCAAAAATGGCTCACGATCGAACTTTCTCGGATATTATGATTTCCCGAAAAACATATGCACCTCAGTAAACGAGGAAATTGTGCATGGCATACCTGGGCCGCGCGTACTGCAGCCAGGAGATTTAGTTTCCTTTGATTGCGGTGCGATTGTTGATGGTTGGCATGCAGATGCGTGTATCAGCGTCGTTGTTCCTGGGGGAGACGCTGCGATCGCGCAGGCTCGTCAAGAATTGAGTGATATTACTCGTGAATCGATGTGGGTGGGCATTGCGGCGATGGCAACCGGGCGGCGCGTGGGCGATATCGGTAATGCGATCGATGATTACGTCGAAAGTCTTGAAGGGGACGTGCGGCCTGATATCGTTTTAGATTTTACCGGGCACGGAATTGGCGATTCGATGCATCAAGAACCCGAAGTTCTTAATTATTCTATTCATGGTAGGACTCCAAAACTCAAGCCGGGTATGGTTTTGTGTATTGAGCCAATGCTCACCGCCGGTATGCAAGATAACCATACGTTAGCCGATGAATGGACTGTGGTCACAGATGACGGCAAAGATGCCTGCCACTGGGAGCACATGGTTGCCTTGCATAAGAACGGTATTTGGGTTTTGACCGAACCTGACGGGGGTGCGAGTGAGCTGGCACGGTTTGGTGTAACTGTTTCGCCGCTGAACTGATCGTGGGCGTGCCGACGTCGTAAGGAAACGACAAGGTGCAGACTTGGTGGTGACTGACAGTGACCAGCTCAACTTTGAAACGACTATCCATCCATAGAGGAAATCACGTATTATAGAGCGTTGGTGCTATGTATCTACTTACGTAGATATGTGTGCCAAACTAGGGTCGCAACCGCGGTCTTAGAGATCAATGAATGTTAGCGGGAGTAATGGCGAAAAAAGAAGGCGTCATTGAAATTGAAGGTGTTGTCGTAGAAGCACTGCCAAATGCAATGTTTCGCGTTGAACTAGATAACGGGCACGTAGTGCTCGGACACATCTCAGGTAAGATGCGTCAGCACTACATCAAGATCCTTCCAGAGGACCGTGTCGTCGTAGAGCTTACGCCCTATGATCTGACACGTGGTCGTATCGTATACCGCCACAAGTAACTCGTTAAATTCACGTAGCTGAAACGTTGCGTCTACAACCAAGAAAGCTAGAGACTATGAAGGTCAAGCCAAGCGTTAAGCGCATTTGCGATAACTGCAAGGTTATCCGCCGGCACGGTCGTGTCATGGTTATCTGTGACAACCCACGCCACAAGCAGCGTCAGGGCTAAACCCCACGCACTGAACAGGCATTGTCAGCGGTTACCGCACTCTTTCGGTCCGAAGGCCGAAACCCGTTTTGGGACGACAATGCTCCACACCTTCGGAAGAAACACATAGGAGCCTAAATAATGGCACGTCTATCTGGAGTGGATCTCCCTCGCGAGAAGCGAGTAGAGATTGCACTTACATACATTTTCGGCATTGGTCATACCCGCGCCCTGGAATCACTCGCTGCAACTGGCGTGAATCCAGATACCCGCGTGAAGGATTTGACTGAAGATGATCTCGTCAAGCTGAAGAACCACATCGACGAAAACTACAAGGTCGAAGGTGATCTCCGTCGTGAGATCCAGGCCGATATTCGCCGCAAGATTGAAATTGGTTGCTACCAGGGTCTACGCCACCGTCGTGGTCTCCCAGTTCACGGCCAGCGCACCAAGACGAACGCACGTACCCGTAAGGGTCCAAAGCGTACCGTTGCAGGTAAGAAGAAGTAAGTAGTTCCACCTTCGGGTGTGAATCGACGATAATTTTCAGGAGATTTTAACAATGCCACCTAAGACACAGCGCCGTCCGCGCCGTACAGTGCGCAAGAACGTAGTAAACGGACAGGCACACATTAAGTCAACATTTAACAACACCATTGTTTCCATTACGGATACTAACGGTGAAGTTATCGCACAGACCTCATCAGGTATGGTCGGTTTCAAAGGCTCGCGTAAGTCCACCCCATACGCAGCACAGCTTGCTGCGGAGAACGCTGCTCGCCGCGCAATGGACGCCGGCATGAAGAAGGTAGACGTTTTCGTGAAGGGTCCGGGCTCCGGTCGCGAAACTGCAATCCGTTCCTTGACTGCTTCCGGTCTTGAAGTAACCTCGATTTCCGATGTTACTCCTCAAGCACACAACGGTTGCCGTCCGCCCAAGCGCCGCCGCGTTTGATCCGCGAAGGGGAGAATTCCTCTTTCCTCTGTGACCTGCCCACGAGGGTAAGTCACGTTATATTGCCGGAGAATTCCGGCTGGAGGGCGTCATATAGTGGGCGCCCTGGTGAAAGGAAAATACAGTGATCATTGAACAGCGTCCTACGCTGACCGAAGAAAAGCTTTCGGATACCCGTTCGCGGTTCACGCTTAACCCACTCGAGCCTGGCTTTGGCTATACGCTCGGAAACTCGCTTCGTCGTACGCTGCTCTCATCCATTCCGGGTGCTGCAGTGACGTCGATTCACATCGATGGTGTGCTCCATGAGTTTTCTACCATTGAAGGTGTTAAGGAAGATGTTGCACAGATCATTTTGAATCTCAAAGATCTCGTTGTGACCTCGGAAAATGATGAGCCAGTTCAGATGTATCTGCGCAAGGCCGGACCTGGTCAGGTTACCGCAGAGGATATCACCCCACCTGCAGGTGTGGAGATCCACAACCCTGAGTTGCTTATCGCTACTTTGAACGAAAAGGGTAAGCTGGAGATTGATCTTACTGTTGAGCGCGGACGTGGCTACGTTTCCGCACAGCAGAACAACTCTCCAGATTACGAAATCGGCCGTATTCCGGTTGATTCGATCTACTCGCCTGTTGTGAAGGTTTCGTACAAGGTAGAAGCCACCCGTGTTGGACAGCGTACCGACTTTGACAAGCTTATTGTCGACGTTGAAACCAAGCCATCGATGGCGCCACGCGATGCATTTGCATCAGCCGGCAAGACTCTTGTTGAACTCTTCGGTCTTTCCGCTGAGCTCAACGAAGAAGTCGAAGGTCTTGAACTCAAGGAAGCGCCTGTTGTTGAGCAGCAGTCCTCTGATTTGCAGCGTCCAATCACCATTCTTAACCTTCCAGCCCGCTCGCAGAACTGCTTGCAGCGCGAAGGTATCCATACGATCGGTGAGCTTGTCCTTCGTTCCGAAGCTGACTTGCTCGATATCCGTAACTTCGGCGCGAAGTCGATTGAAGATGTCAAGGATGAGCTTGCAAAGCTTGACCTTCGCCTGAAGGATTCGCCTGCTGGTTTCATGTCCGGTTTCAGCGAAGAATCGTATGGAATGCACTTCAGTGACGAAACGCAGGCCTGAGGGTCAGCGGAACTAGAAAATTTTTAGGAGAAATCATGCCACGTCCCGCTAAGGGTCCACGCTTGGGTGGTAGCCCAGCTAACGAGCGTCTTATCATTGCAAATCTCTGCAAGGCGCTTATTCACAACGAGTCGATCGTGACAACTGAGGCTAAGGCTAAGCGCGTTCGCCCACACATCGAAAAGCTCATCACCAAGGCTAAGAAGGGCGATACGCACAACCGTCGTCTCGCACTGAAGGTTCTTCGCTCCCGCGAAACCGCTTACATCTTGTTCGAAGAGCTCGCACCTAAGTTCGCTAACCGTGAGGGTGGCTACACCCGTATCGTGAAGCTTCCAAACCGTAAGGGTGACAATGCTCCTATGGCTGAAATCTCGCTCGTTCTTGAGCCAGTTTCACCAAAGCAGGCTGTTGTGAAGGAAGCTGAGAAGGCTACTGAAAAGGCTGCAGCTACTGAAGCAGAGGTTGAAGAGACCACTGTTGAAGCTACCGAGGCTGAAGAGACCACCGACGAGAACTGATCCAGGTCCACGGGTGACTGATACAGTTATCGGATAGCGCGTAGATATACGTTAAGCATAGTGGGCGTGATAACCATCATGGTTATCACGCCCACTATGCTTTGTTGTCCCAAATCGTTAATAGCTGAGGGTGCAACCTGTTGGTTGCACCCTCAATATGTAAGGCAGCGCATTCTCAGGGAATAAACTGCCAAGCGCGTACGCCACCGCGAGCTCCTGCTTCGTAGTCTAAAAATGTTGCACCGTGATCAGTTAAGGATTCACGTGCAGTGTCACTAAGTTGCATCGAATTTCCACCGCCAATATAGAGACGGTCCCACCGATACATCGGCCATAATGCGTCCACCACGGCACAAATCTGCAGTGACCACTCCTGAACGTCGGTTGCAGGATCGTTAATCGCACCAACGACGTCATCGAAAGTGCCACCTAGCGGGCTTGGTGCGTGCGATATTTCGATATGCTCGGTGATCCGGCCGTTGACTGCAAACGCAATCCCCAGTCCAGTACCGAAAGTCAGGACAAGTTCGCTTCCAGCGCCTTCAATTACTGCCGCAGCTGCGACGAGCGCATCGTTCACGACGAGAGCTGGCCACGAGGTCGCGTCTTCTATAGCTGACTTCATGTCGCAGTGATTCCATTGGCTGGCAAGGTCAGCATCGACAGGGCTGCCGGGGCCAGCTGGGCGAATGTAGTGAGGGGTATGAATAACGACGCCGTCGCGCACAATCCCAGGCATGCCAACGGTTACTCGGAAAACAGGGAACCGATGACTTTGCGCGTGTTCGTCGATTTTCGCCAGCATATCGTCGGGAGAGAACGGATAACGAATTTCTTCAATACAATACTCGCTCAGCGGACTACCTTCGGCAGATAGGACAACGGATTTCACGCTCGATCCGCCGAAGTCAAGGCTGAGAGTGTTGCCTGTCGAGTTGGGGTTCGGCAACGGTTTATGGGATCCTGCAGTCATGACTTCGACGCTAGCGCAAAATATACGTCTTCGGCTAGATTTAGGCTACGACGGTAATCACTTTCACGGTTGGGCGGCCCAGCCAGGTCTACGGACGGTCCAGGGCGAGTTAGAAAATGTCCTTTCTGCGATTGTGCGCCAACCGGTGGTTTTAACGGTTGCTGGACGTACTGACGCGGGAGTGCATGCCCGCCATCAGGTTGCACACTGTGATATTCCGCGTGAATCCTGGCTGGCATTACCGGGTCGTTCTTCGCGTACTGCGGCCCAGTCCCTGGTCCACCGGGCAAATTCGATGTTGGCCCGCAGTACAGGGGGAGTGATTGTTGGTGCGCCGAAGGGGTTTTCCGACGTCGTTATTCATGATGTTGTACCGGTGTCTGAAGAATTTGATGCTCGTTTTTCGGCATTATGGCGTTCCTATAGTTATCGGATCGCTGACGGTGTAGCATGCTGGGATCCACAACGGAGAGATGTATTGTGGTTGGCTGATGAATTAGACCTTGAGGCAATGAATCGTGCGGTTACTGGTTTGTTGGGTGAACATAACTTTTTGTCGTACTGTAAGCCACGTGAGGGGGCTTCTACAGTGCGTACGTTGCACGAACTGAGCTTTACTCGTGTTGACGGAGTTGTCGTTGGCACGGCGCGTGCCGACGCGTTCTGTCATTCTCAGGTCCGTACCTTGATGGGGACGTTCATTGAGGTTGGTCGGGGTAGGCGTGGGGAAGAGTGGCCTTATCAGCGACTGATCGAGCAAAATCGTGACGGCCAGGTTGTTATCGCCCCACCGCATCCGTTGACTTTGGAGCGTATTGGTTATCCTGAGCCGGAGTTATATGGAGTACAGGCTGCTCAGGCGCGCCGGTACCGCGGGGGATGAGATGATCGCTGGTCATCGTTCGCCCCGTTTGCCGTGGAGCAAGTGGCCATTTCTCGCAGATGCATAACCGTGATACTCAAAAGATGAAGCACGCTTGGGATGAACCGCACCACAACGTTCAGTTTTCCTTTGACCATTGCGGTAAATCACAGTAGAGTTTCTTAATGCTGTGCATGTTGTATGAAGATGCAATCCCACTCGTCTCATAACACTGCCAGCAACGTTAACTTGACCATTGGATAGGTCGCTTGTTATTCGGCAGTAAGCCATTGCCATAGCAATCGATGAAGCTATCCGCGATTAAAGAAACGAAGGCTACGCAAGTGCGCACGTATTCACCGAAGCCCGGAGACGTCGAAAAGAAGTGGTACGTCATTGACGCCACCGACGTCGTCCTTGGCCGTCTGGCATCTCAAGTTGCCATCCTGCTCCGTGGGAAGCACAAGCCCAACTTCGCTCCGCATGCTGATACCGGCGATTTCGTCATTATCATCAACGCTGAAAAGGTCGCACTGACCGGTTCGAAGCGCGAGCAGAAGATCGCTTACCGACACTCTGGTCAGCCAGGTGGCTTGACCGCTACGTCCTACACCGAACTCTTGGAAGAGAATCCGGAAAAGGCAGTCATGAAGGCTGTTGCCGGCATGTTGCCTAAGAACACATTGGGACGTCAGCAGCTTTCTAAGCTGAAGGTCTACCGTGGGGCTGAGCACCCACATGCTGCCCAGCACCCTGAAGCTCTTGAGCTTACCCAGGTTGCGCAGTAACCCTGTCCGGAAAAGATTTAAGGAGAACCGTGGCTGAGACCACCGAAACCGTAGAGTTTGAGGAAACCCCAAGCTCGTACACCTCTGAGACCGAGGCTCCCAAGACCGGCCAGGGTACATCCCTGACCGCACCAGGCGCAGGCCTGGGTCGTCGTAAGGAAGCAGTTGCTCGTGTCCGTCTCGTCCCAGGTACTGGCTCGTGGAAGATCAACGGCCGTACCCTCGAGGACTACTTCCCAAACAAGTTGCACCAGCAACTCGTTAATTCCCCATTCGTTCTACTCGACATCGAAGGTCGCTTCGATGTTATCGCACGCATTAACGGCGGCGGCACCTCCGGTCAGGCTGGTGCGCTTCGTCTCGGCGTTTCTCGTGCATTGAACGAAATCGATCGTGATGCTAACCGTCCAGCTTTGAAGAAGGCTGGCTTCCTAGCCCGTGACGCTCGCGCAGTTGAGCGCAAGAAGGCTGGTTTGAAGAAGGCACGTAAGGCTTCGCAGTTCTCCAAGCGCTGATTTTCAGTTATTGGACAACATCAAGTTTGGCTCCACCTTTTGGTGGAGCCAAACTTTGTATTTCGCACGTTGCGTGCCGGGGTTTGTTGTGTCTTGCTCCGTTGCCAGCTTTAACGGCATCTATGAATAAATTGTGTCTTAGTTGACTAGATTGGGAACAAAGCGCGGATGTCGCAAGTATTCCGTCGGCAATGTATTAGGCTTTAATAATTATTAGTGCAGTGTGAGGAGAGATAATGGCACGTCTATTTGGTACCGACGGAGTCCGAGGTCTAGCTAATCGGGAAATCACTGCTCCGTTTGCGTTACAACTCGGAGAAGCAGCCGCGCGCGTCTTGGCACGCAATGTGACAGATCATCGACCAAAAGCTATCGTGGGGCGCGATACCCGCCAGTCGTCAGGCATGTTGAGTCACGCAGTTGCTGCTGGTCTTTCTTCGGCAGGAGTGGACGTTGAACATGTGCGCGAGATTCCCACCCCAGGTATCGCCTACTTGACTTCTGCCCGCGATTACGATCTTGGCGTGATGATTTCCGCTTCCCATAATGCTATGCCAGATAACGGGATTAAGTTCATTTCTGGAGATGGCTTCAAGCTTGACGATACTATCGAAGACGAGATTGAAGCTGTTCTCGGGCAAGAATGGGATCGTCCGATTGGTGCTGGCGTCGGCTATATGCGCGAAAATGCGATTGTTTCCGACCAAG
Organism: Arcanobacterium phocisimile; assembly: GCF_016904675.1. NCBI lineage: Bacteria > Bacillati > Actinomycetota > Actinomycetes > Actinomycetales > Actinomycetaceae > Arcanobacterium > Arcanobacterium phocisimile. The sequence goes on along the minus strand of NZ_CP070228.1, from coordinate 1,529,503 downwards.
TGTATATCGACCATCTGATTCGTTGCGGTGCAGACCTGTCTGGTTTGCGCATTATTCTTGATTGTGCCAATGGTGCGGCCTCGAATGTTGCTCCAGCAGCATTACAAGAATTGGGTGCGGACGTTTCGGTTATTAACGCTTCTCCAGATGGCAAAAACATTAACCGTAACGCGGGTTCAACTCACCCAGAACAACTACAAGCAATGGTTGTTGCTTCGGAGGCTGATTTTGGTTTTGCGTTCGACGGTGATGCGGATCGTTGTTTGGCGGTTAATGCGCACGGTCAGATCGTCGACGGCGATCATATTATGGGTTTGCTCGCCGTCTCGTTGAAAGCTCAGGGACTGCTCACTGGTAATACGCTGGTGGGTACTGTGATGTCGAATCTTGGTTTGACGTTGGCAATGCGTGAAGCCGATATTAATTTTGTGGCAACCAAGGTGGGCGATCGGTACGTTCTTGAAGAGATGCTTGCTCACGGTTATATACTTGGTGGCGAGCAGTCCGGTCACGTGATCAACTTGCATCATGCTACTACCGGGGACGGCACTTTGACAGCAATTCTGGTGGCATCGGAAATGGCTCGACGTGGTGGCACTCTGGCCGACGCGGTGTCGTTCATAACTCGGTTGCCGCAGACGCTGATCAATGTCCCGAATGTTGATAAGGCGCGTACATCTGACGTGATGGACGAGGTTGCGGTCGCAGAGAAAGAACTAGGTGATACTGGACGAGTACTATTGCGGGCTTCTGGCACTGAGCCGCTCGTTCGGGTGATGGTTGAAGCACCAACTCAGGAACAGGCAGATTCGGTTGCGCAACGGTTAGCTGATGTTGTGGAGCAACGTTTAGCTTTATAAAACAATTGCCGATTGTGCTCATTCAATGAGTTTTATAATTCCTCGTGCGAGTCAGGGTATTTCCTTGGCTCGTACGATTTTTGTATCAGGCAAAAGTGCGTGCTCTTCTGAGAAGAAAACGCTTGTGAGATAGCCAGATATCAAGAGTACTGGTAGCTCAGTCAAAGTTTCCTGACGTGAACTTGGTCGATTGTATGATTTGGACCTTTTTTGAGGATGACGGTGGCGCGGTTTCGGGTAGGGGCGATATTGTGTCGCAGGTTGGGCAAGTTGATTGCACCCCATATTTGGCGGGCAGTTTCGCGAGCCTGACTATCGGTGAGGTTCGCATAATTCCGGAAATAGGAAGCATCGTTGGTGAATGCAGTGGAGCGGAGTTTTAAGAATCGTTCGATATACCAGCGTTCGAGGGCCTCTTCTGGGGCGTCAACGTAGATGGTGAAATCGAAGAAGTCAGATACTGCAGAAAATTCGTGGGCCGCAATGCCAGGAGCAGGTTGGAGAACGTTAAGGCCTTCGACGATGAGAATATCTGGCCGATCGACGACGATATATTCATTGGGCACAATATCGTAGGTGACGTGGTCGTAGACCGGGGCGGTGACATTGCGTCGTCCAGATTTGACGGCAGCGAGGAAGGCGAGGATAGCGCGCCGGTCATAAGATTCAGGGAATCCTTTGCGAGTGAGTATTCGACGTTGGTCGAGTACGGCGTTGGGGAGTAAGAATCCGTCAGTGGTGACAAGGTCAACGCGCGGGGTTTCGGGTGAGCGGCTGAGCAGTTCGCGCAGTAATCGCGCGACAGTAGATTTTCCTGCGGATACTGAGCCTGCGATGCCAACAATCCACGGTACACGGAGTTCATTGAAACCAAGAAAATTTTTCGATTCAGAAAACAACCGCTCAGTATTGCGTGCATACATGTGCATTAATGCCGTTAATGGCCGATAAATCGCATCGACCTCGGCCACAGTTATGGGATCACCTAACGCCGCAAGATGAGCGATGTCTTCTTGGGTTAGGGGGAGTTCTGTGTTGCGTGCGAGATCGGCCCATTCGCTGCGAGTAAATGTCACGAAGGCCGAGAGGTCGGAGCTGTACATGTTTCGATTTTGACAATAAAACGGCGATAATGCCAGTTTCAGAGCAAAATTTGTGGCGTCCCTGGAAGAATTCTGTACTGGTAAAAGTGCGGATTTATAGAGAAAATTCTTCGGCATACCGCCATTTGTCGACGTTGTCTGACAGGTTGAGTGACGCGGAACCTGATCTCCCCGGTAGTGTTAAGTTCATGTGTGGAATTGTTGGATATATAGGTGCCCAAACGTCGTCAACTGCTCAAGAAGTTGTTCTTAGTGGACTCGAACGTCTCGAATATCGTGGATACGACTCGGCAGGAGTTGCTGTTCTCGATGGTGAATGTGTTGCGATGCGTAAACGTGCTGGCCGAGTTGCTGATCTGCGTGCCGTGTTAGCCGAAGAACCGTTAGCGCAAAGTCCTGCCGCTATTGGTCACACCCGCTGGGCTACTCACGGTATCCCGTCAGATCGTAACTCCCATCCGCATCTATCTGCCGATGGTAGAGTGGCGATTGTGCACAACGGAATCATCGAAAATGCTCCGCAGCTGCGTAACGACCTCATTGCCCAAGGCATCGAGTTCGCCTCAGATACTGATTCGGAAGTCATCGCTCATATGCTCGGCAAAGCAGTTGCCGAACGGGGCGATCTCACCCAAGCAATGCTCGGCGTCGTGGCCCGCCTTGAAGGCTCGTTTGCCGTCGTAGCAACCTATGCTGGGCAACCAGACCGGCTTGTGGGAGCGCGCCGAAACTCGCCACTCGTCGTTGGTCTTGGTGACGAAGAAAACTTCTTCGGCTCCGACGTCGTCGCCTTCGTCGGCCGAACAAAAGAAGCCATGGCTGTGGGACAAGACCAAATCGTCACCCTCACCGCACACGAAGTAACCGTTACTGACTTTGCTGGCAACCAAGCGCACGCTGAGAAATTCAGCGTCGACTGGAATCTTGAAACTGCCATGCACGACGGCTACCCAACCTTCATGGATAAAGAAATCCACGAACAACCAAGTGCGGTCGCTGAAACTCTGCGCGGGCGCACCACCCCGGACGGTCACCTCAAACTCGACGAACTGCGGATCGAAGAGTACGAACTGCGCGCCATCGACAAAATCATCGTCGTCGCCTGCGGTACGGCAGCCTATGCTGGCCACGTCGCCAAATACGCGATCGAACACTGGTGCCGGATCCCGGTCGAAGTCGAACTCGCACACGAATTCCGTTACCGCGACCCGATCGTCACCTCGAAAACCCTCGTCGTCGCAATTTCGCAATCCGGTGAAACCATGGACACACTAATGGCTGTGCGTCACGCCTCTGAACAAGGAGCGCGCGTGTTGGCCATCGTCAATACCTACGCATCGACTATTGCACGTGAAGCCGACGCCGTGCTTTACACGCATGCTGGCCCAGAAATCGCAGTCGCCTCAACTAAGGCGTTCACCGCTCAAATCACCGCAACCTACCTGCTTGGCTTGTACCTAGCTCAGTTGCGCGGAAACAAGTTCGTTGACGAAATCGCTGGATATCTCGAAGAACTCCACGCGATGCCACAACGCATGGAATTCGTACTCGAACAAGAAGAACAGATTCGCGAACTAGCGCGCACCATGGCGGAGGTAAACTCGGTGCTGTTCTTAGGACGCCACGTTGGGTTCCCGATTGCTCTGGAAGGTGCGCTGAAACTCAAAGAGCTTGCTTACATTCATGCCGAAGGTTTCGCTGCCGGCGAGCTCAAGCATGGACCGATTGCTCTGGTAGAAGACGACCTGCCGATCTTCGTCATCGCGCCAACTCCCCGCCGCCCGCTTCTGCATTCGAAAGTCATGTCGAATATTCACGAAGTGATCGCCCGAGGGGCGCGCGCAATCGTAATCGCTGAAGAAGGCGATAGTGCGGTTGACGATCATGCAACAGCGATTATCCGCGTCCCGCACTCCACGCCAACCCTCATGATGCCGCTAGTTACCGTGATTCCATTGCAGATTTTTGCTTCCGAACTCGCCTCTGTGAAAGGGTTCGACGTCGATAAGCCACGCAACTTGGCAAAGTCGGTTACCGTGGACTAGGGAGGCGGCATGGATGCGCTATCTGTGACTGAATCAGATATTCGGCGCTGGTGGCCGGTACCGGGTCCTACCGACCATAAATACACGCGCGGTGTGCTCGGAGTCGTTACCGGCTCCGAGCAGTATCCCGGTGCAGGCGTGCTCAGTGTGGGCGCAGCGTGGGCGTTGGGACCAGGCATGATCCGCTACCTCGGCGCGAGCCCACTCGTCCTGCCGCGCTATCCGGAAACCGTGGCGGTACCTGGACGCGTGCAGGCATGGCTGATCGGCTCGGGGCTCAGTAGGGAACACGATATCGCTGCATCGCTTAACGAGATTGTCGATTCGGGATTACCGGCAGTTTTCGACGCCGGAGCTTTGGCACATATTGCACACCGCCAGTTATCTACGCATCATGTTCTGACCCCGCACCCTGGAGAACTCACCGAGTTGTTGCGCGCTCGCGGACATAACGTGACTCGTGATGAAGTTGAAGGCAACCTTGTCCATTTCACGAAGCGAGCGGCCGCTGAAACGGGGGCAGTTGTGGCAACCACGACGTATGACGATATTATTGCTGACCCCGCTGGGCCGCTCTATATCCAATCGGGGGCTAGTCCGTGGCGGGCTACGGCTGGAGCTGGCGATGTTTATGCTGGGATTGTCGGGGCATTATTGGCGTTGTGGCAGGCGCAAGATCGGGCCGATGTTGATGTGGCTTGGCTGGCCGCTGCGGGGGCATATCTCCATGGGCGTGCCGCAAATCTCGCTTCTGGAATTAGTGAGGGTGTGGGTTACCCGATTAAGGCGAGTAGCATTAGTGATGCAGTAAGTCCAGTAATTCGGCAGATACTTAATCCAACAAGGTGAGACTATGATGAATCAAGCTCCAGCTCGCGCGCTGATTTCACGGCGTGCGTTCGAGCAAAACATCGATGTCGTGCGGCGCCATACTGACGCGCAGCTCATGGCAATCGTGAAAGCTAATGGTTATGGTCATGGCGTGGAACTTATTGCCCAGTGGGCCTGGGAAGCCGGGATTGACTGGTTGGGACTGGCCCAGATCGATGAGGCGTTGGCGTTGCGTCAAACCCATACTCATGGTCACATTTTGGCGTGGATCTATGCGCCGGGGGCGAATTTTCAACGGGCGATTGAGCAGAACATTGATTTGTCGGTTGGTGCGCAGTGGGCGATTGAGGAGATTTCAGCTGCTGCGCGAGCTAGCGGTCGTCCTGCGCGTATCCATATCAAGGTTGATACTGGGATGACGCGTGGCGGTTTTGATGTGGCCGAGCTTCCTGGTGTTTTTGAACAGGTGAAAAAGCTTGCCGAGGCGGGCATTGTGGAAATCGTGGGCTTATGGTCGCACCTTTCGTGTGCAGATGATCCTGTTAGCGATGCAGTAACCGATCAGCAAGTCGAACGGTTTGAACAAGCACGTGCCTGCGCACAGCAGGCTGGTGTCACGATCCCGTTATGCCATCTGGCAGCTTCTGCCGGTATTTTGTGGCATCCCAAAACGCACTATGACATGGTGCGGCCAGGCATCGTGCTTTATGGTTTGAGTCCGAATCCAGCTCGTGCCACGGGGACTGATTTAGGTCTTGAAGCTACGATGACCTTAGAAGCAGATATTATTCTCACGCGCGAGGTACCTGCGGGGGTGGGCGTGTCATATGGGCATACGTTCGTCACTGATCGGCCCACACGGTTGGCGGTTGTTCCGGTGGGATACGCTGATGGTATTTCTCGGCATGCGTCGAATAACCTATCGGTCAACGCTAACGGGCATCAAGCACCGATTCGGGGAGTGGTGTGTATGGATCAGTTCGTGGCTGAAGCACCTGATGCTCAAGCTGGCGATACCGTTGTGCTTTTTGGTCCGGCAGATCGCGGTTTTTTAACTGCTGATGATTGGGCACAAAAGACCGATACAATTAATTACGAAATATTTTGTAATCTCGGTCCACGTATTGTGCGTATCCCGGTCGATTAATCTTGATAATGTCAACGAAGTAAGTGTGAAGGAAACCGTTATGATCTTGTCTTTAGAAGCTCCCACGGTTGCTGATATTCAGCATATTGGTGCGGTTATTGCACAACATGCGCAGCCAGGTGATCTGGTGATGCTCACCGGTCCGCTCGGTGCTGGGAAGACGACGATGACTCAAGGGATTGCACGCGGCTTAGGGATTACCAGTGCGGTTTCCTCGCCAACGTTTGCAATCGCTCAGATATACCACGGCAGTGCTCTTGATTTGGTCCATGTTGATGCATACCGATTGACATCGATTGAGGAATTAGATGCGCTCGACTTGGACTCTTCCCTAGAAGAGTCCTTGACTGTGGTTGAATGGGGATCGGGTAAGGTCGAAGTGCTTTCTGAAGACCGCCTGGAGCTCGTTATTGAACGTCCGCAAGGATCGGATGCCGGTCTTGAGCCCGAAGATTTGTTTGCCGATGCGCCACGAACTATTAAGGTACATGCGCACGGTAAACGGGGTGAGGAATTGCAACAAATTTTAGCGCAACAGTTTTCGGAAGCGACGTGGGTAAGCTGATTAGCGTGGATGTCCAACAGCGAAAAAACCGGGCGTTGCGATTTCCGTTAGCGATACTCGGCATTGTCATAGTTTGTGTCGCTAGCGTGGTTCCTCAAACAGCTTTTGCGGTCCTGGTTTCGGAGGTGGATAGTGAGGCCAATCAGACCTGGTTTGATACGGTGGGCCTAGAGATCTTGGTTTCTGAGGCTCCAGATGTTTTCAGTGATGAGATAGCGGAAAATCCTGATCAGTTAACCTTGGGCACTGCTATCGGCGTTTATGAATTCACAAATTCGACCAGTGCGGCATCAGATCCTCAATCATCGTTCGTCGAATCTCAAATGTGGATAGCTCCGGTGTTTAAAGATGCACAGGCGGTCGGTGTTGTTCTGACAGAGGGCAGGGTGTCGGCGCGTCGGACGCACACTGAAGTCGTAGCTGATGTTCGACTCGCGACTGAAGTTGCCGGTAGTCGAGCCGGTTCATCGTCGCTTATTTATGATGAGCAGTTGGATGCGTGGTTTACCTATCGTGACAGTTTCATTGAGCCTGGCGATATGAAAGGCGCGGAGTACGTTTTAGGCAGTGTTCCGTTCGATATTTTTATGACCGAGCGGGCTGAAGCCATCGCTAGTGACACGGCTGTTCCTGCGCCCAATGAAAAAGTTTCACAAAGCGTTGATAAAGAAGATAATTCCCTATCAGCGACGCGCATCGTTATTGTCGTTGCATTGTTAGCCAGTTTGGCGATTTTCTCGTTAGCTTGGTTGAAATGGGACGAAGATAAGCGGCATTCGGTCCAGGAATGGGATGAACTTTCATCTGGCGATCATCTGCGCAGACATATCGGTAATCGTTGGGATCCGTTTGCGAAAGCGCGGCTTTTGATTCATCCGCATGGAACGCAACCAACAAGTGAGAAACAAGAAAAGGAAATATTATGACCACCTACCTCACAATTGATACGAGTGCTGCCATCACTGTCGGTGTTGCTCAATGGGAGTTGGGTGTTGTGCGTCAGTTGGCGGTGGAATCGTCACCCGAAAAGCGTCATCATGCCGAATTGCTTGCGCCTATGGTTCGCAGCGTTTTGGAGCGTGCCGGCATTTCAGCTCCGGATGCGGTTATTGCTGGAACTGGTCCAGGAGCTTTTACCGGATTGCGTGCTGGGCTAGTGACGGCTCGTACTTTAGCGCGAGCTTGGAACGTGGATCTGTATGGCTTGTCCTCGCTCGATATTATGGCGCTCGCGGCAGTGGATCAGGGAGCTGAGGAGATCGTGGCGATGATTGATGCGCGCCGGAAGGAAGTTTTCACTGCTCGTATGCGCGCGATGGGAGCAGACGACGTCGAATTGATCCAAGCTCCCGATATCGCACAGCCCGATGAGTTGGCTGAGTTACTTGAGCGGCAACCGGCGGTTGTTGCGGTAGCTGAAGAGGATCTATATCCACGTGTGGGGCCCCACCGTGTTGTCGTCGATTTTGCTCCGACCGTGATGGTCCGTCTAGTCCAGTCGCGACTGGGGCGTATTGACGCTGGTGAATCGCTGAGCTTAGATACTGAGCCGCAGTATCTGCGTCGTCCTGATGTTCATGGGGGAGCGCATGCTCAGCCTGCTGCGCAAGGAAATCCGTACACTGGGAATTGATGTGCGAGCATGAGCGCATGTTTTGTTCCTGACGATTCATTTCCGCAAGAGATAGCGGGGTTTACTGCTCGGCGTCCACCAGTGTCGTGGGCGCGACGGTTGGCTGACTTTGATCATCGGATCTTTGCTCGTGACGCGTGGCCGGAACCAGTGTGGGCGGAGGAGCTAGCAGGCGATTCACGTACCTATATTGCTCTAGAAACTTCGCCGCTTCCGTTACGTTCTTTTGGCGAGATTGTTGCGGTTGGGGGAGTGTCTTATTATGACGACGGTGAGATTCTGACGTTGGCGGTAGCTCCGGAGTTTCGCCGGCAGGGCGTTGGTAAGCATCTCCTTAACGTTTTGCTGGATATCGCGGACCAACGGGGAGTCAGCCGGACCTTTTTAGAAGTGCGAAGTAAGCATACTGGCGTGCAGGACATGTATCGAGCTGCCGGGTTTTCTCAGATAGCTGTGCGGAAGAAATATTATTCGGATGATGACGCTGTGGTCATGGTTCGCGAATCGCAATTTCGCACGTAAATACTCACATAATTATTTTCCGTATTATTCAATATTTTTACAGTCTAGTTATCGACTGATATATCAACGAAAAATGCGTTACGGCTGGCAGGTTTTTAGGAAGCTAGGCGACGGTTGGTAGAGTTTATGCTACTAAAGACCCGGTTTTTATATTCCACGTTTGCTATCTTCGACTCGTGGCTAATTCAACATCTGTAGAAAATCGCGGTCGCAAGACCACTGTGGCACTTAAAGTGCTCATGGCTGTGACCGGCTTGTTTATTGTTCTTTTCCTACTCTTCCACGCGTTTGGAAACTTCAAAATGTTCCTCGGCGCAGAAGAGTACAACCATTACGCAGACTGGCTTAAGCACGGTCTGCTGTACCCGATCCTGCCAAAGCTTTGGGCTTTGTGGATCTTCCGTATTGTTTTGCTCACCTGTATTTTCGGGCACATGTATGCAGCTATTAAGCTGTGGAAGCGCGGAAATGATGCGCGCGGCCATGAGAAGTACAAGGTTAACTCTGGTTCTAAAGTGGGCGTGAAGTACTCCTACACTGCAGCAACTATGCGTTATGGCGGCATCATCATTGCGTTGTTCGTCGTCTTCCACATTTTGCAGTACACCGTTTTGGCTCTTCAGCTAGGTGGACCATACGAGGCTCATGACCCATACAGCAACATGATTTATGGCTTCTCGCTGTGGTGGGTATGGCTCATCTACTTCATTTCACTCGGCTCAATCGCTCTTCACGTCTCACACGGCGTGTGGTCCGCTCTGGCGACACTTGGCTTGAACACCCGTCGTCGCGAGCATGCATTCAAGATTGTTGCGGGCGTTGTCGGCTTGGCTGTTTTCTTGGGTTTCATGATCCCACCAACAGCTATCCTATTCGGATTCATCGGTGCGTAAGGGGAGAAGATCATGACTGAAACTTTGATTGATGGCCTGTACCGCACAGGCGAACCAATTGCGGATACCAAAGCTCCTGCTGGTGACATCGCACAAAAGTGGGAACAGCGTAAGTTCAACGCGCGCCTGGTCAACCCAGCGAACCGTCGTAAGCTCGACGTCATCGTCGTCGGTACCGGTCTTGCTGGCGGTGCTGGTGCAGCATCACTGGGCGAAATGGGTTACAACGTTAAGGCGTTCTTCTACCAAGATTCTGCTCGCCGTGCACACTCTATTGCTGCACAGGGTGGTATCAACGCTGCTAAGAACTACAAGAACGATAACGATTCAACCTATCGCTTGTTCTACGACACCATCAAGGGCGGTGACTACCGGTCACGCGAAACCAATGTTTACCGTCTGGCTGAAGTCTCAGCAAACATCATCGACCAATGTGTAGCACAAGGCGTCCCATTTGCCCGTGAATACGGCGGTCTGCTGGATAACCGTTCCTTCGGTGGTGTTCAGGTCTCTCGTACGTTCTACGCACGTGGCCAAACAGGTCAGCAGCTACTCATCGGCGCTTACCAAGCGTTGATGCGCCAAGTCAAGGCTGGCACCGTCAAGACGTATGCTCGCCACGAGATGGTTGAACTCATCGTCGTCGACGGTCGCGCTCGTGGAATCGTTGCCCGCGATATGGTCACCGGTGAAATCGAAACCCACTTGGCTGACGCCGTGGTTCTGGGAACCGGTGGTTACGGTAACGTCTTCTTCTTGTCGACCAACGCAATGGGCTGTAACGGAACCGCTATCTGGCGTGCTCACCGCAAGGGTGCATACTTCGGTAACCCGTGCTACACCCAGATCCACCCAACCTGTATCCCACAGCACGGATCATCGCAGTCCAAGCTGACCTTGATGTCTGAGTCGTTGCGTAACGATGGACGTATCTGGGTTCCAAAGAAGGCAGAAGACTGCAAGAAGGACCCGCGCGATATTCCAGAACAAGATCGCGACTACTACCTCGAGCGCATCTACCCAGCATTCGGTAACTTGGTGCCACGCGATATCGCATCACGCCAAGCAAAGAACATGTGTGACGAAGGTCGTGGCGTTGGTCCAGAAATCGACGGCGTTGCACGCGGCGTTTACTTGGACTTCTCCGATGCTATTGCTCGTATGGGTAAGGATGTCGTATCTGCAAAGTACGGCAACTTGTTCGATATGTACAAGCAGATTACCGGCGATGATCCATACGAAATCCCAATGCGTATCTACCCAGCTGTCCACTACACCATGGGTGGCTTGTGGGTTGATTACGATTTGCAGTCTTCAATTCCAGGCTTGTTTGTTACCGGTGAAGCAAACTTCTCCGATCACGGCGCTAACCGCCTCGGTGCGTCGGCACTCATGCAGGGACTTGCTGATGGCTACTTCGTTTTGCCGAATACCATCAACGATTACCTCGCAGATGGTCCGTTCGAAAAGATCACCGAAGATCACCCAGCCGTTGTTGAAGCACGCGAAGAGATCGAAAAGCGTATCGAGTTCTTCGTCAACAACAAGGGCAACCGGTCGGTCGATTCCTTCCACAAGGAACTCGGCCAGATCATGTGGGAGTACTGCGGTATGGAGCGTACCGAAGAAGGCCTGAAGAAGGCTATCGGTTTGATCCGCGAACTACGCAAGGACTTCTGGCAGAACGTTCGCGTTCCAGGTGATCCAGATGAGCTCAACCAGTCCCTCGAGAAGGCCGGCCGCGTGGCTGACTTCTTCGAGCTTGGCGAATTGATGTGTATTGACGCTCTCCACCGCCGCGAATCCTGTGGTGGACACTTCCGCGCTGAATCCCAGACTGAAGAAGGCGAAGCACTTCGTGATGACGAGAACTTCGCATACGTAGCAGCCTGGGAGTGGGGCGGCGATAATAGCGCACCAATTCTCCACAAGGAAGACCTCAAGTACGAATACGTCGAGATGAAGCAGCGGAGCTACAAGTGAAAATTAACCTCGAATTTTGGCGCCAAGATGGCCGCGGCGACAAGGGTCATTTCGATACCCACACCATCGCCGACGTCGATGAGACAGCATCCTTCTTGGAGATGCTCGATCAGCTAAACGAAGAACTCTTCGCCAAGGGTGAAGAGCCAGTCGCATTCGATTCTGACTGCCGTGAAGGTATTTGTGGTCAGTGCGGTATCGTCATCAACGGCGATCCGCATGGTCCACTAGTGACCACCACCTGTCAGCTTCACATGCGTTCGTTCAAAGATGGAGACACCATTACGATCGAACCATGGCGTTCAACTGCTTTCCCGGTCCTGAAGGACTTGGTTGTTGATCGCTCGGCTCTGGATCGTATTGTCCAAGCTGGTGGATACATTTCGGTGAACACTGGCGCTGCTCCAGATGCTCACTCAGTTCCAGTTCCTAAGGATCACGCAGATCGCGCATTCGAAGCAGCAGCCTGCATCGGCTGTGGTGCGTGCGTTGCTGCTTGCCCGAACGGTTCAGCAATGCTGTTCACCGCGGCAAAGGTAATGCACCTTGGTCTGCTCCCTCAGGGGCAGCCAGAGCGTTTGGATCGCGTTGTTAACATGCTGTCCCAGCATGACGCTGAAGGCTTCGGCGGTTGTACCAATGTTGGTGCATGTGCTGCTGCTTGCCCGAAGGAAGTTCCATTGGAGCTCATTTCGATGCTCAACCGTGACCTGATGAAGTCAATGGTACACGGTCGCTGAGAGAACTAGCCACACGAAGAGGGCCACAACCTGTAAGGTTGTGGCCCTCTTGTGTATCCCCGTGTGTCCCGTATCTAACAACATGTGCTACATACAAGCCTTGATGAATCTATTAAACTGGATAACGTGAATGAACTGATTTTAGGCGTAGAAACCTCGTGTGATGAGACCGGTATCGCGTTAGTGCGTAATGGTGAGTTGTTAGCTGACGTGACGGCAACGTCGATGGATGAGTATGCGCGCTATGGCGGCATTATTCCGGAGATCGCCTCGCGCGCTCATCTTGAACAGTTTGTTCCAACACTTGATGCGGCACTGGAAAAAGCTGGCGTGACACTCGATGAGGTGGACGCGATTGCTGCTACGGCTGGCCCTGGCCTCGTCGGTCCGCTTACGGTTGGTGTTTCTGCTGCGAAGTCGCTTGCGTTGGCGTTGAATAAGCCGTTCTACGGAGTCAATCACATTATTGGGCATATTGCTGTCGATCAGCTGGTACATGGCGCGTTCCCGGAGCGTTTCATTGGTTTGGTGGTCTCTGGCGGGCACTCGCACCTGCTCGATATTCGCAATATCGCCACCGACGTCGTCGAACTAGGCGGAACCTTGGATGATGCAGCCGGCGAAGCCTTCGATAAAGTTGGGCGACTTCTCGGCCTACCATACCCGGGTGGCCCGCATATCGATCGTCTTTCCAAAGAAGGCGACCGTCATGCTATTCGCTTCCCGCGCGGATTGAGCCGGGTCAAAGATAAAGACGTCCACGCCTATGACTATTCGTTCTCGGGGTTAAAAACTGCGGTTGCTCGCCATATTGAAGGGCTAGAAGCGCGCGGGGAAGAGATCCCTAAAGCCGATATTGCGGCTGGTTTTTCCGAAGCCGTTACTGATGTTCTTTCGCGTAAAGCGTTCGAGGCGTGCAAGCGCAACGACTGCGATACCCTCGTCATCGGTGGTGGTTTCTCGGCTAATTCGCGGTTGCGTGAACTGGCCGAAGAGCGCGCCGCGGAGTATGGCGTTACCGTGCGTATCCCGCCAATCCGCTACTGTACCGATAACGGTGCAATGATCGCGGCTTTGGGCTGGGAGATGGTGCGTAATGGCGTTGAGCCTTCGCCGTTGAATATTACGGTTGATACTGGTCTTGCCCGCGAAACTACTATCATTTACTGAAGAACGGTTTAGCAAGACAGCCGCGAGGTAACGATAGTTGCTAGCCGCGGTGGGCAACGACGATCCGATGGTGGCCTTCTATCGGTGTGGCAATCAACGTCGCCTGAGCAGTATTTTTCGGATTGAGCTTTAACTTCTTCCGCCATAGTGCTGGATCGATTGTCGTTCCACGTTTCTTAATTTCGACGACGCCGATACCCCGGCTCCCCAGGTATGCTCGTACTTTTTTCACGTCGAAGGGTAGGACGTCGTCAACAACAAAGCGTGTCAGCAACGGCGAATCGTGTGCGTCGGCGCCTGATAAGTAGGCAATATTGTGGGAAACTGGGGCAAGATTGAACTCGGCACACAGGCGCGCGATTGCGCCGGAGCGAATGATGGCAGGGTCTGGCTCGTAGAGGTAGTGAGCTAGCTCGCGTGGCTCGACCATGTCGGCCGGACTATCTGCACTTGTTACCTGCGCGTCATACGCCGTCGTTTGTTGATCGTGAATGACAAGTGCGCTACGCCCAGGTTCCGGGGCAGCTTCTCCCAGCCAGATGACTGCTTCGAGTAGGTCTCCATTAACACTGATCCATTGGACGTGTGCGTTTGGTGGAAGGTAGTCATAGTCGATGCCGGGGGCGACTTTGATGCCTGCTGTGGGGAAGTCTTTTGCTAAGGTCAGCGCGGTTGATAATGCGGGAGACCAATGTTCGGGATCGTTGATTCGTTGCCCGTTGTGGCGACGCGCGGGGTCGAGCCATAGTGCGTCAGCGCGAAGCTCGGCAAGATCGAGTTCGCGCCCGTCGGCATGAATGACGGTTGCTTCGGGGAAAGGGGAGAGGTTAGCACGTGCTGCGAGTGCGGTATCCCCATCTTGTTCGATTGCGCTCACGTGAAGCCCTAGGCCTGCAAAAGCCATCGAGTCTGCTCCGATACCGCAGCCGAGATCAATGACGTGTTGGGCATGGGCGGCACGGAACCGTTGAGCATGGTGGACACCTACTGACAAGCGAGTTGCTTGTTCGACGCCGTCGGCGGTGAAGAACATCTCTTGTGCGAATGGTCCAAACTTGCTTGCTGCTTTGTCGCGTAGCCGGGATTGGGTGAGGGCAGCGGCGATGAGCTCTGGGTCGAAACCGGAGGCGCGTAACTGGGTCGTTAGCGAGAAAACATTTTGTGGATCGTAGGGTGGTAGCTGGGAAAGAAGATGCTTGCCATCGGCGGAAAGAAGGGCGTCTATCATGCTCATGCTTCTATCGTCTCATGGCGAGCCGCATTCGCGCTCAGCGATTTACTGGCACTCCTTTTGACCGAGTGCTAGATTTCGCTCTACTCTTATACATGGACGCGGAAGATTTCCGCGTGGTGCTCGGTTTCGTACACCGCGACGGCGAAACCAGGCAGGTAGCTAGTATTTTCGAGCAAAAGAAGGGGGAGCCGGATGTCCGTCTCCATCAAGCCGCTTGACGATCGTATCGTCATTAAGCAGGTTGAAGCTGAAGAAACCACCGCTTCTGGTCTGGTCCTGGTAGATTCTGCCAAGGAAAAGCCACAAGAGGGTGAAGTTGTAGCAGTAGGTCCAGGTCGTGTAGATGACAACGGCAACCGTGTCCCAATGGACGTTAAGGTTGGCGATTTGGTTATTTACTCCAAGTACGGTGGTACTGAGGTGAAGTACGGTGCTGAAGAGTACTTGATTCTTTCTCAGCGCGACGTGCTTGCAATCGTTACTCACTGAGTGAGGACTTAAAAGGTGTGGCCCGCGAACGTTAAGTACGCGGGCCACACCTTTGGTATCGGCCTTCAGCAGCCTCATAATTAAATAAGTCTGAAGTTAAATATCGTTACAAAAGGCGTAGGTATTTTGCAACATATGGTAACGTGTAGTCTATGTTAATTGACTTTCAGGTCGAGAATTTCGGATCCATTAATCAAGCAGTTTCGCTTAATATGATCGCTGAGCGGGAACAACGTTTTCGCGAGCGCTTAGCGCATGTGGCATCGTATAGAAAATATATCAACCCTATTGCTGCGGTTTTTGGTGCCAACGCGTCAGGTAAATCTACACTTATTAAAGCTCTCAATGCGCTGAAACAATTCGTCCTAACACCTCCAAGTGTTGGAAAAGAAATACCATATAACCCATTTCGTTTTACAGATGTGCCAACTAGGCCAACCCAATTTGAACTAGTATTTCTTTCAGAAGATACTTTTTACGAGTATGTTATTAGCTTTACTGAATCGAAGGTGTTGGAAGAAAAACTTTCTCGTTATTCTGCCCGAAGTGAGATAGTAATCTTTGACCGAGCAGAACAGTTGCTACATTATGGCGATAGCACCAATGAGGTCTTCTCAAGTCTTCTCCTTGGCACAGTGCCAGATAATACTCCAGTTGTTTCGCATTTTGAGAGCTTGAACCACGAGTTTCTCCGAGAACTTCTTCAGAAAACAGGTGATGGGAATCCTAATCGTTTTTTAAGCGTACTTGAAGAAATCCGTGCGCCTTATCAATGGTTAGAGAAATTGTTCATTGTTGATCAGAATTTCTTGAGTTTGGACACGCCGCTAACTACCAATATTGATGCATGGGAAGACGCGATTGTACAGATCGATGCTGGGATTGCGAAAGTCGCAAAAGAACCTATCGATATTGAAACGTTGACTGAAGTCGTTAACGAGAATATAGCGCTTGAGGAGTTGATAAGTAAATTTAAAACTATTCAGTTAGTAACTCCAGAAGCTCGATATGAACTGGCTTCCTCAGAAGATGCTAGTGCTAAAATCGAGGCGCGACGTGTTTCACTTGTCCATGGATGTTCTAATGGAGTTGTTAAAGATTTGCCGTGGAGTTTAGAGTCAGACGGTACAAAGAACGCGGTTGAGATACTCAACTTAATTGCGCTGGCCACACAGAATGATATGGTTATCGCCATTGATGAGTTTGATCGAAGCTTCCATACAGAGCTGTCAAGGGCAATTATTGATGGTTATCTGGATACAGTAAGTAAAACTTCACGTTCGCAACTTATCTTTACGACGCACGATTTGCTGTTAATGGATCCTCACCGTTTGCGTAGAGACGAAATGTGGATAACAGAAAAAGATAAGAATGGGGAGACGTCGTTGACGGTTCTTTCCGAATTTGATGGTATCCGCAAAGATAGCGATATTCGCAGGAGTTATCTCCAAGGAAGGTTTGGGGGAGTGCCGGATATTATGCCGGTCAAATTTCCGAAGGGTGAACTAGGATCGAGCTCACTGTGAGTCGAAATAAACTGAAAGCAAAAGAGCGAAAATCTGGGAAAAGGTCGTATCTCAAACTATTCATTATCATAGTTGAGGGTGAGACTGAAGAGCAGTATTTTAAGCAAGAAATATTTAGAAACAAGAGGATTAAATTAATTTCGAGCATTGGTAAGAATTCGGACCCAGAATCTTTGATAAGAGCTACTGATGTGAAAGCTCGCCAGGAGAAGTTGATTACGGGTGATCAAGTTTGGATAGTACTGGATCGTGATGAACAGGGAAATCAACGATCCAAACGAGAAAAGTTGCGAAAGGTTGTTGATTGGCAGGCCAAGGATGACTCTCGAGGAATTGCGTTTTCGTCACCGCAATTTGAATACTGGCTTCTCTTGCATTACGAGAAGGGAACTGGTGTAACTACCAAAAAAGACTGTTTGGAGAAATTGAAAAAACATCACAATGGTAGATATAAAAAGAATGTGCAGTTCAGTTATTCTCGTGAGGAAATCTATCAGGCATGTGAACATTCCAAGGAGCGATTGAGTCAGCTCGGCATTTCTGCTACTAACATGCGTGAAACTATTGATAAAGACCACTCGGGATACTCAACAGTTCATGTGTTAGTAGAAGAGATACTTGATAGTATGCAGTTGTAATAAATGCGCAGAACTTGAGTATGAATTCCTAGACGACAACGGCAACCGTGTCCCAGTGGACGTTAAGGTTGGCGATTTGGTTATTTACTCCAAGTACGGTGGTACTGAGGTGAAGTACGGTGCTGAAGAGTACTTGATTCTTTCTCAGCGCGACGTGCTTGCAATCGTTACTCACTGAGTGAGGACTTAAAAGGTGTGGCCCGCGAACGTTAAGTACGCGGGCCACACTTTTAGTTATGTATACGAAAAACGTATAAGTTTCAAGCGGTACGGCTATGGCGCTTTGCTGAGATGAGGCGGTTGCGCTCTTCTTCAGATAAGCCACCCCACACACCGTAGGGCTCATGGTTGACCAGAGCGTATTCGCGGCACTCGTCAATCACTGGGCAGGTTTGGCAAATACGCTTGGCTCGTTCGATACGACGACGACGGGGGCCACCTCGTTCGCCTTCCGGGTGGAAGAAGAACTCGGGGTCCATTTCGTTACAGCTTCCAAGCGCTTGCCAGTCCCAGAAATCTACGAGAGCTCCGGAAACATCCTTAATACGGGCGACCACTAATGTCACGTCCTGTTCATTCGTGCAATTTTCAACTCCGTCTACGTTACCAATGTGACTGGTGGTAAAACAAGGGGGTTAGTGAGATTAGACGGCAGTTTTACTGTGGTGTTGCTTGCATTGACAGATAGTGTTAAGCGTGATTATAAAATTTGAACTAAATAGTGACGCGTTACAAGTTTTACCTATCTTTTACAGACTCAATCAAACACGTAAACTTAGAGAATGGTTGAGAATCCTTTCGCCCTCACCGGGCTGACTTATGATGATGTACTCCTTCTTCCTGAAGAAACAGATGTTGTTCCGTCTGCAGTAGATACGACAACATTCTTGACTCGGAAAATTAAACTCCACCTGCCGATCATTTCGGCAGCAATGGATACTGTCACCGAATCTCGAATGGCTATCGCTATGGCTCGGCTTGGCGGTATTGGTATTTTGCATCGCAATTCGTCTATTGAAGATCAGGCCGCTCAGGTCGCAGAGGTCAAAGCTACACCAGTTGCTCTCGAATCGGATGAGGATTCATCCAAGGCGACGGTCGATGAGAACGGCCGGTTGCGTGTTGGTGCCGCTATTGGTTACTGGGGCGATGCATGGGATCGTGCTGTCGCGCTCGCACAGGCTGGCGTGGATGTCTTAGTTGTCGATACGGCAAATGGTGGTGCCCAGCTTGCCTTGGAACAGATTCGTCGAATTAAAGCGGACCCGCAATTTAATCATGTCCAGATCATTGGCGGTAACATTGCTACCACTGAGGGCGCCCAAGCCCTCATTGATGCCGGAGTTGACGCTGTCAAAGTAGGAGTCGGTCCAGGGTCGATTTGTACGACGCGCGTGGTCGCCGGTGTTGGCGTTCCACAACTAACTGCGATCCATCTTGCGGCTCAGGCGTGTGGGCCGGCTGGGATTCCACTCATTGCAGACGGCGGTCTGCATTACTCTGGCGATATCGGTAAAGCAATTGTTGCTGGTGCTTCATCGGTGATGCTGGGCTCGCTTCTTGCTGGTTCGGATGAATCGCCTGGTGAAGTGATTGATATGAACGGCCAACGTGTGAAGGCATACCGCGGGATGGGTTCGCTGGGTGCAATGAGTTCCCGTGGGCGTGTTTCCTATTCAAAGGATCGTTACTTCCAGGCGGATGTGAAGTCTGATGAAAAAATCGTGCCGGAAGGTATCGAAGGGTCAGTCTCTGCTACCGGTCCGGTTGGGTCGGTCATTTACCAACTGGTTGGTGGCTTACATCAAACGATGTTCTACATTGGAGCGCATACTATTGCCGAGATGAAGCGTGGTCGTTTTGTTCGAATCACCCCGGCAGGTTTGCGTGAGTCGCATCCGCATGATGTGCAGAATGTTGTTTCAGCGCCGAATTACCGTGCGAACTGATGCATTATTTCGTGAATTGATGCATTATTGAGCGAAGTAACGCCCGATTTTCCAAGGGGGAGCAGTTTTTGATGCTCCCCCTTGGTAAGATGTATAAAGTTCGGTTTGTCAAACAATTTTGATGTGACAAACCCTTACCCTTACAAGTACCCATAGAGAATTGACAGGGACTATAGTCTCAAGTGTCGATATGTGTCGTTTCAACACAGGAAAGAAGGTATCTGATGTCGTTAATTAATACTCAAGCAGCACAGTGGGCAGGAAGCGCCTACCACAACGGTGAGTTCGTCGAACTTTCGAGTGAAGATCACAAGGGCCAGTGGGCAATTCTGTTCTTCTACCCAGCAGATTTCACCTTCGTTTGCCCGACCGAGCTCGAAGATATGGCAGAGCATTACAGTCAGTTCCAGGAGATGGGTGTGAAGGTCTACTCCTTCTCCACCGATAAGCATTTCTCCCACAAGGCGTGGCATGAGACCTCAGAGCGCATCGGTAAGATTCAGTTCCCAATGGTTGGTGACCCAACCTGTGAAATCGCCGAAGCGTTCGATACTCTTCGCCCAGGCGAAGGCGCCGCTGATCGCACCACAATCGTGATTGATCCAGAAGGCGTTATCCAGTACGTCGAAACCACATCCGAGGGTGTGGGCCGTAATGCTGCTGAATTGCTCCGCAAGGTCAAGGCCGCGCAGTATGTACACCAGCACCCAGGCGAAGTTTGCCCAGCAAAGTGGGAAGAAGGCGAAGACACTCTCGCTCCATCGTTTGACCTAGCAGGAAAGCTCTAAATGTTCCTCGATTCAAACACTATTTCGCAGCTTAAAGGACTGGTATCGAATATTCAGGTACCTATTCGTTTCGAAGCCTCGCTCGATGGAACGAAACGTTCGGAACAGATGCGCGAAATGCTCACTCAGGTTGCGGAGCTATCGCCGCTGATTGAGTTCGTTGAAGTGCCAGATCGGCGCACGCCGTCGTTTGCTATTTCGCGAGTTGATTCCGAGGTTTCGGTGCGTATCGCCGGCTTGCCGATGGGCGAAGAATTCTCCAGCTTCGTGCTTGCCATGGTTCAAGTTGGCGGGCATCCGGTGCGCGCTGATGAGGATGTCATCGAAGCTATTAAAGCTCTTGATGAGCCGCACGAGTTTGTCACTTATATGTCGCTGACGTGCCAAAACTGTCCAACAGTTGTGCAGGCGTTGAATGCTATGTCCGTGATCAACCCGTTAATCAAGCACACCGCAGTTGAAGGTGGAGCTTTCCAAAATGAGATCGACGAGCACGGTATTAAGGCTGTGCCGACGGTGTTCATGGATGGTGAAATCTTCGGACAGGGCCGTATGAGCCTTGCTGAGATCGTCGCCAAGCTTGACACCAACTCGGGTGCGAAGCGTGCGGAAAAGCTCAACTCTGTTGAACCGTTCGATATGCTGATCGTTGGTGGTGGCCCTGCGGGTGCATCCGCAGCTGTCTATGCAGCACGTAAAGGGTTACGCGTTGGCGTAGCAACACACAATGTTGGCGGTCAAGTACTCGATACGGCTTCAATCGAAAACCTCACGGTTCTCGAAAAGATCGGCGGTACCGAACTTGGAAGCGAATTAAACCAGTCGATGACCAACTACGGAGTAGAGGTTATTACTGGTTTGACTGCTCGTGCTCTGCATAACAAGGATGAAAACTCTTTGTTCGCAGTGGACTTCGAGGGTGACATCACGTTGCGTGCGAGGTCGGTTGTGGTTGCAACCGGTGCACGCTACCGTACAACTGGCGTACCGGGTGAAGATCAATATCGAAACCACGGTGTGAGCTTTTGCCCACACTGTGACGGCCCGCTATTCAAGGGACAGTCCGTGGCTGTTATCGGTGGCGGTAATTCGGCTATCGAAGCTGCTATCGATCTTGCGGGGATTTGCTCCGACGTGACGGTCATTGAAATGATGCCAGAGCTTAAGGCAGACGAGGTGTTGCTCGACAAGCTGGCATCATTGCCAAACACCTCGGTTGTTACGTCAGCTGCGTTGCAGGAAGTACATGGTGACGGTACCGACATGACTGGTTTATCATATCGTGACGTTGACGGTGAAATCCACACTGTTGATGCTAACGGTATGTTTGTACAGATCGGTCTCGTACCAAATAGCGAATGGCTCGACGGTGTTCTGGACCTCAACCGGGGAGCAGTAGCCATCGATTCTCAGAACGCAACATCCATGCCAGGAGTCTTCGCTGCAGGCGATGTTACCGATATTCCGTACAAGCAGGTGTTGATTTCGCTTGGTGCTGGAGCGAATGCTTCGTTGGGCGCTTTCGATTACCTGATCCGTCACTGATTGATGAGGTAGCCCAGAGCTAGCCTCCTAGCCTGACATGATCGAAGGTGGCACGGTTGTCTGTTATCGACAACCGTGCCACCTTGTGTTTTTCAAGATGTGGGTTGACGGCGAAGCTACTTAGCAACTGGCCAAGGCAATGGTCCGGTCAGTTGTTGACCATTGCGACTAGCCATAAACTGTTGAAACTCGGTGTAGGTTTGGCGCTGGACATCCATGAGATGATCGAGAGAATCATGAGCTAGCTCTGGATAACGGCGCAACATAGCACCTAAAACTCGCAGGGTTGCTAAGACATCGGCTTCAGCATTATGGAAAGAATCATCATCAGCCACGCCGTAATGTTCGGCAAGATTCTCCAACCGGCGTTTACCTTTACGATACCGATCAACACTGCGATCCAGCATATACGGATCTACTACTGGCCCAACCTCATGGCCTAAACGTTCAGCAAGTGTGGGAAGTCCATGCCGTTCGAGTTCACATTCGATCAGAGTGAAATCATAGGCTGCATTATATGCAACGACTGGATGTCCAGCAGCCATGTGGTGAGCTAACAATTCGGCAACCTCGTTCAATACTTTCCCGATCGGTTCACCCTCACGGCGTGCTTGCTCGGTAGAAATACCGTGTACATTTTGAGCCTGTAACGGAATCTCGACTTCCGGATTAGCTAACCAATAATGGCGCCGCGCACCTTGGCCATCAACCACAATAACCGAGGCTGTCACCAGCCGTTCTCGGGTAGGGTCAACCCCAGTTGTTTCGGTATCGAACCCTACAATGGGCTGTTCGCTCCACATTTTCTACCTCCGCATCGACGTCGTTCGCTTCTTAACTACCATCATAGAGACTGTATCCGTCATAAATTCGTATTAATACGATGCAGTGTTCTACTCCACCGGCCAGATGCTGGTAGTCTTAGAAACGTGGCAGAGATTGAAATTGGCCGCGGAAAACGCGCCCGTGTAGGTTATTCGTTCGACGACATCTCCATCGTCCCATCGCGGCGTACACGCGATGCGACTGATGTGTCAGTATCGTGGCAACTAGATGCCCATTTACTTGATATTCCAGTGATGAGTGCACCGATGGATTCGGTGACGTCCCCGCAAACAGCTATCGAGCTAGGAAAGCACGGGGGAGTAGGCGTCCTTGATCTTGAAGGTTTGTGGACCCGATATGACGATCCGCGTCCACATTTCGATGCCATTGCAAACGCGGAACCAGGATACGTGACGAAACTTATGCAACGTATTTATCGCGAACCGATTAAACCTGAATTGATAACCGCACGTTTAGAAGAAATTCGCAACGCCGGCGTCGTCGTCGCTGGTGCTCTTTCTCCGCAACGTACCCAAGAACACTGGCGTACAGTAGTTGACGCTGGGGTAGATCTGTTCATTATTCGTGGAACTGTGGTTTCCGCAGAGCACGTATCGTCGAATCGCGAACCGCTCAACCTTAAGCGATTCATTTATGAACTCGACGTACCAGTTATTGTTGGTGGCGTTGCCTCCTACACAGCTGCCTTGCACCTGATGCGAACCGGAGCAGCCGGAGTTTTGGCCGGTTTTGGTGGTGGCGCAACGAGTGCAAACGTACGCACCGCCGGAGCTACCGTTCCAATGGCGACGACGGTGGCCGACGTCGCAGCAGCTCGTCGTGAGTACATGGACGAAAGCGGTGGCCGCTATGTGCATGTTATTGCTGACGGCCAGATTTCCCACTCCGGTGATTTAGTTAAAGCGATCGCCTGCGGGGCCGACGGTGTCATGTTAGGTACGGCGCTCGCGCGTGCTGATGAGGCGCCAGGGCAGGGCTTCCACTGGGGTGGCGAGGCATACCATTCGCGACTTCCGCGTGGTGAGCGCGTCCATGTTGGTACTGCTGGACCACTGGAAAAGTTGTTGTTTGGTCCAGCAACCGATGCGCGTGGTACTACAAACATGATTGGTGCTTTGCGTCACTCAATGGCTATGACCGGTTACTCGGATGTTAAAGAATTCCAACGAGTAGAGATCACTGCGCGTGCATAATATGAGACGCTGGTACCTCGGCTATTTTGTTTTACTGCCATAGTGGACGTACGCCCTACGTCAGAGCAATGTGATCACGATATTATGTGAATTATCCGCGCCAATACGGGCGCTAAACAAGGAGGAATGACATGACCGAATACCGCATCGAACACGACACCATGGGTGAAGTGCGCGTACCGGTTGACGCTTTGTACCGTGCACAAACACAGCGTGCAGTTGAGAACTTCCCAATTTCGGGCAAGACTCTTACCCCTGCTCACGTGCACGCACTTGCTGAAATCAAGCGTGCTGCAGCGTTGGCAAATCTTGAACTGGGCACCCTCGATGAAGAGCGTTCAGCAGCGATTGTTGCCGCGGCAGATGAAGTGATTGCTGGCAAGCATGACGATCAGTACCCAATCGACGTCTTCCAGACCGGTTCGGGCACCTCGTCGAACATGAACACCAACGAAGTTCTTTCAACCATCGCTACCAAAACTTCTGGTATTGAGGTTCACCCAAATGACCACGTGAACTGCTCGCAGTCCTCGAACGATGTTTTCCCATCATCAATTCACATTGCTGCTGTTCAGGCTATCAACACCAACCTGCTTCCAAAGCTCGACATTTTGGCAACCTCCCTTGAAGGCAAGGCTGTAGAGTTCAAGAACATTGTCAAGTCTGGCCGTACCCACTTGATGGATGCCACCCCAATTACTTTGGGTCAGGAGTTCTCCGGCTACGCAGCTCAGGTACGTTTGGGTATTGAGCGCGTCAAGGCTGCTCTGCCACGTCTGGCTGAACTACCTTTGGGTGGTACTGCTGTCGGTACCGGTATCAACACACCAGCTGGTTTCTCGGCCCGCGTGATCGAGCTGATCGCTGAGCACACCGGTCAACCTTTCGTTGAGGCTACCAACCACTTCGAAGCACAGGCTGCCCAAGATTCCCTCGTGGAGACCTCCGGAGCACTGCGCACCATCGCTGTTTCCTTCGTCAAGATCGCTAACGATCTGCGCTGGATGAGCTCTGGTCCACGTACCGGCCTTGGTGAAATCCACCTCCCAGACCTGCAGCCAGGTTCGTCAATTATGCCAGGCAAGGTTAACCCAGTCGTTCCAGAAGCTACCGTCCAGGTTGCTGCCCAGGTTATCGGCAACGATGCAGCTATCGCATTCGCTGGCGCACAGGGCAACTTCGATTTGCTCGTCATGCTCCCAGTGATGGCACAGAATCTGCTCGAGTCTATCGAGATTTTGGGTAATGTAGCTGAAACTTTGGCAAAGCGCACCGTTGATGGCATTATCGCTAACGAAGATCGCTGCTTGCAGCTGGCTGAGTCCTCACCATCGATTGTTACTCCGCTGAACCGTCACATTGGTTACGAGCATGCAGCAAAGATTGCTAAGCACTCGGTTAAGCACAACATGACCATCAAGGAAGCCGTGATCGACCTTGGCTTCGTTGAGCGCGGTGAGATTGACGAAGAGACTCTCAACAAGGCTCTGGACGTCACCACTATGGTTGGCGACTTCTAAAACTTAGAGATCTCATAAAAGTAAACTGATGGGCCCGCAGAAATTCTGCGGGCCCATCAGTCACGTAACGCCTCATAGTTGAGGTTAAACCGAATATAAACTATAAATACGCAATATTGATGTTCTTCGGTTTGATACTGTAAAAAGCTCACAACTTTTTGTGCAAAGTGCAATAATAAAAGGACATGTCGATATAAGTTTTGCCAATGGGGGCATCCAGGTATCGGCAAGTAAGTGCTATTTTTCAGCGCAAATCATTGAAATAACAAACTCTACACGCAAGGGAGCGTAAGAGCATGAAATATCGCGCACGATGGGGAACTGCATGCGCTATGTTCACTGCAGCCCTAGTCTCGGCAGCTGGAATAACACCGGCATATGCCGGGGACGTTTATTACAAATACATGCTGATGGATCAAAAGCAGATGGCAGCTATCAAGGCTGATTCAACTGCGAACAACGAAGGGAAAAATGGACCGATCGAACTGGTCCTCGATAACGATCGCGATAGCTACTGGCACACCGCATATAGTGGGTCTGGAAAAGACCCACTGCCGCACTATTTTGTTATCGATCTGGGCACGAAGGTAGAAAACCTCGGCCAGGTAACTTTGACGCCTCGCCAATCATCAAATGGTTCTGGCCGGATCGGTAAGTACGTGATTGAAACTTCAGTTGACAATAAATGCCTGGCCGAAAGCACTGTTGAGCAGGCTGAATTTACCGAAGCCGCTCACGGCGAAAAAGCCTCTGGAAAAGCATACGACTCGGCCAATCTTGTTGATTTCTCGATCAACTTTGCGCCACGTGAAGCACGCTGCGTGAAAGTTATTTACCAGTCGACGTGGGGTGGAGATGCTAGCGCAGAAGAAGTAGCGACGCTTGCTGAGTTCAATGCAGCCACCGCCGTCAAAACCGATACCCCGCCGGCTCCAGAACCGCCAGCACCGACCCCCGACGTAAAGAATAAGGGCACTGGCATCATCACAGTTGAGTCCCACGATACAACGACATGGAAGAATCCTTCAGATACCCCAGCATGGCCGTTTATCGACAAAGATGGACAATTCCGTTACCTGCATGCGGCGGCGTTGTACGGTGCAGATCAGCCACGTCACTGGCAGTTCTTTTCCGGCCCGGATATGGATAATATGGTCCCAGACCAAGAACTCAACAATTCCGGTACAAACCCAGACACAACCAGGTTATGTAACATCAGTCCAACTGGTAAAGAATCAACAATGGCTCCGGGGAAATCGCGATATTCCCAAAAGAACTTCTGCGACCTGATCAATATCTGGGTAGATCCAGATACTGGTGACTGGTACGGCTTAGTTCACAATGAATTCACGCCTCAGCCGTTTGATGACGGACTCCACTACGATTCCATTGATTACGCAGTTTCGCACGATCAAGGTAAGAGTTGGGAGATCCCGGGTCACGCGATCACCTCACCATACAGTACTGTACGTGGCGATGAAGCAGCCTTCCCAGGCAATACATATTATTATGGCGACGGCGATCCACGCTTGTATGTTGACTATCGATCAGGTTACTTCTATGCATTCTACGGTTCACGTATTGTCAACAAGCGTGGAACATGGATCACCTTCCATGAGCATGTTGCTCGTGCACCAATTTCCGGAAAGATGAAGACCGGCACATGGCAAAAGTGGTACAACGGAAAGTGGGAAGAGCCAGGTATTAAGGGCAAGGAATCCAACATCATTCCAGTAACTGAAGACAACCCAACCGGCTACACTCCAATCGACAAAGAGTACAACCCGAAGAACCCAGGCACCGCTCAAGAACAGGTAAGTAAAGGTTTAATGCCAGGAACTTCTCCACTGTTCGTCATGGACATTACCTACAATGCGTACCTCGGAATGTATATCGGCCAGCCACAGCATAAGGACCAGTCTGGTAAGGCGTCACAGGAATACTATGCAACGGACAATCTTGCCACCCAAAAGTGGGTCAAGATCGGTGATACTGGTGATGCCTACCAGAGTGCATCGTGGTATCGCTGGTTCCTTGACACCGCTAACAAGACCAACACAACCATTGTTGGTAAGAACTTCCGTGCATACTGCTCATTTGGTTGCATGGACGGAAATTACTCCGATTTGATCAACCTGTCGGTTGCAGCTGATGAACCATATGAACCAGTCGATGCATCAAAGATATACACTATTGCCAATGGTCAAGGCGCGATGCTCATGATCGGTGAAGACGGCACCTCTGTTGTTGGCGGTACGAAGGTCACCAAGACAAACGGCGCATGGACGTTCAAGTACCGCGATGATGGTTCCTACCTCATTCTTTCTCAGGATGGCAAGGCTTTGGGCGTTGACTCTACAAAACAAGAGGGACGTGCGTGGGACGCATCCTTGATGGTAGCTGACCTTGATGATACAAATGTCGGCCAGCAGTGGTTTATCATGCCAACTACCGAGCTAATTACTGGAGATGTTCAGGATTCCCTCCGCTTAATCAACCGTTACAGTGGTTTGGCTCTCGCGATCAACGGCGAAGCAGCCGGTACCGCTCCACAGCGTACATGGGATCACGAAGATGCCACCGTTACGAAGTACACGGCCGAAGGTCACCAGGTACTCGCGCTTGAGGAGTACACTGAACCAGCTCCAGAAAAGCCAGACACGGATCAGCCTAAGCCGGATCAGCCTAAGCCGGATCAGCCTAAGCCGGATCAGCCTAAGCCGGATCAGCCTAAGCCGGATCAGCCTAAGCCGGATCAGCCTAAGCCGGATCAGCCTATCGTAGATAAAGCCCCAGACGTGAAGATTTCTAAGGAAACTGTCGCTCAAGGCGATAGTCTTATCATTACAATCGCTGGGGTAAAGCCAGGAACTGAAGCTGAGGTAGTGGTTCACTCTGACCCGGTCAAGGTTGGATCCTTTATCGCTAATGAGAAGGGAATGATTGAAGTGACATGGAGTGTGCCAGAAAATTTTGCTCCCGGCACACATACGGTCCACGTAAACAGTCCAGCATTCGACACTGCCAAGGCTACCTTCACAGTCATCGCGCAGGATGTGAAGCAACCAACTCCACCGCAGCCAAAGCAACCTCAATCAGGGAAGCCAGATGTCCAACCAAAGTCTGGTCAAGGCTTGGCTAAGACCGGTGTTGCAGTTCCAGGATTGCTGATGGCAAGCACACTGCTCGTCGGCTGTGGAATTGTCCTACATCGGCGCAACAAGCGTTACGTTTAGGAGGACTCAAACCGGATTTACTTTGATGGAGCTCGCAGATAAATGAAGTGCTCCCTAGAAGTTGGACTCGTTAACCGGATTCTTTCTTCTAGGGAGCACTTCTATGTTGGCATTGCGCGGCCAGCTTGCGCATTTTGTTGAGTTTTGAGGCTGGGTCTGACGCTAATGATGTCGCTCAGCGGGTAAGAGTTGGGTGCGAATTCTGGTGGATTTGTGGAATCGGTTGGGGTCTGTGACATGCATGTTTCTATACAAAACCTATGGAATCACAGTGCCCTTGCCAAAGATCTGAGAACTATGAGTTTGGATCTACCGACAGGAGCTCAGATGAGCTGCGTCTGTAACCGGAGGGGTATCCAAAAACTTCATGGTCTTTCCACTGCCAGTGTACGTAGGAATTTTCATCAGCTCATTCCATGCATCACGTGGCACAACAGCTTTCACGAACGACTCAAGGGCCTGATTCCGAACCAGTGTTGGAATCAGGCCCTTGTAGCCTAACGGACAGGAAACTCTTTAAGCTGTCCAGCAAATGGGGATCAGTTCAGTAACTGAGACCCCACAAGCATGTTGGTTGTTAAGCTTTGCGACGGCGTGTGATTGCGGCGCCAGTGAGTGTTGAAATGAGTGCTAATCCAGCTAGACCAGTGAGGTTGATACCAGTTTTTGCTAGGCCAGGTTTTTCTACTGGCTTTGGTGCTTGTGGCTTAGCCTTTGGTTGCGCTGGGGTGAGCTCGAGGGCTGGGATTGTGTGCTTTCCAGGCTTGAGCGGGGTTAACGGGTAGGTTGTTTCTGGATCGGCTTCGGTTACCTTAATCTTCACTGCGACCTTTTCGGTTGCTCCATCGAGATGAGTAACCACTACATGGAAAACATAGTCTTTAAGCTCGACGTATTCAGATGGGTTTGCTGTTACGGTACCGGTCTTTTCGTGAACTGTGATCCAGCTTGGCATGTCTGCACCTTTAGCGAAGGTGACTGCGCTTGGTAGGGCGCGTTCCTGGCCGAACAAGGTTGCACTGAGGTCAACGCTAGCCGTCTTCAGTT